>JAFSWT010000059.1 GCA_017444395.1 Schwartzia sp. (in: firmicutes) | reverse complement strand
TCCGAGGCAGGAGGTGTTCAACAAATTCCTGAGGAGCATCTCACAGAGCATAACAAAAAAACAGCCATAACAAAAGCGCGCAAACCTTGCTGTCACTGATGACAAGCACTTTGCGCGCTTTTCAAACTGTAAAACTCGGGGTTTTGGGCCATAAGGAAATAAAAAAACGCCGCGTCAGCCAAAAAAAGACAGGCAGCCGGGCATCATCGTGCTATAATAAAACCAATCTGAAAAAGGAGCGTTTACCCATGCGCGCGCGTGAAATTGATATGCTGCATGGCTCCCTCTGGGACAAGATCATCCTGTTCGCGATGCCGCTGGCGCTGACCGGATTCCTGCAGCAGCTTTACAACACAGCGGACACCGTCATTGCCGGGCGCTTCATCGGCACCCACGCCATGGCGGCGGTAGGGACGAATGTATCCCTGATCGGTCTCGTCGTCAACCTCTTTCTGGGCGTCTCGCTGGGCGCCAATGTCATGATTGCCCGCTACATCGGCAGCCGGGAGCCGGACAAAGCCGGCGCCGCCGTTCATACGGCCTTTCTCCTGGCCGCGGCGGCCGGAGCGCTGGTGCTGGCTGTCGGCGAGACCCTGGCCGGGCACATCATGGGCTGGCTGGCCGTGCCGCCCGAAGTGCGAAGTCTGGCGGAAACCTATCTGCGCGTCTATTTCCTCGGCATGCCCTTCCTGGCCCTCTACAACTTCGAGGCGGCCATCTTCCGCAGCCGCGGCGACACCGAAACGCCGCTTTTAGCCCTGGTCGTTGCCAGCTCGCTGAACGCCGTGCTCGACTACCTGTTCACGGCGTGCTGGGGGTGGGGGACGGCCGGCCTGGCCCTGGCTACGGTGCTGGCCCAGGGAACCGCCGCCGCGATTCTCTTTCAGGGCCTGCGAGGCGCCCCCGGCGTCATCCACCTCGACATCGCCGCGCTGCGCCTTGACCGGGACCGCCTGCGGGAAATCGTGCGCATCGGCGTCCCTGCCGGCGTACAGGGCGGCGTCTTCTCGCTGGCGAACATCGTGATCCAATCCGCCATCAACAGCCTCGGCGCCGACACCATGGCCGCCTCCGGCGCCGCCTTCACCATCGAAATCAACATCTACTGCGTCATCTACTCCTTCGGCCAGGCGGCCACCACCTTCGTCAGCCAGAACTACGGCGCCGGGGATTTGGTCCGCTGCCGTCGGGCGGCGTTGCTCTCCTTCGGCCTGAATGCCCTCTGCATGGGGTTGATGACCGCCGCCATCCTGTCCTTTGCCACCCCACTCATGCGCCTTTTCGATGACAATCCCGAAGTCATTCGCCTCGGCGTCGTGCGGCTCTTTTACGTCGTGGGGCCGGAAATCCTGAACGCCGTCATCGACGTCTTCTCCGGCGCCCTGCGGGGCTACGGCTTCTCCCTGCCGCCGGCGGTGCTGGCCGTCATCGGCATCTGCGGCGTCCGGCTGGGCTGGGTTGCTTTTGTCTTTCCGCGCTATCCGGCCTTTGAGACGCTCATGCTCTGCTATCCCGTGAGCTGGTCTGTCACCGCCGTCCTGATTCTCGCCGCTTACCGGTTTTACAGCCGCCATGTTCCGGTACGGCGGCCACTCGCCGGCTAATCGCCCCGTTGCACCACCTGTCGCCCGGCGCCGGGGCCGTCGTTGGCTACGCTGACGCCGGCCTCGGCGAATGTCTTCATATCGTTCAGCATGTGAAGCGCCGCGTCCACGATTTTCAGCCCCAGACAGGCCACGCAGCCGCCGCCCGCCGTCAGGCCGAGCCGCAGCAGCCCCGGCTGGGTGTGCAGCACATAGGGCTGCAGCCCCGGGCACAGCGCCTCGGCATAGCGGGCGATGATCTCCGTCGCCTCGTCGTCCAGCACGATCAGAGCACTGTTGCGCGCCCCGGCGAGCATCGCCCCCAGGAGCGCCGCTGCTTGCATCTGCAATGGCGCCGGCACATTCGTCAGGAAATCCTCCGCCGCGAACCGGAGCCCGCCGTCCTCGGTCAAAAGCGCCTCGGAGAGCGCCGCCGCCCTTGCCTCGGCCGACTCCGGCCCCGCCAGCGCCACTGCCAATAGCGGCCGGGCGAAAGAAATGCTCTCCGCCATCGACTGGCCGAAGCGGAACGCCTCTGTCAGCGGCCGATCCCGCCGCAGCCGGGCCACCGTCACCTCCGCCCCGGCGTGCCGCGCGAAAGCCGCGGTGAGCCGGCGCTGGGCGCTCGTCATCTCGCCCTCCGAAAAGACCAACAGGCCCCGTGGCACATCCAGCGGCGGCCGTTCATCGTCCAGGATGCCCGCCAGCTCCACGGCAATCTGCTCCAGATACCCGAGACTGTATATCGGCTTCGTCAGATTGTCGATGCGGAGTTGGCACGCCTCCATCGCCGCCGCTGACAGCGACGGAAACGTCTGCAAATAGAAATCCAGCGACCGGTCCGTAAGCGGCGGCGCCTTCGGTGGCATGACCTCGTGGTAGAAATCCGCCCCCGCCTCCGCGTCTGACAGCGTCCGCTGCATCTCCAGCGCCGCGTCCAGGAGATTCACGGCAATCGACGACCCCGTCGCCTCTCCCAGGCGGAACCGCATATCCATATAGGGCCGCAGCCCCAGCTTCTCGAGAATCGCCCCGTGGGCCGGCTCCGCCGCCAGATGCGACCCCATCAGATAATGGGGAATCAGCGGGGAAAGCGCCTGGGCGATCAGCGCCGCCGCCCCGGTATTGAATCCGTCCAGCACCACGAAACCGTGATGGGCCGCCGCCCCGAGGATAATGCCGGCGATGCAGCCGATCTCGAAGCCGCCCACCTTCGCCAACACATCCAGCCCATCCGCGGCATCAGGGCGATTGATCGCCAGCGCCTGACGCACCACATCGATCTTGACCCGCAGCCGGTCATCGGAAATATTCGTGCCGCGCCCCGTCGCCTGTTCCGGTGAAAGGCCGCAGAGACACGCCACCACGCAGGCCGAGCTCGTGGTGTTGGCGATACCCATCTCCCCTGGCAGGAAACAGCGGTAGCCAGCTTCCACACACTTCGCCGCCAGCTCGATGCCCGTCTCCACGGCTTGCACCGCCTGGTCCCGGCGCATGGCGGGCCCCACGGCGCAGTTCTGCGTCCCGGCGGCAATCCGGCGGCGTATGAGCCCGGGGATATTCTCCGTCGGCGCGGCGATGCCCATATCCACCACCAGCAGCTCCGCCCCGGCGAAATTCGACAGCGCGTTGGCGACGCCGCCCTGGGAAATCAGATAATTCTCCGTCATCTGCACCGTCGTTGAGGGCGGGTAGGCGCTGACCTTCATCGCCGCCACGCCGTGATCGGCGCAGCAGATGATGGTGCATTTTTTTGGCGTTTCGGCCGCCGCCGTCCGGGTGATGGCGGCGTATTTCGTGAGCAGGCGCCGGAGTTCGCCGAGTTCCTGCCCGCCGCATTCCAGTGTCTCGGCCAGGCGGCGATCGATGGCCGCGGCGGCGTCCTCGTCCGGTGGCTCGATGCGGGCCAGCGTTTCTTCCAGAAGCGACATATCTCTGCATCCTCCCTTGCGACGGCAAGACCGTCATGCGGATTTACCGGTTCCTATTATAGCATATCCTCGCCGCCGGAGAAAAACGATTCGCCGGAAACGGTTTCGTAAAATCGAAAAGGCTTTCGAAAACGGAGAATTTTGGCTAAGGAACTGTTTTTCCGGTTGGCCTTGAACGCTGATATGACTTGACTTAATCGCCATCTTCAGAAGCTCGGTCATGAAAATCAAAATACAAATTTTGTAATCTGATTTTTAGCCGGGTGATTTTTCGATGGCCTTCAGCCATTGAAACACATGGTGGGAAGCGATGTCCCCCTTTTTGTGGTTTAGCCAAAATCGTATCGCTTTCAGCCACCGTGTCAACTATCTGTTCTCCCGGGGCAATAGGATGAAACGCGAAAGGAGAGAAGCGACGGCTTCTCTCCTTTTTGCGTGGGGAATAAATGGCATTTGGGGTCTTTTGGGGCTGGCAATCCCGGCAAAAGGGCGCGGAAACTCAAAGCAGCGGCGCAATCTCCTTCTGCTGCTCCGGGGAAAGGGCCAGCGCTTTCATGGCCTCTTCGGCCGAGAGGTTCATTGTCTTCATCAGGCTCCGGAGGTTTTCCAGCAGGTTTTCCAAACGCCCCTCTTGCCGCCCCTCTTTCCGTCCCTCTTTCCGCTCTTCCTTCATCTTCATTTCCAGCGTCATATAGCTCACCCTTTCTGATGACGGGAACTCAGATCAGCGGTGCGATCTCCTTTTGCTGCTCCGGGGAAAGGGAAATCATGTTCATGGCCTCCTCGGCCGAGAGGTTCATCGTCTTCATCAGGTTCCGGATAACCTCCCGCAGAGTTTCCGAACGCCCCTTTTTCTGTCCTTCTTCGAGCCCCTCTTTCCGTCCCTCTTTCCTCTCTTCCTTCATCTTCATTTCCAGCGTCATATAGCTCACCCTTTCTGATTCCTTGGTTTTCAGCTTCTGTATCGTCGTCTCGATTTCCTGGACGAAATCGTCTTCGCTGGGGATGCCGTCCACGTAGTCCAGGAACGCCTTCACGTCGGGCGGGATGTCGTCCAGTAGGCCCCGGGTGCTCAGGAAAATCTTCGTCGTTCCGTCGCCGAGCTCCAGCGACTGGTCCTCGGCGCAGTAGTTGCGGAACGTGTAGAGATGACGTTGCCCGTCGAACAGGGCGAAGGGGCAGATGAAGATGATGATGACCGGGTTCAATGTGTCGTAGTCGGCGCCGGCCGCCAGCAGGTCGATGTCAATCATCGCCTGATAGTAGCGGGTACGCCGATAGAGCCCGTCGCCCGCGGGCTTCTTGAGCTGCATCTCGATATTATATACGGTATTTTTGTCGTCGGCAACATAGACATCGAGGCGGATGCCCTTGCTGCCGTAAGTGGACTTCAGCGACTTCTCGTTCTCCAGATACCGGATGGCGCGGATGCGGATGCGCAGGATTTTCTCCAGCAGTTTCTTGCAGATGCGTTTATGCCGCATGACGCGCTTGAAGATATAGTCGTCCTGGATGGTAAGTTCCTCCCAGGGTTTGATCCGGTCAGAATCCACAGCAATCCCTCCCCTGTATATTATAGCCCGAAATTCGGGGGAAGTCTATGGTTTTGTTTGCCGGCAAAAAAGGCGGGGGACGATTTTACCCTTTTCTGAAAAAATACACGGTGTCAAGCGTTTTGTTCAGTAGGAAAAATCGAAAAATTACAGAAAAAAACCGGATAAATCCCGTAATAGCAAGGTTTTTGCTCTTCGTCTCCATTATTTCATTTGTCCTTTTGACTTTTTCGTGTCAATCATCGTTACTAAACAGCAGATGGAGGGAGGAGCCAGCGGCCGTAACATAGGCTTTAGGAAAACGTAACTGGCCGCGATAACTTACAGCTTACGTTATAGCAAGCATGACGGGTACGTGGAAGCCTGTAGGTTTGCGTATTTTTCTCATGCAGTGGGTCTCCTTCCGGCTCGCAAGCTCGCCACCTCCCTCTACTGGGAGGCAAGCAGAACCAAATCCGACGGATTACGCGAATACCAACGGTTTGCGTATTTTTCTCATGCAGTGGTCTCCTTCCGGCTCGCAAGCCCCTTCCCAAACCCTTCCAATTTTGGCGAAGCCCTTTTTCCTGTATAGCCGCAAATGCTTATGTGGTATGGCTTCATGACCATCGCCGACGACACGAGTAAAAAATCGGATTCAAAATTTTTGAATCCGATTTTTTTACCACGCGATTTTTCGATGGCCTCCATCCTTTGATAAACAAAGTGGGGAATGATGTCTCTCTTTCCGGGCTTCAACCAAAATCGCATCATTTTCACTCACGATGTCATAGCAGGTCTTCATGCAGTCGCCCCACCGAGATATTGTTTTCATTTTTTAGGTGAGGAAGGGCGGATACGAAAGGCGATGCTTTCGTTGGGCTGAACTGTAAACTTAAATTCCACTTACGAAGCACGGAAATGGACAGTGGAAACTACTATTACAGCCCGGGGAAATTCATAGGTCCAAAGCACGAAAAAATGGGAGGAATATCTGTTACAGGCCGAGTCGGGGACATG
>JAFSWT010000058.1 GCA_017444395.1 Schwartzia sp. (in: firmicutes) | reverse complement strand
TTCCTGATACTTCTGTTCTTCTTCCAGCAGCTTCTCGCGATTACCGGTCTGGGCGTCATCCCGGTAGGCCGCCGTCACCATCCGTTCCAGTTCGGAGGCCAGCCCCTTGGTCTGGATGGCTTCCTTCAACGGCCGGTAAACTTCCTCGTCCGTCAGGAAGTCCACCGCGCCCCCGGGGGCGGGATGGAAATGCCAGGTCGTCGCCAGCCGGTTGTCGTGGAAGGCCTTGGCCAGACCGCCGGCGATGAAATACGCCGTTTCCTTGGCGCTGTATGACTCCATAGGTTGCTCAACGGTGAGCAGCGGCTTGCCGTCAATGGCAATCGTCGTTCCCTCCACCGAAACATGGTCAATCCCGTAAGTCTTCAGCCATTCCAGGGAGCGCGCCAGCCGCTTCGAGGTCTCGGGATGGTCGTCGGGATAAAGGATGTTTTCGTCGGGGCTGTCCGGCATCTTGCAGACCATTGCCGGGAAGCCGCCGGGATTGAAGCCGGCGCTGGCCATGAGGTAAAACCCGGCGCGGTCGGCGTCGTTCTCCGAGGGGACGGAGATGTTTTTCGCCTGATGGTAATTCAGGAGGATGCCGGCCAAAAGGCCCTCCAGGATCCCGCTGTTCTCCCTGAGCAGCAGCGCCGCCCCAAACTGCGTTGCCAGCGATTTGGCCCCGTCATAGGCCACATGCTGATGGAGGCCGTGGATCAGCTCATGGGAGAGGACGCCGGCCAGCTCGTCCCGGTTGTAGTTGAGCGCCTTCAGGATGCCCTTGTTCACGCTGACGTAATCCATGGCCGAGCAGGAGGCGTTGAAGGAATCGTCATTGTTGACGCGCCACCGGAAGGGCAGCGAATTCGACGCCATAGCGTAGTCGCCCTGTTCGATGAGCTGGCGCATGACGCTGTCCACGAGTTCATTATCCTGCGCATCCGTGTCCTCGCCGCGTTCTTTCATGTCGGTGTCGAGGAGCTTCTTCTGCTGGCCGGGGTCATTCCCCATGGCCAGAAGGCTTTTCAGCGTGTAGTTGTACACAGCCGAAGTCCCGATGACACCGCCGATGACGTCGGTCCAGATATTGGCCTGTGCCACCGGCGCCGCCGGCAGGAAGACCAGTGATATGCCGGCGAGGCCCGCCGCCAGGGCTTTCCGTACCCGTTTCGTCCAATCCTTTTTCCCCATGGATTATCCCTCCGTTTCGTCCGTTTCGGAAATCTTTCTTTCTTTAATTTTACTTTCCCATCCCCGTCGCGTCAATAAGAGCAGCATTAGAGAAGATAAAATCTTGATTAGAAATGTCGCGGGAAACCGGCTGCGCCTTACGCGACAAAGCGTCCCGGAATGACGATGGCGAAAAAGAGACCCCGCCCCGCGCCGGCCGGAAGAAGCCGCCGGCGTGTAGAATCATCCGCCGGCCTGAGAGGTCAGATTCATTGGCAGGCGCCTCTGCCTTCCTCCGCTACCGCCCTTTTTTCAGAAAGGCCCGGTATAGTTTAAGCCGAAAAATATCCTGCCGCTTCGGACCAAAGACGGCGTATGGGGCGGCGGGGCCGGACATTCCCGGGAGGCTGTATCCATGCGTCTGAAATCGGAAGGGACGGTCCAGCTTGTGGCCGGGCTCCTGCTGCTGGCGCTCTTCGGCGTCATCTACTGGCTCTGTCCCTCGTTTTTCTCTGAACTCTGGCGGATCGCGACCTGCGGCGACCTGGAGGAGACCATCCGCTATATCCATTCCTTCGGTGCCTGGGGCATGGTCGTGAGTTTCCTGGTGGACGTGCTGATCAATGCCCTGGGCTTCCTGCCCTCCATTTTCATTTCCACCGCCAACGGCGTCCTGTTCGGCGTCGTGCCGGGCATCATCATTTCCTGGCTGGCGGAGACCACCGGCGTCATCCTGAGCTTCCTGCTGATGCGGACGGTGCTCCGGGATTCGGCGGAAAAGCTGATCCGGAAAAGCCCGTATCTGTCAAAACTGGATGAGTTCAGCGGCAAGGAGGGCTTCAAGCTCATGCTGATTGCCCGGACCATCCCCTATTTCCCCTCGGGCATCCTGACGGCGCTGGGGGCGGTGAGTCGCATCAGCGTCCGGGACTACGCCCTGTCAAATCTCATCGGCAAATTCCCCTCGACGGCCCTGGAGGTCATCATCGGCCATGACATCGTCCGCCTGCGGGAACACATGGTGCGGCTGACTTTAGTGGTCGTGGCGGCGACGCTGGTCTATGGCGGTCTCTGGTACCTCCAGCGGCGGAAGGGGACACAGGCACCGGAAGACCTGCCGGCGGAGGGGGAAAAATCCCTGCCGGAGCGGGAGAAACAATGACGCCGGGGACGTTCTTTCCCGGTTTTTTGCGGAAAGCATTGTGCTGAGCGGCGTTTCCGTATATAATACTTTTTTGGACAGTGATTTTTACGATTTTTCCTTCCGGGAGGGGTTAGATTGACAAAAGTATTGGTAAACGGCGCCTGCGGGCGCATGGGACAAGCGGTGGTCAAGGCGGTCCTTCAGGACGCGGACCTGAAGCTGGTGGCGGCGGTAGACCTCACCGGCGGCGCTGACGCGGGCACGCTGGTTGGCCTTCCGGCCTGCGGCGTCACGGTGACGACCGACCTCGCGGCCGCCATTGACGCGACGAAGCCTGAGGTCATGGTGGATTTCACCCGGCCCGACGTGGTGTATCGGAGCGCGGTCACGGCCCTTTCCCAGGGCGTTTCCCCGGTCATCGGCACCACCGGCCTCTCGGACGAGGCGAAAAAGGAGCTGGCGGCGCTGGCCGAAAAGCAGGGAACCCCCGCGTTCATCGCGCCGAACTTCGCCATCGGCGCCGTACTGATGATGCTGATGGCAAAACAGGCGGCCCAATATCTGCCCGAGGTGGAGATCATCGAGCTGCATCACGACAAGAAGCTCGACGCCCCCTCCGGCACCGCCATCCAGACGGCGGAGATGATCCGGGAGGTCCGGGCCGACCACAAACAGGGCCATCCCGAGGAAAAGGAGAAGCTCGCCGGGGCGCGGGGCGCCGACATCGGCGGCATCCACATCCACAGCGTGCGGCTGCCGGGCTACGTCGCCCACCAGGAGGTCATTTTCGGCGGCCTCGGTCAGACGCTGACGATCCGCCACGATTCCCTTGACCGGGAATCCTTCATGCCCGGCGTTGTTCTCGCCTGCAAGAAGGTACGCGGCCTCAAAGGGCTTACGGTAGGCCTTGAGAAACTTCTGTGATGACCTTTTTCGTATAAAGTATTGAAAGGATGCGATTCCCATGAAGAAATACAATACCGCTATCCTGGGCGCCACCGGCGCCGTGGGGCAGGAATTCCTGAACCTCATCGAGGAACGGGATTTCCCCTTTGCCGATCTGAAGCTCCTGGCCTCAAAGCGCACCGCGGGCACGAAGCTCACGGTCAAGGGCCGGGAATACGAAGTCGAAGAGGCCACGACGGACTCCTTCAAGGATGTGCAGATTGCCCTGTTCGCCGGTGGCTCCATCAGCGAAACCTTCGCGCCGCCCGCGGTGAAGGCGGGGGCCGTGGTCATCGACAATTCCAGCACTTTCCGCATGGATCCGGAAGTGCCGCTGGTGGTGCCGGAGGTCAATCCCGGGGCCATCGCCAAACACCAGGGCATCATCGCCAACCCGAACTGCTCCACCATCATCATGGTCATGGCGTTGAAGCCCCTCTATGACATCGCCCGCATCCGCCGGGTGGTCGTCTCCACCTACCAGGCCGTATCCGGTGGCGGCAAGGAGGCGATGGCGGAGCTGGAGCAGCAGGTGCAGGACATCGTCGCCGGCCGCCCCGTCACCGCCAACATCCTGCCCGGCGCCAGCCTCGCCCGGCATTACCAGATCGCCTTCAACCTGATTCCGCAGATTGACATCTTCAAGGATAACCTCTACACGAAAGAGGAAATGAAGATGATCGACGAGACGAAGAAGATCATGGACGACCAGGACATGAAGATCACCGCCACCACCGTCCGGGTGCCGGTCTATCGCAGCCACGCCGAGTCGGTGAACGTCGAGTTCGAGGGCCCGGTGAGCCTGGAGGCGGCGCGGAAGGCGCTGGCCGCTTTCCCCGGCGTCGTCCTGCACGACGACCCGGCGAACATGGAGTACCCGATGCCGCTCTTCACCTCGGGCAAGAACGACGTCGAGGTAGGCCGCCTGCGTCCCGACTACTCCATCGACAACGGCCTCAACTTCTGGGTTTGCGGCGACCAGATTCGCAAGGGCGCGGCCCTGAACGCCCTGCAGATCGCCGAGTACATGATTTCGCACGATATGATTTGATTTTTATGGGGAAAAGGATTGCTTCGGAGTAAGGAGGTTGGTCAGCATGGTCAGCGACGAAACGATGATGTTCCGTCCCGTAAACGACGAGAACAAGGCGAGGACCGTTATCCGGAAGGTTTGCGCCGCCATGGAGGAAAAGGGGTATAATCCCATCAACCAGCTGGTGGGGTATCTCCTGTCCGGGGATCCGGCCTATGTCACCAGCCATAACGACGCCCGCAACATGATCCGCAAGCTGGAACGGGACGAGCTCCTGGAGGAGCTGGTACGGTCCTATCTCGACCGCGACCGGGAAGCCTGAACGATGCGGATATTGGGATTGGACGTCGGTGACAAGACCATCGGCGTCGCGGCCAGCGATGCGCTGCTGATGACCGCCCAGGGCGTCGAGACCATTCGCCGGACACGTCCGGAGCGGGATTTCGCCCGCCTGACGGAACTCATGCAAGAGTACGAGGCGGACCGGCTGGTCTTCGGCTGGCCCCGGAACATGAACGGCACCGAGGGCGATCGTTGCGCCATCGTGCGGGAATTCGCCGATGAGGTCGCCAAACATTGCCCAAAGGCGCAGCACATCTTCTGGGACGAGCGGCTTTCCACCGTCGCGGCGGACCGCGCCCTGATCGCCGCCGACGTCAGCCGGGCCCGGCGGAAGAAAGTCATTGACAAGATGGCGGCGGTCTTCATCCTGCAAGGGTATCTGGACAGCCTGCCGGGGAAATGATTTTCCCCCCACGCATACAGCATGAACAAGGAAAAAGGAGGCGGCAACTATGCCGGAAAAGGAAAAGCCCGCGCTTGAGGAAGCCGGGGACGAGGAAGTCATCATCGTCATGACGGACGATGACGGCAACGAATTCTATTATCGTGAGGAAATGATCATCCCGCTGGGCGACGAGAAATTCGCGCTCCTGGTGCCGGCGGAATCTGACGAGGAAGCGGCGGAGCATGACCATGAAGGTTGCGGCTGCGGCTGCGAGGATGACGATGAGGCGTTCTTCGCCAAAATCGTGTTGAACGAGGATGGCGAAGAGGAGTACATCGAGCCCTCGGACGAGGAATTCGAGGCTGTCTGCAAGGCCTACGATGAATTGATGGACGACGAAGAAGACGACGAATGACAAAAGGAAACCCCCGCGGTTTGCCAAATCAAAAGGCGCCGCGGGGATTTTTTGCATGGATGTCAAAAAAGTTGCTGTCAAAGTTACGATGATGGTTTTTCATGAGCCGGAAGCCCGAACGGAACTGCCGTGGAAATACGGCCGCATCACGCCGCGCTTTCGGCGGCTTCCGCTGTCGCCAGGACGGCCGCCGCCTCCAGCGCCTTGCGACGCTTGTAGCGACGAAGCTCCAGGCAGGTGACGAGCCCGAAAATGAATGCCAGGGAAGTGATGATGATGGCCTCCAAAAGCGGCAGGTCGGTGAGCTGGCCGTTCATGATCCGCCAGATGTTGAAGCCGTTGAAACCCGAGCAGAGCAGCAACGTGAGGACCGCTGCCCCCATGTGCCAGCGGGGCGAAAGGAAGTAGCCGGTCACTACGACGGCCACGATGCCCACGATGCCCTCCAGGCCGAGGTCCAGAAGCAGCGGGATAACGCTCGGGACCGTCTGGTATTTCATGTGCATCAGGTAGGTGAAGCCCTTGACGCCGATATAGACATAGAGACAGAACGCCAGCGTGAAGAGCAGGCCAATCAGGTTGGCGAAAAAGAAGAAAACCCGCTTGATGAAGCGCCAGATGGCGCCGAATATCCGCTTGAACAACCGTTTGATGAATTTCATGAAGACACTCCCTCCGGAGCAAAATCATCCTTTTATATTTTATATCCATTTCCCGCTGAAAATCAACACTTTTTACATTTTTTCCGGTGGCCGGAAGAGTAAAATTGAAGATGAAGATAAAATGATAAAATGAATATCAATCGTCGCTTGACAAATCGCCTCGTAAACGCAATAATATACCGGGTAGGGTATTATACCGGCAGGCCCCTTGGTGGCCAGGGAGGAATGACAGTTGAGACAATGCATGGACTCTGATAATCTGCACCGCCGGCTGAAAAAAATCATCGGTCAGGTGCAGGCCGTCGAGCGGATGATCGATCAGGATATTCCCTGCGAGGATATCCTGTCCCAGATCAATGCCGCCAAATCGGCGCTCCATAAATGCGGCCAGGTGATCCTGGAGGGACATATCCAGCATTGCGTGAAGGATGGCATTGAGCACGGCGACGCCGAACGCACCATCGCCAACTTCACCAAAGCGGTGGAGCGTTTTGCCAATATGAAATGAGCCGCGGAGAATGACGGACAAAAGCCGCCGCTGACAGCAGGTACCTGTTGCCAGCGGCGGCTTTTTGCGCCGTAAGCTTCGGGCGTCAATGACTTGGAAGCCGGAGCCTGGCTTTTTGATCCGACATGAGCTGGTCGATGGCCCGGATGACCTGGCGCGGTGATATGGTCCGGGAGCATTCCAGGGCCCGGGGCGTATTCCAGTGGCGGCCGCAGAAGTTCTTGAAGTAATTGTCCCGGATATCGTTCATGCAGCCGTAACAGGAAAAGGGATTATACACATGGTAGGCATCCGGGAACTCGTACCAGTAAAAG
Organism: Schwartzia sp. (in: firmicutes); assembly: GCA_017444395.1. GTDB lineage: Bacteria > Bacillota > Negativicutes > Selenomonadales > Selenomonadaceae > RGIG3544. The sequence continues at coordinate 5,476 of JAFSWT010000058.1, read as the reverse complement.
GAGAAGCCGCCGATCATGACGACGGGGCAGCCGACGATATCGGCGAGCCAGGCAAGGCCGCTGGGCAGGCCGATGAAGAAATCGGCGTGGGCCAGCATGTCGGCCCGTTCCGTCAGGGGATGGTTGCCGGTGAAGTCCTCCGCCGTCTCCGGCCGGGTCACGGTCAGTCCCTTGTCCGTCATCGCCGCGTCCCGGTCGATGCAAAGGACGCGGTAGCCGAGCTCCTTCAGGTAGCGGATCACGATGTCCCAGCCCTCGGGATAAAACCAGCCCTTGATGGGGGAGGAGGCCTGGACGCCGATGCAGACATAGGGCTCCCGGATCTGGCGTGGTTCGGCCTTCCAGACGAGCCGGGGCGCCGGATGATAAAGCCCCAGCGTGACCCGCCCCACGTCCTGCAGCGGGACCTGGCGGCCGTCGATGGGCAGCGTGAGAAGATTGTCCAGCCCGGTATTGAAGAAAAACGTCGCGTAGCTGTCGTCCGGCACCCTGTCCCGCAAAGGGATTTGGGGATAGAACCGGCGGGCTATGCCTTGCAGATAAGGGGGAAGATGCAGGCACACCCGGGCGGTGGCGTATTTCTCCTGAAAGACTTTGACATAAGGCAGGAACGCCAGCGCGTCGCCCAGCGCGCAATCGTCGCCGGCGGCAAGCATTACCGTCTGACCGTCGGGGTCGAAAAGATGGGAAAAGACCAGGCGGCCATTGTCGCAGATCTCAATCTGCCAATGGATGTAATAGTTTTCCATGGAAATCAGGATCGTTTCCGCCAATGGTTCGTCAAAGAAAACCATTTCCGTATCATAGTCGCTGATGCGGATGTGCCAGTTCCCGGCGGGCACCTGAAGGCGCAGGCCGGCGTTGAAGTCAATCCGGAGGCCGGGAATGCCGGTTTCTCCGGTTATCTCGCCCGCCCAGCCGCAAATATGGATGACCTTTTTCATCTGCTCCCGGTAAAGCGCGGGGTCCTCCATGGTGACGGGATGGCAATTAAAGCAACGAACCGGGTAGGGGAATGCGGTCATGGCTGCCTCCGGTAGTCAGGAATCGGTGGGAACATCACGGAATCTCCGGCAAAGCCTGGCTCACGGTATTGTGACGGATGATGTCCTTGATGCGGAGGTCTGTCTCGACCTCCTGCTTTTTCAGGGTCTCGGCGATGTTGAATTCCTCGTAGGAGCCGGTCTCGATGGCCTTCAGATAATGCTGCCAGGCGGCGATGGCCAGATCGGTGGAGAGGTGGCGCTGGTTGGCCAGATACTGGGCCCCCAGGGGAACCGGCACCTCGTCAAGACGGGCCTGCCGTTTCTTCAGCAAAGGCAGGATGTCGCTGCGGATCAGCTCGCCCAGCGGTTTGGCGGCGCTTCCCGAAAGCTGTCCGCCCGCGGAACGGGTGAGCTGTTGGAAACGGTCCTGCAGGTTTTCCAGCTCTTCGTTGCCAGTCAGGATGACGTCGCGGGTCGCGGCGATGTAATCGGCGATATCCTGATTTTGCCGCGGGGCAATGGTATCGAGATACTGGCGGTAATTCTCCAGCCGTATTATCTGCCAGTGCCCGTCCTTTGCCTGCTCCAGGGAAATGACCATCGAAAACTCCGTCTGGGAATGGCGGTCGCGGAGCTCGACCTGCCCGGTGGCCTGGCGGTTCTGAAGATGAAAGGCGCCGGTGCGGAGGACCTCGGTGTTCCGAAGCTGGGAACGCTCCAGGAACCGCTCGAAGTCAATCCCCAGCTGCCGTCCTTTCGTGAGGTCGGCGCCGTCCGGCAACAGCCACTCGCCCGTAGCCGCGAACCGGTGCAGCGTGTCCTTGAGCCCGTGAAGCATCTGGGGCTTTATGACATCGTAAAAGGTCGCGTAGCGCTTGCGGGTTTCATCGGTCAGGGCCGCGTCGTAGTACAGGAGATCGTCGGTCAGATCGTCGTAAGCGGCGTCGAGGACGCGGTCGAAATCAATATATCGCTCGACTTTCGCCGCGTCCCGGACGGAAAAGGCTTGCGTGATCTGCCGCATGGCGTATTCCGGTGTCCGTATGTAGATGAAGTGATACCATAGCCAGCCGCCGAGCAACAGGGTAAAGCCCGCCATGACCAGCAGGAATTCCCGCTTCTGCTGGCGCCGCCGCTGCTCGACGCGGCTCTTGATAGAGCGTCGTTTCATGAAATGCCTCAGCTTTGTCTTGAAATCAATACTTTACTATTTTATCACACCCGGCAGGGCAATGGCAAAGGAAACTCCGGCCGTGGCCCGATATTTTTCCGCATTTTTCCGCGTGGCGGGCAAATCGCCGGTTTTTTCGCGCCGCTCCGCTGTCGCAATTTTTCGATTTATGCTAAAATGAAAGCAACAGGTTTCGAACATAGTTGAAGGAGGCGGGCACATTGGAGGCAAGAACAGCGAAAGCGGCGACGGTACCGGAGGCGCGGTATCTGCGACTGCTGTCGGAAAAGTATCCGACCCGGGAAGACGTCTGTGAACGGCTGATTCACCTGGAAGCGGAGCTGGGACTCCCCAAAGGCATCGAGCATTTCATGAGCGACCTGCACGGCGAGTACGGGACGTTTTTCCACATCCTGAACAACTGCTCCGGGGTCATCCGGGAAAAAGTCGAGTATGTATTCGGCAACCGTCTGTCGGCCGAGGAGCAGGCGGAGTTCTGCACCCTCATCTACTATCCCCGGGAAAAAATCGAGCAGCTCATGGCCGACGGCCGGGTGACGCCGGAATGGTACTGGGACAATCTGGCGCGGCTGCTGGAGCTGGCCAAGCTGATGTCCTTCAAGTACCCGTTGGAAAAGGTGAGCGGTTTCATCCCGGCCCGCTTCGATTCCGTCATCGTCGAGCTCATGAACACCCGGCCGGAGGCGGACCCGGCCCAGTTCACCTACCATAAGCGGCTGCTGGAGGAAATCGTCGCCTGCGGCAGCGGGGCGGAGTTCATCGGCGCTTTTACCGTGCTGGTGAAGCGCCTGGCGGTGGACTGGCTCCATATCGTCGGGGACTTCTTCGACCGGGGCTCGCGGCCCGACGCTATCCTCGACCAGATCATGCGCTTCCACGACCTCGATATCCAGTGGGGCAACCACGACATCCTCTGGATGGGCGCCGCCTGCGGCTCCGAGGCTTCCATCGCCAACGTGGTGCGGAACAATCTGCGCTACAACAACACCGACGTATTGGAAAAGGGCTACGCCATCGGCCTGCGACCGCTGACGCTGATGGCGACGCGGCAGTACCCGGACGAAGAGCCGGTGAAGGCGGCGGAGCGGGCCATCTCGCTGATGATGTTCAAACTGGAGGGTCAGATCATCCGGCGGCGGCCGGAGTTCCTGATGGAAGAGCGGGCGCTTCTCGACCGCATCGACTACGACCGGGGCACCGTCACCATCGAGGGCCGGGAATACGAGCTCAACCAAAAGAATTTCCCCACCATCGACCCAAAGGACCCCTACCGCCTGTCCGACGAGGAAGCCGCCATCATGGCCGGGCTGCGCTCCTCGTTCCTCGACAGCGAACCGCTGCACCGGCACATCGAGTTCCTCTACCGCAAGGGAAGCGTCTATACGAGGTTCAACGGCAACCTGCTGTTCCACGCCTGCGTGCCCATGCAGGAGGACGGCTCCTTCACCGCCGTCACAATGGGCGGCAGGACGCTATCCGGGCGGGCCTATCTAGATTTCGTGGACGCTATCTGCCGGCGCGCCTGGCAAAAGCGCGACCTGGAATCCCTCGACTACATGTGGTACTTCTGGTGTGGCCGCCTGTCGCCGTTCTCGGGGCGCGAATTCAAGACCTTCGAGCGGATGCTGGTGGACGACGAGAGCACCTGGGAAGAGCCGGATGACGCCTACTTCGTCTGCCAGAACGACCCGGCCACCAGCGAACGGCTGCTCTCGGAGTTCGGGCTTGATCCGGCCCGGGGGCACATCATCAACGGCCATGTGCCGGTGAAGAAAGGGCAGAGCCCCGTCAAGGCCAACGGCAAGGCCATCGTCATCGACGGCGGCTTCTGCCACGCCTATCATAAGAAAACCGGCCTGTCCGGCTTCACGTTGATCTCCAACTCCCGCGGTCTGCGGCTTTTGGCCCACCAGCAGATTGCCGATGTCCGCACGGCGCTGAAGGAAAACCGCGACATCGAGTCCGTTTCCGAGACCGTCGAGCTCCAATCCTACAACTCCACCATCGGCGATACCGACGAAGGCGCCGCCATGAAAGCGGAAATCGCCGACCTCCGTCGCCTGCTGGACGCCTATCAGAGCGGCGAGCTCCGGGCGGCGGATTCGTGAACGGAGACATGGCACCGCGCTTTCCGGTTGGGGGCTGCCCGCAAGGGACGCCGGCCTGACGCGATAAAAAAGGGGCTGTCGAAGTGACAGCCCTTTTTTCAATAGGACGCAATTTTGGCAAAGCCCCCGGTTCGCCGATTCGCCGCAAGCGCTGATACGATATGGCTTCATCGTTATTCCCAAAGGCACGGTTAAAAAATCAAAATTCAAAAATTTGTAGTTTTGATTTTTTTCCGGGCGTTTCTTTGGTGGTCGTCATCCCATGAGATACAAGGGAAAAAGCGATTCCTCCCTTCCGGCGCTCAACCAAAATACACCGTTTTTTACAATGCGTCAAATTTCCCGCCCTGCCGGTAGCTGTCAACCGGCCCATCCGGTGAGGGGCTGATACGATATGGGATGGTCCGTTTCGCGCCAGGATGGGGCAAAATCTGGAGCTCCTGAAAGCCATGATCCTCCGCACCTGCCGGGCATAAAAATAATCAGACTATTGCGACATCCCCGGCGGCATGATAAAATAAGCGAAAGAAGGAACCCGGCGGAGGCCGATGTTTTTTTCATCTATTGTAACACATGAAAGGCCGCTGTGGGATAATCGTCGCTCGTGTAAAGCAAAGCTGATGGGGTGCGCGAAGACTGAAGGTTTGCGTAGCTTTATCATGCAGAGGGTCTCCTTCCGCCCCTTCGGGGCACCTCCCTCGCTGGGAGGCAAGCAGAGCCAGCTTTTGCAATAGAGCTAAATTCCAAAGGCTTACGCAAAGCCTGAAAAGGGAGGCTCTGCAAGCCCCCCTCCGGGAGGGGCGTGACATGCCACTGGCATGTCACGGGGGGAGCCAGCGGCCGTAACATATGACTTTAGATGACGTAACTGGCCTGCGAGATCTTACAGTTTGTGTAAAGCTCAAATCTGACGAATTACGCGGAATCTAAAGCGCGAAACAGTAGGCTGGACGGTTTCGGGGGGGCGAAAAAGAAAGAACCGAGACGCACGTCCCGGCACGGGCGAACCGCCCTTATATACTTTTAGCATAACAGATGGCAGTTATTTGGGGTCAATCATTTTTCTTGTGGGATAATCCCCAATAGAGCGTCTATCCCTTGCAAATAAATATGGACCGTCCTATGCTATGGGAGTTGCATCTAGGCGGATGTACAAACTCACTCGCAAAGGCGGTCCACGAATGAATTAT
>JAFSWT010000057.1 GCA_017444395.1 Schwartzia sp. (in: firmicutes) | reverse complement strand
GTCGCCGGCCTCGTCTTTTTTGCCGTCATAGAAAATTTGGGTTACCGCCAGAAATTCGAATCCATCAACAGATAGGGATTAGCGGTTTTCTCCCGGCCGATGGTCGTGGCCGGGCCGTGGCCGGAATAAACCTCGGTGTCCTCCGGCAACGGCAGGAGCTTCTCCTTGATGTTGCCGATGAGCTGCCGCTCGGAGCCGCCGGGGAAATCGGTACGGCCGATGGAACCGGCGAACAGGGTATCGCCGCTGAAACAGACGCCATCGCCCACAAAACAAACGCCCCCCGCCGAATGGCCCGGCGTGTGGAGCACCTGGAAGGAAAGGTCGCCGAAGCGCAGTGTCTCCCCCTCCTCGAGGAAGTGTTCCGCCGGCTTTGACAGGGCACTGTAACCCATGAAAGCCGACAAATTCGCCCGGGGATCGGTGAGCATGACGGCGTCGGCCTGGTGGATATAAAGTGGCGCGCCGGTGGCCTCGCGAATGGCGTCGTTGGCGCCGATGTGATCCCCGTGGCCGTGGGTGTTCAGCACCGCCTTAACCGTGATGCCGGCTTTTTTAACATAGTCCAGAATGACCGGACCGTCGCCGCCGGGATCGATGACGACGCCAATCCCGGCGTCATCAGAGACGATGTAGCAGTTGACCTCGATTGGCCCGACGATAAAGCTCTTTATCTTCAATCCGACGCACTCTCCTTTGTATTCCCCGATGTCAGGGAACGGGTCACGCTGAAAACATCCTTGAGTCGCCGCAGCTTCGTCAGCACCTGGTTGAGCTGCTGGGCACTCTTCACGTCAAGTCCCATGATGACCGTTGACGTCTTGTTGGCACGGTTGGGCTTGGCGTTGATGGAGCAAATATTGATCTTCATTTCCGACGGCACCGCCAGCAGTGTCGTCAGCACACCCGCCTGGTCGTTGCAGGTGATGGCGATCTGGACGGTGTAAACCTTGTCGAGACCGACATCCCAATCCACCTCGATCATCCGGGAAACGCTGTCCGGATCCGCCACCACATTCGAGCAGTCCGCCCGATGGACGGAAACGCCGCGGCCCCGGGTGATATAGCCGACGATGGGATCGCCGGGAATCGGGTTGCAGCAACGGGCCAGGCGCACCATGAGCCCGGCCTCCCCCTCTACGAGAATCCCGTGGCTGGACTTTTTCGCCGTGCCCTGGGTCGGCTTGAGCTCCGACAGCAACCGCGAGATATCCGGCGACTTCGTACTCTGCAGTTCCTTCTTGTGCATCTCCACCAGCTTTGACAGAACGCCGTTGATGGTGATGCCGCCGTAACCCAGGGCCGCCAGCAGATCGTCCTCCGTCTGAATGTTGAGCTTCTTCGCCACCTCGCTGAGCCGCCCGTCCTTCAGCAACGACTTGGTCTCGTAGCCGAGGCGCTTGGCCTCCTTCTCGATGAGCTCCGTGCCCCGGGCGATGTTTTCTTCCCGGCGGGCCTTCTTGAACCACGAACGGATCTTGTTGCGGGTATCGGAGGAAGCGACGATATTCAGCCAGTCCGGGCTGGGGCCGTTGTTGGCCTTGTTGGTGATGATGGAAACGATATCGCCGTTTTTCAGCTTGTACTCCAGCGGCACCAGCTTGCCGTTGACCTTGGCGCCGACGCAGTGATGGCCGACCTCGGTATGGATGCGATAGGCGAAATCCAACGGAATCGAACCTTTTGGCAGATCGATTACATCGCCCCGCGGCGTAAAGACAAAGACTTCGTCGGAAAAGACATCGACCTTCAACGCCTCCACATACTCCCGGGGATCGCTGAGCTCCTGCTGCAGGTTCACCATCTGCCGCAGCCACGACATCTTCTGGTCGAAATCCTTGCCGGCGCCGACACTCTTGCCGGCCTCCTTGTACTTCCAATGGGCCGCGAAACCGTACTCCGAGACCTGGTGCATGGCGAAGGTGCGAATCTGGATTTCCAACGGATAGCCCCGGGTCATCACCGTCGTGTGCAAAGACTGATAGCCGTTGGATTTTGGCATGGCGATATAGTCCTTGAACCGCCCCGGCATGGGCTTCCACATGGCGTGAATGACGCCAAGGACGCCGTAACAATCCCGGACGGAATCCACCAGCACCCGCACCGCCGAAAGGTCGTAAATCTCGCTGATGTCCTTGTTGTCCCGACGCATCTTCTTGTATATGCTGTAGAAATGCTTGGCCCGGCCGCGAATCTCCGCCTTCATGCCGGCCTCCGCCAGCTTCTCCCGAAGCTGGGCCATGGCTTCGTCGATGAACTCCTGTCGTTCCTGCCGCTTCTGCTTGACGCTCTCCACCAGGTCGGAGTAAATATCGGGCTCCAGATAGCGCAGACAGAGATCCTCCCGCTCGCACTTGATATTGGAAATGCCGAGGCGGTTCGCCATCGGCGCGTAAATCTCGATGGTTTCACTGGCGATGCGGCGCTGTTTATCCTCCCGCATGAAGCGCAACGTCCGCATATTATGCAGACGATCCGCCAGCTTGATGAGGATGACCCGGAGGTCCTTGGCCATGGCCAGGAAGAGCTTGCGATAGTTCTCGAGCTGCTGTTCCTCTTTCGACTTGTACTCAATCCGGCCGAGTTTCGTCACGCCGTCGATGAGCATGGCCACCTCGTCACCGAACTTCTCTTGCATCTCCTCGATGGTGTAAGTGGTATCCTCCACCACATCATGCAACAGGGCGGCGCTGATCGTCGCCTCATCCAGATGCATATCGGCGATGATGGAGGCCACATGAAGCGGATGAATGATATACTCCTCGCCGGAAGCCCGCTTCTGTCCCTCATGGGCGGCGCAGGCCAGATTGTAAGCGCTCTGGATCAGACCGAGATCGGCGCCCGGCTGGGTTTTCCGAACAGTTTCCAGGAGATCATCTATGGAAATGGGCTTCGATTGTTCCGACATACCGGGCACCTTCCTTCTTCTTCGGGCTTATCCGCGGATAACCGCCACACATCAAAACGCGCGACCGGCCTCACTTCTGGTCCATCAGCGTCTCCGTCTCGGACTTCTCGTTCCCCTTCCCTTTCGGCAGCTCGATCTGGCAAGCGATGATCGTCTCCAAATACAATCCGCTCTGCTTGTCATGCACCTCGAACACCTCAAACTTCCCGCCGCTCTTCGGGCAGGCCTCGGACAGGGCCTTACTGGTGTAACGGTTGATTCGCGTGATTTTCCGGTCCTCCTGGCGCTCCTCCTCCTCCGTGAGCGTCGCGTCCGCCGGAACCATGTTCACCAGATTGGGTTCCATCTTGTTCCCCTCAACGGCGGCAGCGGTGATATTAAAGGCCCGGCCCTCGATGAAGACGACCACATACTTCCCGTTGTCATAGCTCGTATTGCCGGCGTTCTTCGCCTCGCCGGCGTAGTCCTTGGCAAAACGCTCCTTCCGGTCGCCGATACCGGCCCGCGGGCAAACCTCGCGGTCATTCGGCACCGCCGGTGGCGCCCCCACCGGTGGTGGTGCGGCCGGCGCGGGCTTCGGCGGCGGGGCAGAGCTCCCCGCCGGCTTGGGCGGCTCCCCGCCGCACCCGGTTACCAGCAACAACAACGTGAAAATAAGTATCAGCCTGATGAATTTCATTCGGTTATCCTCCCTGCTTCAGCGATGGGATATCAAGGTACTGACAATCGTATAGTCTCCCCGGGAAATCCTGCAAAGGTTTTTGCCCTGACACAGCTGCTTTTCGTCAGCGCCAGGCAACCGTTTATCGCAGACGGTCGCGCACATCCTCCCAGAGTCCGGGCAGCAACGGGTAAAGATTGCGTCCGGGACAGGCGGTGTCATAATTCATATCGCAATGTCCGGAAATCGTCTCCTCTCCGGGCTTCAGCCTGTAAATCCGGCAAATCGCGGTCACAAGCTCCGTCAGCGACTCCATCTGCGCGTAAGTCGGGACCTCCCACTCAAAATCGCCACTGAGATTGATCCCCACCGTGCTCTCGTTGAAGCCGTACGCGTGGGCCCCGACGGTCGCCAGCGGGCGGCCGCGCTCGATGGTCCCGTCCTGACGGATGACGTAATGATAGCCGATCCCGTTCCAACCGTTGCCGATATGGGCCCGATGTATCCGCTCCGCCGATATGTCGCCGGCGGGCACCCCCACATGGTGAATGACGACACCCAGCGTCATTGGCCGGACAAACAGCGGCCCCACAAAGAAGAACTCCGACTCCTCGATGTCCACACCTTCCCGCGGGGTGGTGTCTTTCGCCGGATCATAGAGGACAAGCCCGCCACTCCAGGTACTGAAATCCGGGATTAGCGGCTCCACGGCATTGGGTGGCGGGTTTTTCGAGGTACGAAGACGCGTGCGTACCGTCGTCTGCCCGCTGGCGACGGCACCATGCTGGCGAGCCGCAACGGGAATCGGCAACAGGAGCAGACAGAGGAGGCAAAGGAGCACGCGGGTCCATTTCCCCGGTCGGGCTTTTCTGGACATAAACCACCCTTCCTTAAAATGCCGTAAAACCATATTATTTTGAGGCTTATGCTGCCCGAAAGGAAACTGCCGTCAGCAATCGACGCCGACGGCAGCTCAATCCGCTTATTTGAACAACTGGCTTACCGAGCGGTGCGACTGGATGCGGATGATGACATCGCCAATCGTATCCGCCAGAGAGCGGACGACAATCTTCGGCGATTCCTTTTCCGGTGGCAGAGGAACCGTATCCGTGATGATGAGCTTTTCCATATTGGACTCGTTGATGCGCTGGACCGCCGGTTCGCTGAGAATCGCGTGGGAGCAACATGCGTACACCGCTTTGGCGCCGGCTCTTTCCAGCGCCCGGGCCCCCTCGCAGAGCGAACCCGCCGTATCCACAATATCATCGATCATGATGCACGTTCTGCCCTTGACCTCGCCGATGAGATTCATGACCTCGGCCCTGCCCGGCTCCGGCCGGCGCTTCTCGATGATGGCGATAGAGCAGGAAAGCCGGTCCGCCAATGAGCGGGCCCGAGTGACGCCACCGAGGTCCGGCGAAACCACCACCGGATTCTCCGGCTTCAGATCCTCGAAATACCCGGCCAGCACCGGTGCCGCTGCCAAATGATCCACCGGGATATCGAAGAACCCCTGAATCTGGCCGGCGTGCAGATCCACAGTGATGACCCGGTCAATGCCGGCCGTCTGCATGATATTCGCCACCAGCTTCGCCGAAATAGGCTCCCGGCCGCGGGTCTTGCGATCCTGGCGGGCATACGCGTAATAAGGGACGACGGCGGTAATGCTGTGGGCCGAAGCTCGCCGGCAGGCATCGACCATAATCAGGAGCTCCATGAGATTGTCGTTGACCGGCTGCGACGTGGGCTGGACAATGAAGATATCCCGTCCGCGCACGCTCTCGCCAATCATGATCTGCGTCTCTCCGTTGTTGAAGCGACTGACCAGGGCGTCGCAGAGCCGGACTCCGATATGAGCGGCGATATCTTTCGCCAGCTTCGGGTTTGCGCTGCCTGCCATGATGCAAAGATCCTTCATGCTTGCCATTTGTAATAAGCCCCCTATCCGATTGCCGAACCGATAATGGACATTCCCTCTGTATTATAAAACGTAGAAAGATTTTATGCCAGTATTATTTTTACCAACGAAAGCATCCTCAATTGAAAAGCTAAATTCTACTTTACGGTAGTGAAAGTAGAACTTACTCCTTCGGGAAAATTCCACTTGACATTGTGGAATCTTGTGTTACAGAATACCTAGCTTTTCCAGTGATGTCGAGAAAGGCGGGTATTCC
>JAFSWT010000056.1 GCA_017444395.1 Schwartzia sp. (in: firmicutes) | reverse complement strand
CTGGCTGACCGGGATCATGCCTATATTCATCAAGGTTTTTCATGCGGCTGTGGCGAAATGGCAGACGCGCTAGCTTCAGGAGCTAGTGATGGCAACATCATGGTGGTTCGAGTCCACTCAGCCGCACCATTTCAAAAAATCTTCCTATTGCTATACGCGGTCGTGGCGGAATTGGCAGACGCGCTACTTTGAGGGGGTAGTGTTCACAAGACGTATGGGTTCAAGTCCCATCGACCGCACCATGGAAAAAGAGATACCCGGCGATTTGCCGGGTATTTTTATATTTCCGGTTGTTTTTGGCAGCATGACCGGAGAAGTCATCGGGATAACGGGGATTACGTTTACAGCACAAAGGCTCTGTAAGGACCAGCCGCGGGACGGCACGGTGGTCTTTACAGAGCCTTTCTCTTTTTGGAAACCGGATCAAACCTGGCCCTGGGGGATGCGGGCCGGGGAGGGGGCGCCGGGTTTTTCGGGATTCAGCGTCAGGGCGGCGCGGGTGTAGTGGATCTCGTTGCCTTTGACAATCTGCTCCAGCCGGAGGGTGCCGGATTTGGCGCCGAAGGCCGGCGTCCCGGTTTCATAGAGGGCGTGGTAACGCACCTCGTAGCGGCCGGGAGTGAGATCTTTCAGGGTAAAGGATTCGCCCTGGCGGATGGTGAAGGCCCGGACCGGGATGCCGTTGGTAGTGTCCCATAGCCGCGCGTAGACGGGCATATCGCTATGGGTATTGTCCACGGTGAGTTCACAATAGCCCTCGTTGGCCAGCAGGGGGTGCGACGGATCGTAACCGGTGCGGACATCGCGCCGGGCAGTGGGCCCGGAGGGCGCCGGGAGGAATGACAGGGACGACAGGGCGGCGGGCAGGCGGGGCAGCGGGAGTTTGCCGGGGAAAAGCGCGGCAAAGGCAGCCGTGCCGAACACAACGGTGAGCAGGACGCAGGCGAAGATGAGCCAGCCGTTCCCGCGTTTTTGCTGGCGGCGGATGGTTTTCCGTTCCCGGATGGCGGTATAGGTGCGCTGGAAATTCCGGTAGAAAGGGGCGTCGGGGGTGATGTAGCGCGAGGCGGTTTCGGCGCACCGCTCCGCCGCGCCGAAGTCGCCGCCCCAGGTCAGGGCGCTGGCCAGCCGCCAGTAAGCGAGGCCGAGGCTGGTATGGACGGATTCCTTGTTGCCGGGTTGATTCTCAAAGACGGACAGAGGGCGGGTGAGGTCGCGCTCAAAACGGGTGAGAAGGCGTTCGCCGGCCTCCCGATTGGCGGTCTCATGCTCTTTTCCGGGACGGATTTCCCGTTCCAGCGCCTCCACGGTCTCGGCGCAGAGTTCGGTGATTCGCTTTCCGGCGGGGGATTCCTCCGCTCCGTCCGTCGCCGCGCTTTTGCTTTGATCATAGGCGGGCGTGCCCGGATAGTCCCCGGCTACGGAAACCATGAGGTCATACCGGCGCCGCTGGGCTTCATCCGACAGGACGCGGTAGGCCTCGTTGAGGTCGGCCATATGCGCCGCCGCCAGTTCCTTGTCGCCGCGGGCCGTATCGGGATGGTATCTTTTCGCCAGCGTCTGGTAGGCTTTTTTGATGATTTCCGGGGACGCCTTGGGGTGCACTTCCAGGATTTCGTAATAATCTTTCATCGATTCGTGGGGCTCCTTTGTTCGTCAGGTGGCGCCGTTTCCCCTATTGATTATGAGACGCTCTCCTTGGCATCATGAAGACTTTGCTTGACAAATATCGAATCCTTCTTTGCGGGCCGGATACGATTTTTTCCCAGTATGGATTATTGTATAATTCTCCGCGCCGATCAAATAATCCTGTCGGCAGCCGGAAAAGAGAATGGTTTTTTCCGGCGGAATGGTTGCCTTTCTCCGCGCGGGGCGATAAAATAAGGGGGACGCAATGAGAATCCAGGCAAGGCCATTTGGCAGGAGGCGTTTTCTATGGCGAACTTTTGTCCAAACTGCGGCGCGCCGCTTACCGGCTCGCCGAAATTCTGCCCGGCTTGTGGCGCGGCGATAGCGGACGCGTCTCCGGTTGTTCCGGCATCGCAGGGAACGTCGAATCCGCCAGTGGCCCGTCCACAGGGGGAGCCACCGGCGCTGCGTTCACAACTGGTGAACCAGAATGTACCGCCGCCGCAAGGGCAGCCGCCGGGCTACGGGCCGGACATGGAGCAGAATGGCGATGGCCCTGGCGCGGCGGGTTATCCGGGCACCGGGGAACACTATGTCCCCGATGAAGGGCTGGTCGAGATGTTCCTGCGGCACGACAACCGGCTGAACCGCAAGGCGTACATCATGCGGGGACTGGCCATGTTAGCCGCCATCTTCGTCATCGCCATGGTCCTGAGTTTCCTCGCGGCGGTGCTGAAAAACCCGGGTATCCGTAAGATGAGTGTCTGGATTACCCTGTTGTTCGTGATTCCGAATCTCATGCTGGCGATTCGCCGCCTCCATGACCTCAACCGCTCGGCCTGGTGGATCATCATCAAATTCATTCCCGGGCTGAATATCCTTTTGAGCTGCTACCTCCTCTTTTTCAAGGGAACCGAAGGCCCGAACCGGTATGGTCCCGACCCGCTGGAAGGACAGCATTGACGCGCTCTGGCGGGAGCGCAACCATTTGCAGTTTCGTTTCTCCCCAAAATCAAAAAACCTTCGTTCTGCCGTTGACAGCAGGACGAAGGTTTTTCTTTTTCCCGTCGGGGAAGACATGATCAAAAGCCGTACACCCGCCCGATGATATAGGCGAGGAAACCGCCGTAGAGGGCCAGCATGACAACGCCTTCCCAGCGGACGAGGGCGCGGCTCGTCCAGGTGAAGAGCCAGACGATGAGGCTGAAGCCGAGCAGGATGCAGGTGTCGATGAGGTTTTCACCGGTGAAGTCCACGGGGCTGATGGCGGCGGCGGTTCCCAGGATGAACAGGATGTTGAAGAGGTTGGAGCCGATGACGTTGCCCACCGCCATATCGAGCTCGTTCTTGCGGGCTGCCACCACGGAGGTCACCAGCTCCGGCAGACTGGTGCCCAGAGCGATGACCGTGAGGCCGATGAGGTTGTCGCTCATGCCGAGGAAACGGGCGATGGCGACGGCGCCGTAGGAGATTTTCTCTCCGGTGATGACCGTATCGCCGCCGACGACGAGATCGCCACCGAACTTGATGGCGGTCAGGCCGATGAGAATGAAGAGGAGGCTTTTGCCGGGGGAGAGAATACCCGCCGTGTCGCCATCGTCATCGCTTTCCGCCCGGGCTTTCAGGGCCGAGCGGACCGTATAGCCGAGGAACAGGATGAAGAGCGCCAGCAGCACCAGCCCGTCCCCCCGGTCGATGGAGCCGATGCCCTCCTTCACGGCCTCGCCGTGGGCGCCGAGGTAGGCCATGAGGGCGGCGCAGGCCACGGAAAAGGGGAACTCCCGCGTCAGGCTTTCCCGCTGTACCGCCAGCGGCGTGAACAGGGCGCTGACGCCGAGGACCACCATGAGGTTGAAAATGTTGGAACCGGTGACGTTGCTGACGGCGATTTCATTGTTGCCCGCCATTGCCGCCGTGACGCTGACGGCCAGCTCCGGCAGGCTCGTTCCCATGGAAACGATGGTCAGGCCGATGATGATAGGCGGTACCCGGAGCCTGCGGGCGACGGCGGAGCTGCCGTCCACGAAGGCGTCGGCGCCCTTGATGAGCAGCACGAAGCCGACGACCAGCACGGCGAAGGCGACGAACAGGGAAAGCGATTGACTCATGGCGATTCCTCCATTGGCTAAGATGTGGACGCTTCGGCGGGGAGTAGTAACAAAAAAAGACTTTCAGCGCGATGACGGAATCATCACGCTGAAAGTCTCACCTTTGCGAAAACGCAACGCCGGAACCAGTCCCCCGCGGAGACATGCTTGTTGGCCACCGGCCTCTGGGCTACTCCCCTTCAGTAAAAATAGTATAGCGTAAAAACGGGGCGGCTGTCAAGAGGGGGTTCACCAGCGGCGCCAGACGCCGTAGATGGTGTAGAGGCAGACGATGTAGAGGATGACGTTGAGGATCTGGCGGAAGCGGGCGGCGGGGAGGTAGCGGAAGAAGATATGGCCGGTGGCGATGCCGGCGACGAGGCCCGGCAGCAGGAACACGACCTCATGCAACGCTTCGCCCAGCGCCGCGCCGCCCACCAGGAACGTGGTCACGGAGAGGACGTTGCAGCAGAAGAAAAAGGAGATTGTCGTGGCCCGGAGCGTTGCCGGCGTCATACCGGCGGCGGCGAAGTAGAGAATCAGCACCGGCCCGGCCATGCCGGTGGTGGTGGCCATGGCCCCGGCGAGAAAGCCGGCGATGAAGTCACCCCGCGCTGTCTGCCGGAACCGCCAGTGGGAGAGCTGCATGGTTGTCAGCGAGATGAGGATGACGACGCTGACCAGCAGCTTGATGCCCTCCGAGGGGAAATGATGGTAGATGAAGTAGCCGACAGGCTGGGCGCAGAGGGAGCCGAGGAACATCCGCCGCACGATGTCCCAGCGGGCGGCGCGACGCAGGATGAGCGTCTGGGTGGCGTTGCCGCAGGAGGCCAAAAGCACCACCAGCAGCACCACCAGCCGCGGGTCGTAGAAGAACATCAACAGCGGTGCCGCCACCATGACGAGGCCAAAGCCAGTGATAGCCTGCAGGAAAGAGGCGGCAAAGACCGCCATGATCGGCCCGGCATGGGCCGAAAAAGCCGAGAGATCCACGGATTCGTCCTCCTTTCACGCGGTCAGGAAAACAGGAAGCCCGCCTCGGCGCTTCCAGGAAGCCGCGAAGGCGGGCGATGTTTTTTCGGGTCAGCTTGGACGGGGCACGCCGATCAGCAGGAAACCGCCGACCACCAGAATCAGGCAGAGAATATTGATGGCGATGAGCGACATCCGGTTGACAATCCGCCCCGAGGAGAGCCAATCGAGGTCCAACTCCTCCGAATAATGAAACCAGGCCATCATCAGCACGAAGCCCCAAAGGATTCCGACCAGGAATACGATGACCAGTCCCACGATTATCACTACCGGCGGCATCTCCGTCTCTCCCCTTCCCTTTGTCGGCCTTTCACCGCGATGAAACGTCGCTGAATTTCCACGTGTATAATGATAGTACGAATCCGCCGTCTTGTCAAAGGCTTTTCGCGGCGGCAGCCAAAAACTTTTTTCTCAGGCAAAGGGATCGTCGATTTCCGCCCGGCTGAACAGGTCCAGGATGCGCCCCCGGTCGTCCAGCGCCTGCTTGAAGCCGGTGATGAACTGCCAGAGCGCCTGCTTGTCGGTCCGCGAGCGCACGCGGAACTCCCGCTCGGTGCTGTCGAAGCGGAGCTTGTCCGCGAGCTCCGGGCAGGCCTCGGTCAGGAACACTTTTGCCAGGCTCTCCCAATCGTGGCTGCTGCCCTCGGCGCCGTCCTCGGCCCGGGTGGCGAAGAGGTCACTCTGATAATCGCCCCCGACATCGAGCACCACCGACGCCTTGTCGCCCCGGTCGAGCCACAGGAAGGGCGCAATCCGCTCCACATCGAAGGCAGCCGCCTCGCCCTGCACCCGGGAAAGATAGGCCGCCCGTTCCTGCGCGTCGGCGTCCACGCTCTCCACGGCGTAGCGGCTCTTGATATCGAACCCGTGATGAAGCGGCCCGTTGCCCTTGCCCAGCGCGAGCCCGGCCTGAAGCGCGCCGGTGACGTACTCCTTCGCCCGGCGCACCGCGTCGGAAAGCGCGAAGCCCTTGGCGAGATTGGCGGCGATGGCGCTGGACAGCGTACAGCCGGTGCCGTGGGTATTGCGGGTGTCGATGCGCTTCTCCGGGAAAGTCACGATCCCGTCCTCCACCGCCAGGACATCGTCGGCGGCGTCATCGTCCTCGTCCACCGGGTGACCACCCTTTGCCAGCACGGCGCAGCCCCACTGACGCTGGAGCTCCTGCGCCGCCGCGGCCCGTTCTTCCGTCGTGTGGATGGCGCGGCCGCAAAGCAGCGAAAGCTCCGACAGGTTCGGCGTGATGATCGTCGCCAGCGGGAACAGCCGCCGGGAAAGCGTTCGCACCGCCTCCGCCGGCAGTAGCCGCGCCCCGCTGGTCGCCACCATCACCGGGTCCACGACGACATTTTTCGCCTGATACTGGGCGAGCTTGGCGGCAATCGTCTCGATGAGCGGCACCGCGGCCACCATGCCAATCTTCACCGCGTCCGGCCGGATATCGGTGAAAACCGCGTCTATCTCGGCCGCCAAAAACTCCGGCGACGCCTCCTGCACCGCCGTGACGCCGGTGGTGTTCTGCGCCGTCAGCGCCGTCACCGCGCTCATGCCAAAGACCCCGTTGGCCAGCATCGCCTTGAGATCCGCCTGGATGCCGGCGCCGCCGCTGGAATCGCTGCCGGCAATCGTCAAAGCCGTCTTGAGCCGCATATCGCTCCCTCCTCCAAAGCTAACAGGACATTCGTTAAAAGCAGAAATGACCGCCACCCAAAAGATGCGCGGTCAACGCTGACAACCATTTCGCTCTGCCCGCACCGGGCAAACCGACGCCGGGGGGAAACGCGCCCCCAGGTTCGCTTTACCATCCACGCCCAGCGCCGGCCGCGTTTAAGATTTTTCGGAAAAATCCGATATAGTGTATGAAGCCAATACGGACGCAGGAATTTTCCACAGACAGTATACCATATCCGCCCCGAAAAGACCATCCGTTTTTCCCACTCACAGCTTCCCGTCACAGCTTCCGCACCCGTGCCATGAACTCATCCACGGACAGCGCACCTTCCATCTGCCTCGTCTCGAAAACCATAAAATAACCGTACTTATCCGATCCGGCCTTTGCTTCCCAAGCCTTCCCCAAGTCCAGCTTCCGCCTGGAATCCGAATTATCCCGGTCGTCGCCCTTCGTCTCTACCAAGAGCAGCATGCCCGACTCCATCATCACGAGGAAATCCGGGTAATGATTGATAAAAGCGTTAATGAAAAAATCCTTGCGCTCCCGGTTGCGGTGCCACCATCGCACATTGTCCAGCGAAGCCACGCCCCGTATCACGCGCTCCTCTAAAGGATTCATGTCGTCCGCCTCCGCCACATAGAGCGACTTGACAATGTTTTTCGTATGCACGGTCGGCGCGATTCTTTCCGGCAACTTGTACGACGGCTGGGCAAAAATGATTCTCGCGTCCAGCTGCTCCCGGAAATTCTTCTGCCCGTGCGCCTCCAAAAGCGATTTGACTTTCTCGTTGATTTTCCGCGCATAGGCGTTTGTCCGCTGCATGGCGTCATAGATCCGGTCCCGTTCAAACGCGGAAACGATACGCTCCACATACGCCTTGATGTCCTGACTGGAAACCGCGTTTTGCCGCTTGTCAATCATGGCGTACAGCTTGCCCGCGCATTCTCGGACTTGGCTTTCCAGAGGCATTTGGACAAAATGCTCCTGAAAATACCGGCGGTCAGCGTCGGACAGATTCTTGTAACGCGGATAATCCTCGTCGCCGTAAATGTCCACCGTGGCGATCTCCGCGTCGAGATGGTCGAAATCAATCTCCGTATCCTTGTTCCGCAGGGAGAATCCCCGATACAGCGTCTCCTTCGCCAGCTTCGTTTCTGTCTCGCTTCCGAAGAGCGAATTGGACTCTTCCTTCAAAAAGAACTGCGGCAGGAGCAATTCTCCCGCGTTCTGAAATTCCGGCTGCATGGCAAATTCCGTCATACGTTCCCGCTCCTCGGTTGTCCGGCTGTCCTGCGCCTTTTCCGTCTCTCTTTGGTCGTATTCCGCGCCCAGGCGCCGTGCCTGCGTCTCTGTGTCATCCCCGCTTTGCTTTGGCCCTTCGTTTTCTTCGTTGCGGCGTTCCCGTCATTCCCGTCACGCCTTCCATATTCGGAGGTTCCCTCGTGTACTCTGCCGTCTCCCCGTTGGCCCGGCTTTTCCTCTTCAGGCCTGAAATTCTCCGGCACAATATCCCTTTCCGGTTTCCCGGTCAAGCCTTCCAGCGTGAGATTTTCCGGCGGCTCGGGCTTTGGCCGGGGCGTGTCCTCATCATTCACCGCCCGATAGTCCTTTTCACTGAATCCTGCCGCGTTCAGCCCCGCCACCACATTGTCCAGCGTCCGGCGGAAATCGTCGGAGGACGTGAACACATAGCACATATTCAAGAGATTATCCCGGAATCGGCGCGTATAGGGCCGACGAAGCACCCGCCCGACGATCTGCTCCACCTCCACGGCGGAGCTGCGGTTCGCCAGTGACGCCAGGATATAGGCAAACGGGCAATCCCATCCTTCTTTCAGCGCGTTGACCGTGATGATATAGCGAATCCGGCAATCCGCCTCCATCAGATTGACATTCTTCAGGTCGTTGACCTCCGCCGTCTTGACCGCAATCTGTTCCGGCGGAATATCATAGTCCTCGATCAAATCCTGCTTGATTTTCTCAAACGTCGCCCGATCGCCTTTCCCTTTCGTCTCCGCCTGGAACAAGATAATCGGTCGCACAGGAGGCTTGTCTTCCACGCTCTCCGCTTGGGCAATCTGCTCCAAGCGTCGCCGGAAATCCAGCGTCTCCTCGATAACCTCGTTTTTCGTATGACAGTTTCGCACGATAACAGGCAGCTTCACCATGTCCGCCGCCTTCAGTTTCGCCGCCGGAACGTAGGTAATGACGTTGCTCTGCTTTTTCGGCGTCGCCGTCAGCTCCAGCACAAAGCAGGGATTGAAATTCCCCAGCATTTCCACGCTGAGGTTCGTCGTTGCGTGATGGCTTTCATCGACAATTATCAAAGGCCGGTAATGACGAATCACCTGAATCAATGCGCTGATGTCCGCATCCGGCAAAAGATCCTCCGAATCCGAAAAGCGGGACACGAAGGGAAAAAGCTGCCCGTTTTCCCGATACGCTCTGCGCCCTTCCTTGTTGGACGTGCGGAACGAATCATAGCTGAGGACAAGAACGGAAACCTGCGCCTCCACCGTGTCGGCGGAAAAATTCGCCCCCATCAAAAGCTCGTCCTTCGTATAGACGACAACCGGCTCGTCAAAATCTGCCTGCAATCGCCGACGATACGGGTGCGCCGCATCGCGGAGATTTTTCAGAGTCTGGGAAAGAATGGCGTCCGATGGCACCAACCAGACAATCACCTTGCCCTGATTCGTCGGAATCGCTTCCAGAATCGGCCCCGCACTGGCCGCCGCCATGAACGTCTTGCCGCCGCCCGTCGGCACCTTGAAGCAAACCTGCGGCACGCCCGGTAGCGTGCTTTGATACGGCGGCCTGTCCAACGCGTCCTTCTCCGCCCAAAGATCATGATACGCCGTCGTGAGGGAATCCGTCTGATCCAAAAGCTCCAGGAACCGCCGCAAATCGCGAATCGCCTGTGCCTGATAGTCCTTCAACATCATGGCAGCCGCCCCCTATATCTTCCTAAATATCCCTCGGAATCTTCCTGAACTCGATATGATACTTCTCCATCATTTCCGGCGGAAGCACACACAAATCGGCGTAAATCACATATCGCTCCGCTTTTTCCGCAACGTCCTTCAGAAACGCGGAATCCAGCGTCGTTGCCGCGCCCTTTTCATAGTGGAAATAATAGGCCGTGCCCTCCGCGCAGCCCAGGAAGGCAGGGCTGCCATTCGTCGGCTTCCGATAGGGCGTGCGCGTCTCGGTGTACCAGATATAGGCGCGAATCTTTTTTTCGTCCACGTTCTCATTGAGGACGCCGTCCGAGAAAAGCGCTTCGCCCACCTCGTAAAAGGAAAAGTCGCCGCCCGTTCCCTCGGTTTTCTTGTTGCCCTCGCCATAGCCGTCAATGACGCGCTTGACGCGCTCCGCCGTGATGGTGTCGGCGTAGTCCATCATCTCCACAAGGATAAACGTGCGGTTGCCGCCGTCGGCTTTGTTTAGGTTCAGCACGGCGTGGGCGGTGGTGCCGCTGCCAGCGAAGCTGTCGAGGACGATGGAATCTTTGTCGGTGGCAATTTGTAAAATACGTTCGATAAGTTGCGTGGGCTTTGGCGTGTCAAAGCTCTTTTCATTCGTGAAAATATCCTTGATTTCAACTATTGAATTTCGGTTACTACCGACTTCTTTGTTATACCAAATTGTTTCGGGTGGTCGTTCCATTTGTTCGTCAGCATAAATTTTATAGTAGACCGTCCAGCCGTTTTTCCCCTTAACCCACTCGATACGTTCTTCTTCAGATTCAATTTTCTTTTTACTCCATCTCCAATTCCCGTCGCTTCCATCTGAACGAATGGGGAAAACCTCTGTTCCGTCGGGAGCGTTAAGTCCAAAATATAAATTTGGGCGTGCTTCGCGAGCATCATTTTGTCCCATTGACCGCAATGGTTTTAGGTAATATCGTCGATTGTTTTGGGTCAATCATTTTTCTTGTGGGATAATCCCCAATAGAGCGTCTATCCCTTGCAAATAAATATGGACCGTCCTATGCTATGGGAGTTGCATCTAGGCGGATGTACAAACTCACTCGCAAAGGCGGTCCACGAATGAATTAT
>JAFSWT010000055.1 GCA_017444395.1 Schwartzia sp. (in: firmicutes) | reverse complement strand
GCGCATGATGGCGACGCCCTCGGGGACGCTGTCGGCGCCGTAGCAGCGGATGGCGCCGCGCTCGCCGTCGGAGTATTTCACCTCGCGCACGATGTCGATGTCGCCGCGCTTGTAGTCAAACTGCGTCTGGACGTAGGTGAAACCGTTGATGCGGGAGATGATCTGGGCAGCGTCTTTGCCGAGACCGTTGAGGATGACTTTCAACGGTGCCTGGCGAACCTTGTTGGCCTTTTTGGCGATGCCGATGGCGCCCTCAGCGGCGGCGAAGGATTCGTGGCCGGCCAGGAAGGCGAAGCATTTGGCATCCTCCCGCAGCAACATGGCGCCGAGGTTGCCGTGGCCGAGGCCGACTTTGCGGTGGTCGGCGACGGAGCCGGGGACGCAGAAGGCCTGGAGGCCGATGCCGATGGCTTCGGCGGCGTCGGCGGCCTTGGTGCAGCCTTTCTTGATGGCGATGGCGGCGCCCAGGGTGTAGGCCCAGCAGGCGTTCTCGAAGCAGATGGGCTGGATGCCGCGGACGATGGCGGCGACGTCGAGGCCCTTCTCCTGACAGACTTTCTGGGCGTCCTCGACGGCGGCCATGCCGTATTCCTTGACGACTTTGTTGATGTTCTCTATGCGGCGTTCATAGCCTTCAAATAATGCCATTGTCTTTTCCTCCTCCAGCTCATTCTTTGCGCGGATCGACGTAGCGGGCGGCTTCGTCGAAGCGTCCGTAAGTGCCGGTCGCCTTTTCGAGGGCTTCCTGCGCCGGGGTGCCGTCCTTGACCATTTCCATCATCTTGCCGAGACTGACGAATTCGTAGCCGATGATGCGGTCCTCCTTGTCGAGGGCCAGGCGGGTGACGTAGCCCTCGGTGAGCTCGAGGTAGCGCGGGCCTTTCTTCTTCGTGCTGTACATGGTGCCGATCTGGCTGCGCAGGCCCTTGCCGAGGTCGTCCATGCCGGCGCCGATGGGCAGACCGTCGTCGGAGAAGGCGGTCTGGGTGCGGCCGTAGACGATCTGCAGGAACAGCTCGCGCATGGCGGTATTGATGGCATCGCAGACGAGGTCGGTATTCAGGGCCTCCAGGATGGTCTTGCCGATGAGGATTTCCGAGGCCATGGCCGCCGAGTGCGTCATGCCGGAGCAGCCGATGGTCTCCACCAGCGCCTCCTCGATGACGCCGTCCTTGACGTTCAGCGTCAGCTTGCAGGCGCCCTGTTGCGGCGCGCACCAGCCGATGCCGTGGGTGAGGCCGCTGATGTCCTTGACTTCCTTCGCCTGGACCCATTTCCCTTCTTCCGGGATAGGGGCCGGGCCGTGGTTCATTTCCTTGGCGATGCAGGTCATGGATTCGACCTTGCTGGAATAGTTCATGGAGATTGCTCCTTCCTGCTGGATTAGGGGAGGGCGCGCCTGGCGCCCCTCCCTTCGTTCATTCTTCGATCAGGCTCCGGCCGGTCATTTCCGCCGGGACCTCAAGCCCCGCCAGTGTCAGCATCGTCGGCGCGAGGTCGGCGAGCTTGCCGGGGCGCAGCTTCTTCACCGTGTCGGAGACGAGGATCAGCGGCACCGGGTTGGTGGTGTGTTGGGTGAAGGGCTGGCCGGTGGCCGGGTCCTTCATCTGCTCGGCGTTGCCGTGGTCGGCGGTGATGAGGACGATGCCGCCGGCTTTTTGCACCGCTTCGACGCAGCGGCCGACGCCGGCGTCCACCGTCTCCACGGCTTTCACCGCCGCCTCCATGACGCCGGTATGGCCTACCATGTCACCGTTGGCGTAGTTCAGGATGATGAAATCGTACTTGCCGGAGGCGATGGCCTCGGTGACCTTATCCGTGACCTCGGGGGCGCTCATCTCCGGCTGCAGGTCGTAGGTGGCGACCTTCGGCGAGGGGACGAGGATGCGGTCTTCTCCTTCATAGGGCTTTTCGAGACCGCCGTTGAGGAAGAAGGTGACGTGGGCGTACTTCTCGGTCTCGGCGATGCGCAGCTGCGTCAGCCCGTTCTTCTCGATGATCTCGCCCAAGGTGTTCGTGAGGCTCTCCGGCGGGAACGCGATGCGGACGTTCAGCCCGTACTCGTACTGCGTCATGGTGGCGTAAGCCGGACGCAGGTTCTCGTCGCGCTCGAATTCTTCAAAACTCTCGTCGGTAAAAGCATGGGTCAGCTCCCGTGCCCGGTCGGGCCGGAAGTTGAAGAAAATCACGCTGTCCCGGGCATCCATGCCATGATAGCCGTCCATTACCGCCGGCACCACGAATTCGTCGGTGACGCCGGCCTCATAGGAGGCGGCAATCGCCGCCGCGGCGTCTCTGGCCCGCGTGCCCTTGGCGTGGGCGATGGCCTCGTAGCCCTTGGCGACGCGGTCCCAGCGCTTGTCGCGGTCCATGGGATAGAAGCGGCCGGCGATGGTGGCGATGCGTCCGACACCGATTTTCCTCGTCTTCGCCTCCAGTGCGTCGAGGAAACCCGCGGCACTCTTCGGCGGGACGTCACGTCCGTCGAGGAAGGCGTGAATCCAGACCGCCTTCAGGCCCCGGCGTTTCGCCAGCTCCAAAAGCGCGTAAATGTGGTCGGTGTGGCTGTGGACGCCCCCGTCGGAAACCAGACCGAAAAGGTGCAGGGCGCCGCCCCGTTCCTTCGCCAAAT
Source organism: Schwartzia sp. (in: firmicutes) (assembly GCA_017444395.1). Lineage (GTDB taxonomy): Bacteria > Bacillota > Negativicutes > Selenomonadales > Selenomonadaceae > RGIG3544. Next base: position 15,497 of record JAFSWT010000055.1, on the reverse strand, counting down.
CAATGACGGAGCAAAGAGCCTGGTTCTCGAAGAAGGAGCCGTCACGGATGGCCCGGGTGATGCGGGTAAGCTCCTGATAGACAACCCGCCCGGCGCCGATGTTCGTATGGCCGACCTCGGAGTTGCCCATCTGCCCGTCGGGCAGGCCCACCGCCTCGCCGGAGCAGAGCAGCTCCGTCACTGGATATTTCTGCATCAGCCCGTCCAGCACCGGCGTCCTGCCGACAGCCACGGCATTGTCCGGGGCCCGCGGGTCGCCGTTTCCCCAGCCGTCCATGATGATGAGCATGACCGGCGCGTTTTTCAGCTTTGCCATTGAGAAAACCTCTCTTTCTATAATAACTGTAACCCCTTCTCCATGATTTCAGGTTCGCGTTCGATATGTCCGCTCCATCCCGTTCGCTTGCCCAATATCACTCCCGGGTCGCCCGCATCGCCTTCTTGTTCTCATACATCGCGTTATCTGCCCGATGGAACACGTTCTGGGCGCTCATATCGATCTTTTCATCATACACGGCGTATCCTATGGCTGCCGAGACGCGCTCCCAGGGCTCCAGCGCCTCGTTGGTGTATTCCGCGTCGACCCGCTTCGCGAAGGCGTCCGCCAGGCTCTCCCGATTCTCGTAGTCCACCCCTCTGAGCACGACGACGAACTCGTCCCCACCGACTCTGAACACCGGGGAATGCACGTACGTCTCGCAGATGATCCGGCAGATCTTCCGGATGGCGACGTTGCCGCGCTCATGCCCAAAGGTGTCGTTGATCCGCTTCAGGTAGTTCAGATCGACCATGGCGAAACCGAACTCCAGCTTGTTATTCGCAAACTCCCAATCCAGTTTCTTCAGATAGGCGTCATACGCCGTCTTGTTCCGGACGCCCGTGAGCGCGTCCGTCGTCGCGAGCTCGCTCATCTCGGCGGCGTGCTCCTGCGAGTCCTTCAGTTCGGTCAGCGTCGCCTTCAGGCGGGCGACCATCTCGTTCAGGCGCCCGGCCATATCCCCGATTTCGTCGTTCCGGTAACGAACTGCCTTATGCTCCAAATCCCCGCCCGCAATCATTTCCATGTCTTCTTCCAGAAGGCGGATCGGGTGAGTGATGGTCTCGGCCAGCTTCCCGGAGACGAACAGGATGACGATGATCAAAAGGACGGCTATGAGCACGGCGGCGTAAATCGAGATCCGGATTGTCCGGCTCACTTCCTGCACATTGTCCAGGATGATCGCTCGCGGGACGCGCGTGCAGAGCGTCCAGCCGACTTTCTCAATCGGGGTATAGACATAGAACGCGTCGGAACGCTCCATGATCCCATCCTTGTTTTCCACCATGGCGAGGAGCTCGCTCGCTTTGAGCCCCGTGTATTGTTCCGGCGTCATGCTGCCCATGTCCGGGGAAATGATTTGCCCGCGCGTGTCGATAGCAAATGATAAGGTGCCTTCGCCGGCATCCGTTTGGATCATCTCATTGTAAAGTCCCGTGATATCGAAGTCCGCGCAGTCCACGCCACGCACGACGCCATTTTTGTCCTTGAAGCCCTTTCCTACCGTAATCGTGAGTCCGCGCCCCTGGGAGTCGACATAGAGGCTGGTGAAGAAGACATCGCCGCCCTTCAGCCCTGTCCGGTACCATTCCGCCCCGGTGTAGTCGTAGAGGAACTTTTCATCGCCGGACACGGCAGCTTCATGGGCGTATATATCATACGACGTCAGCAGCCCGCTCGTCGTTCCCGCGTAAACGGTCGTGATGAGCCCCTCATTTCCCTTCGCGATGGGTTCCCAGGCCATCTGCAGGTTGGAAAAGAGCCTGATATCGCTGTCAAGCTGCTCGAATGTCAGGTCTTTGTTTGCGAACGCAGCCGTCAGCGAATAAGCGCCTTTCGGGGTCGTGGCGCGGGGAAAATCAAAGAGGCTGCCCTGCGCCACCATCACATCGTAGTTAGCATACAGCGATTCGATGTAATCCGTCAGGAACTCGATATGCTTTTTGAAATTCGCCAGCTTTTCGTTGGTGGCGGCCGCCTTTTGCTTCACGATCCCGTGGATGTTCTTCCCCGCCTGCGTCATGAGAGCGGCCTCCGCCTCACTCTGAATGCGCGACATCGCCAGCGTGCTCATGATGCCAATCACGGCAATTCCCGTGATGGATATAGCGAGCAATATGTTCCGAAGGCGTGTCTTGACGGACACCCGCCCGGCCTTGTCAGGTGCGTCGCTTGTTTCTTCTGGCATGATGATCACCCTGTCTCTGTTTGTGTACTTGTCCTCAACATGGTAAAGTGTACCACATTCGCCCGGACGCGTCATCGTTTATTTGGAACTGTGAAGAAATCCATTGGCAAATAGAGCGCAGGGCAAATTCGTCAAGGTGAGGAAGCAAAAACGAAGGCGTAGCATAAGCAGCGAATCATCGGCTCTCATATGCATAGCTGTTTTTGCTGACGAAGCATTGGCAGATTTGGACAAGTTATATTGCAAATTTATTGATGAACAGTTCCATCTCTGGCGTCACCTTCATATGACTGTATCCGGCATTCCCGCAAAAAGTCCAGAAAATCCGCAAAGGAGCGCAAATCCGGCGTCTGTCGGGTACGCTGGCATAACTCGTCCCAATAGGCTTTTTCTTTCGCTACGCCCGGACTTCCCTTGCTGTAGTTTTTATGGATGGAATTTCGAAGCATTTCCTGAAGATAATGGTAATGATACTGGGAAACCGATGCCGTATAGTCCTTGGGGCGTAGCATCTTTTCCGGGTCATCGGCTGATACGTCATAGAATGCCGCATAAGGGGCAAAGGCCTCCGACAGCCCATCGCGGGGATAAACCGCCCGATTGCCAAGAAGCCAGGTTTCAAAGCAGTGCCGCATGACAAAGAACCGGTAGGGATAGTTCACGGCGTTGCGCTCAAACAGGGCGGAAAAAGTGGCCTTGTCTTCCCGGATGTGCCCGCCGCCCCGGGCGTCGCCATCCCAGCAGACGATGAACTGATCCAGTGGAACGTTTTTGGCCGCTAAGGTTTCTACCGTCTCCGCGACTCTGTTCCTTATCCCCGGATACCCTTTCCCATCCTGTATCATATAGTGATTGCCAGGTGATTTCAGACTGTCGAAAGAACTTTCTTCATGAAAGTGGGGCAGGATATACGACAACCACTTTGGCAATACTTTACGAAATGATTTCGAATCCTCGGTCAGGAAATAAAGATTCATGATTCTTCCCTGTCCAGATAATTGATCAATTGGAAAAAGGCATCCTGCCGATTGACCTTTGTCTCAATGTCCGCGTCCTGCGATGATGTTGATTTGATAACCCCGGCCTTTTGCGATATGATTCGCCAGTTTTCGACCGGGATATGGCTGATGATATATGGATGATGGCTCGTCAGAATGAATTGCTGATGGTTCTCGGCGGCTTTTTGGCAAATATAAGTCACAATATCATCCAGGCAGTTCACGCCCAAAGAATTCTCCAATTCGTCAAGCAATATGACCGAACCGTCCGGCGCAAAACAACTGATGGCGAGAATGCAGATTGCCTTCAGCATCCCCCCTGATATGTCGCTCTTATGAATCCAGGTACCACCCTGCGAAATAACCAGTTCGGATTTTCCGTTTCCCGCCTTGTCCGAAACCAGAACCTCATCCACATAAGGGAACGAGTCTTGCAACGCCCCCAAAAAGTCCCGGTACAAACCGGGGACGAACCGTTTTGCCAGAAATATCGCCAATAAAGGCGGATACTGGAACAAACGGCATTTCACCTCTGCCAAAGGCAGCTCCCCATACTGGTTTGATTCCCATTGCTTGATTTGTTCTTTCGCAAAATCTATTGAAACGTCTTTGATTCCTTCCAACTGACGAAAAATCGAGGCCACCTGGGAAAAGCCCTCTTGTATATCGGGTTGGAACAGGTTCAATACACTTTTCCCCGGGGCAATTTGAGGCATCTCCCGCCCTTCGATACGAAGGCTTTGTTCCGTCCGGCAAAAAACGGTGTCTCCGAACGAATCGGTGAGGCTTTCCCCGGAAATTTTATACATGGAACTCCCATCGCTCTTATACGAATGGTTATTTGTTTGGATTGTCCATGTCAAGGGTTCCCGAAACGCGGAGCATCGGCTTTTCTGTTCATCCATCAGGGAAAAGCACATCACAAACCGTCCCGCGCAAGGAATGGCATCCCCCTTGACAACCGCGCCAACATATGTTGACAACGCTTTCAGGATTTGCGTCTTCCCGGCACCGGATACGCCCACCAAAAGATTCAGCCGGTCAAACGTAATACGCTTGATTTTCAGTCCGGTCGAATCGTTTTCAAATTCCAGCCAATGGATGAACATGACAGCCCCCGCACATTACGGTGAAAACAGAACTACCGGTGAAGGACGAGGCAACCCGTAGGCCAGGGTTCCCTGACGCGACCGGGATTGCCTCATCCCGCACACGTTTTATTTCTCTTTAATACTCAGTCCGTCCGACTGATTTCCTTTTCCGCAGCCTTGGGCTTTTCCACCTTTTCCGGCTTTGCCGGCTTTTGCTGACCGAACTTGACGATGCGGCTGAAATCCTGCGCCTTCAACGAAGCGCCGCCGACCAGGGCACCGTCCACGTCGGGCTTTTCCATCAGGCCGTCGATGGTGTCGGGCTTGACACTGCCGCCGTAGAGGATGCGGATGGCGTCGGACACCTCGGCGTCATAAAGGGCCGCCAGCGTCTCGCGGATCATCGCGCAGACTTCCTGAGCCTGCTCAAAGGTTGCCGTCTTGCCGGTGCCGATGGCCCAGATTGGCTCGTAGGCGACGACGCATTTCGCGGCGGAAAGGGCTCCCATGCCCTCAAAGGCCTTCTTGACCTGGGCGGCGACGAATTCCTTGTAACCGCCCGCTTCCCGCGTCTCCAGCGACTCGCCGACGCAGATGATGGGCACGATGCCGGCGGCAATCGCCGCCTTGGCGCGCTTGTTGACGGTCTCGTCGGTATCGCCGAAATACTCGCGGCGCTCGGAGTGCCCGACGATGACGTAACGGACACCGGCGTCCTTCAGCATGGCGGCGGACAGCTCGCCCGTGTAGGCGCCGCTTTCCTCCCAATGCACGTTCTGGGCGCCTACGCCGATATTGGCGGATGCCCCGGCCTTCCTGACGGCCAGCGTCAGCGCCGTGGCCGGCGGGCAGATCACGACAGCCCGGTCCTTCACATTCTCCACCAACGGCAGCAGTTCCTTCAGGAGCGCCTCCGCCTCGGTGTTCGTCTTGTTCATCTTCCAGTTGCCGGCGATGATGGGCTGGCGCTTCCACGGCGACGGCTGCTCCTCCTCGCCGTCGGAAAAGAGTTTCTTGATGGTTTCTTCAATCATTGGATTTTCCTCCCTCACTTATCCGCAATGGCCGCCAGGCCCGGCAGCACTTTGCCCTCGAGGTATTCCAGCGTGGCCCCACCACCGGTGGAGACATGGGAAACCTTATCCGACAGGCCGGTCTTCTTCAGGGCCGCGATGGAGTCGCCGCCGCCGACGATGCTGATGGCACCGGCCTCGGTAGCTTCGGCCACCGCCCTGGCTACCGCCTCGGTGGCGTGGGCAAAGGCGTCGAACTCAAAGACGCCCATCGGGCCGTTCCAAACGATGGTCTTGGCGCCCTTCAGCGCCTCGGCGTAGAGTTTCTCGGTCTCGGGGCCGGCGTCGAGGGCCTGCCAGTCCTTCTCAATGCGGTCCACCTTGACGACCTTGTGGTTGGCGTCGGCCTTGAAGTCGTCGGCCACCACCACGTCCACCGGCAGCACCATCTTCACGTTGTTGGCGTGAGCCTTGGCAAAGAGCTGGCGGGCCAGATCGTACTTGTCGGCCTCCACCAGCGACTTGCCGAGATTCAGCCCCTGGGCTCCCAGGAAGGTGTTGGCCATGCCGCCGCCGATGATGATGGTGTTGACTTTGGAAATCATGTTGTCGATGACGTTGATCTTGTCGGAAACCTTGGCGCCGCCGAGAATGGCCACGAAGGGACGCTCCGGGGCTTCCAGAGCCTTGCCGATAAAGTCCAGTTCCTTGCCGATGAGGAAGCCGGCCACCGTCTCCTTGTACTTCGTGATGCCCTCGTTGGAGGCGTGGCCGCGATGGGCGCAACCAAAGGCGTCGTCCACCACGACATCGGCCAGGTCGGCCAGCTGTTTGGCGAAGGCCGGGTCGTTCTTCTCCTCCTCGGCGTGGAAGCGCAGGTTCTCCAGCAGCAGCACCTCACCGGGCTGTAGCTTCGCCGCCGCTTCCTGGGCCTTCGGCCCGACGCAGTCCTCGGCGAAAGCCACCGGCTTTTTCAACAGATCCGACAGGCACTTGGCCACCGGCCGCGTGGACATCTCCGGCACGACCTTTCCTTTCGGCCGCCCCAGATGGCTGGCCAGGATGACCGCCGCGCCGTGGTCCAGCAGATACTGAATCGTCGGCAGCGTCGCCCGGACGCGTTTATCGTTGGTGATGTTCTGGTTCTCGTCCAGCGGCACGTTGAAATCCGCCCGCACGAATACCTTCTTGCCCTTTACGTCAATATCCTCGATGGTTTTCTTTGCCATAAACCATGTCCCTCCCTCAGTTCTGATTCAGGAAATACTTTTCGAGAATGCGCTTGATGCTCTTCTCATACTTATCCAGATCGGCCGCCGAATTGACATTGATGTTGACGTTGACATGGATATCCAGACGAGGGCCGGCCGGCGGCGGCGCCTCCCAATCGTCATCCTCCCATTCTTCTTCGTCGTCCCAATCATCGATGTCATCAAACTCGTCATCGAAATCATCGTCGTCGTCCTTAATGATGAACTCATCGCCCTTGAACAGTTTTTCATCGATGGGCGTTTTGTCGATATCCGTTTTCTTTTTCCGCGCCATATCTGCTTCCTTTCCTGTCCGGATGAATGTTGCCGGTCTTTACTTCTTTACCGTCTTTTCCACCAGCATCCGCACGAAATCCGCCCGGCTGATGATGCCCACGAGCTTGCCGTACTGGGTCACAATGACGCGCTTGATACGCTTGTCCAGCATGAGCTGGCCCACGTCGGCCACATCGTCCCCGGCATCGACGGCAATGGCCGGCTTCGTCATGATCTTGCCGGCGGTGGCCGCCATCTTCTTTTCGATGATATGCCGGTATTCCTCGACCTTTTCCTCATCCTTCAGGCCCCAGATGAAGAGCTTGAAGACGCCCGGGTCCTTCGGATCAAGCTCGTGGCACATGAGGTCACTCTCGCTGACAATGCCCTGCACCGACCCGTCCGCGGCCACCACCGGCACGCCGGCGATTTTCTTCTCCACCAGGAGCTTTGCCACGTCCTCCACACTGGTATCCGGCGTGACAGAAACAACATCTTTGGTCATGATATCCTTTGCCTGCATGATAAAATCCCCCTGTCTGATTTTCCGGCGGAACGCGCCATGTTTTATGGGCATGAATCCGGACTATGATAAAACGGAGGCCCGGCCCTCGCTCTGGCCGGACCTCCGCAAGATCAAACAGCGTTATGAAAATGTCTTACTTCAGCTCCGCCAGGTACTTGATGGTGCGGACCATCTGGCTGGTGTAGCTGTTCTCGTTGTCGTACCAGGAAACGACCTGGACCTGGGTGAGCTCGTCATTGATGGGGTTCACCATCGTCTGGGTGGAATCAAACAGCGAGCCGTAGGTCATGCCGATGATGTCGGAGGATACGATCTCGTCCTCGTTGTAGCCGAAGGACTCGTTGGCGGCGGCCTTCATGGCCTTGTTGACATCTTCCACGGTGACTTTGCCCTTGACGACGGCAATCAGGATCGTGGTGGAGCCGGTCGGCGTCGGGACGCGCTGCGCCGCGCCGATGAGCTTGCCCTTGAGCTCGGGGATGACGAGGCCGATGGCCTTCGCCGCGCCGGTGGAGTTCGGCACGATGTTGATGGCGGCAGCGCGGCTGCGGCGCAGGTCGCCCTTGCGCTGCGGGCCGTCCAGCGTCATCTGGTCGCCGGTATAGGCGTGAATCGTCTGCATGATGCCGCTCTGGATCGGGGCGAGTTTATGCAGCGCCGCCCTCATCGGAGCCAGGCAGTTCGTGGTGCAGGAAGCCGCCGAGATGATGGTGTCGGAAGCCTTCAGGTCCTTGTGGTTGACGTTATAGACGATGGTCGGCAGATCGTTGCCCGCCGGCGCCGAAATGACGACTTTCTTGGCGCCCGCCTTGATATGGGCCGAGGCCTTTTCCTTCGAGGTATAGAAGCCGGTGCACTCCAGCACCACATCGACGCCCAGCTGCCCCCAGGGGAGGTTAGCGGCGTCCGCTTCCTTGTAAATCTTGATTTTCTTGCCATCGACGACGATGCCGTCCTCTTCAGCTTTCACCGCGTCCTTGTGCTTATAGGAGCCCTGCGTGGAATCGTACTTCAGGAGGTGCGCCAGCATCTCCGGCTTCGTGAGGTCGTTGATCGCCACGATCTCATAGCCCTCGGCGCCGAACATCTGCCGGAACGCCAGGCGTCCAATCCGTCCAAACCCGTTGATTGCTACTTTTACTGCCATAGATAAAGCCTCCTGTAAATTAAATTTTGGGGAAAAACAACCATAGTTTTCTTTCTTTTGTGAAAATATTCACTACACTTATAATAGAGAAAATTCGGCAAAATGTCAATGCGTAAACGCAAGAAAATACGGGAAATCCGGGACTTTTTCCGGCGGATTTTCCCCGGGAACGGCCTCCGGAAAAAACTCTCCCCCGGCCCGCCCGGCTACCGCACCGGCTGATTTTGTGCTATACTAGAGCGCGTTAGAGTTGAAACGAGGCGGTGCATTGCGCCGCGATTCCATAGCTTTTGAAGGAGGCGGCAAAATGGCATTTCAAAGATGGCGGCGCTGGGCGGCCGGGGCCCTGGCGGGACTCCTGCTCCTTTTCCCGGCCGGCCCGGCCCGAGCAGCGGACTCCGGCGACGTGATCACGGCGCTGGCCGGACTTTTGGGTACGGCGGGCATGTACAGCGAATACCTGTCGGCGGTGCTGGACGCCGGAAACAACTCCCTCTACCAGGAACAGACGGCCCTTTATGACGCCCAGGAAAACGGCGTGAGCCCCAACCTGCCGGACCAGGCATTGGTAGACGAGGTGATGGGTCAACTGGCCACCCGGGGGAACTATCAGCTCGACATCCGTTCCCTGCCCTTCCGCTGGCGCGTCAATGACAACCATGAATTCAACGCCGCCTGCTACCCGACAAACTATATCAGCGTAAACCGGGGGCTGGTATCGGGCCTCGACCGCGACCCGGACGAACTGGCGGCGGTGCTGGCCCACGAGATGACCCACGGCATCCGGCTCCACGCCGCCTACAACTACGCCCGGGCAGCGGCCCAATCCTTCGGCATCGCTTTCCTGGGCATGGCCACCGGCGCGGTGCGGCCCGACGTGGCGATGATCCTGGCCGATTACTCGGTGGCGAAAAACGTCATCCTGCCGGCGGAGTACGAGGCCGATGAAGGGGGCTTCTACCTCGCGTCCAGCGCCGGCTTCAACCCCGGCGGCGCCGCCGCGGCCATGGCCCGGATGCGTTACCTGGCCGAGCACCCGACAGACTTCGACCCCCGTTACGGCGAGGAACCCTACGACCACCCCGACACCGACAAGCGCGAGGCGAAGCTGGCCCAAATGATGACAGATTACAGCGGCGGCCATGTGGAGGTCCGGGACCGCTCCGAGGTCTGGATCGACGGTTCGCTGTTGCTCAAAGCGTCCTGCACCTCCGATGCCTACGACAACACGCCGGAGAATGCCTACCTGATTGCCGGCGGCGCGGCGAAAGCCTTCCATGACTTCGACAGCCTCGAGGGCTGGGCCTTCCGCCCCGGCGAGAACGGCCGCGTGGACTGTCTCGATGACACGCCGGCTTACCGGGCCCTGAAATCCGCCGTGTCGTTGAACCACGCCGATGAGCTGCTGCGGGTACTGGTGACAAACGCCTACGCCCGCGAAGCCCAGGACGGCACCCGGGCGCAGATGACAGCGGCGGAGGCCCAGCGGCAGGTCCGCTGGCAGGAAAAGCAGGCGAAGAACGCCAAAGCCTCCAAAAAGCTGGTGGAGCGCATCTACCATAACGCCGACTGGTACAACGACGTCTTCCGGCCGGAAATGGCCCTGGCCGAAACGGAGCGCATCTACGAATGCGACGCCCGGGCCCCGCAGATGGCCGGCATCTTCGCCGTCCGGGGCCGCGCCTTCGCGCTGCTCGGCGATTTCCCCCAGGCCATGACCGAGTGCGCCCGGGCGCTGGCCGCCGACGACCGGAACGCCTACGTCTATCTGAACCGGGCCGAAGTCTATCGGGCCCAGGGACTTCCCGACAAAGCCCTGGTTGACATCCAGCGGGCCCGGGAGCTCGATCCCAAGGCCCCGGCGGCGCCGAAGATGGGCGGCGACCTCGCCGACGAGATGGGCGAGACAGCGGAGGCCGAGGAATTCTACCGCGCCTATCTGAAGCTGGTGCCGGAGGCGGATGACATTCCCGACGCCTATCTGGAAAAGCTGGCCCCCAAAACATGGAAAAAGATACAGAAAGCGCGGGCCGAGGAACTGAAACAGCGGCTGGAGGAAGCCGCGAAGGAAAAGGCGGCCGGCGGCGAAAAACCCGCTGCCGGCAAAGCGGACGCCGCGGCCGCGGAAAAGAAAGACGATGCCGCAGAAAAGCCAGCGGAAACCACGGCGGAAAAACCGTCCCCGGCGGCGCCGGAAAAGGCCCCGGCCGCCGAAAACACCACGGCCCGCTGACCGCATACGCCGATTGTATACAATGTTCTTTTCAAAAATCCGCAGAAAAAACTTGAATTTTCCCCTTCATTTGAAGTATACTACCTATGTTGCAAAAAGCATAGTCAGAGAGCGACGGCTGGAAAACCAAAGCCGCGCACGGAGAGGAAAGGAAGAGATGTAATGACAGCAGACATGAAGGCTTACGCGAAAAAGGTACTGGCGGACATCATCGCCAAGGACCCGGACCAGAAGGAATTCCACAACACGGCGAAGGAGGTCCTGACCTCGATCATCCCGGTTCTGGAAGCCCATCCCGAATACAAGGACGACAAGCTGCTGGAGCGGTTCTTTGAGCCGGAGCGCACCATCATCTTCCGCGTCCCCTGGACGGACGACAAAGGAGAACTTCAGGTCAACCGGGGCTTCCGCGTCCAGATGTCGAGCGCCATCGGCCCCTACAAGGGCGGCCTGCGCTTCCATCCCAGCGTCAACCTCAGCATACTGAAATTCCTCGCCACCGAGCAGGTGCTGAAAAACGCCCTGTCCGGTCTGCCCATCGGCGGCGGCAAGGGCGGCTCCGACTTCGACCCCAAGGGCAAGTCCGACGGCGAAGTCATGCGCTTCTGCCAGAGCTTCATGACCGAGCTCTACCGCCATATCGGCGCCGACATTGACGTGCCGGCCGGCGACATCGGCGTCGGCGGCCGCGAGATCGGCTATCTCTTCGGCCAATACAAGCGCATCCGCGACGCCTACGAGGCCGGCGTCCTCACCGGCAAAGGCCTGACCTTCGGCGGCAGCCTCGCCCGCACCGAGGCCACCGGCTACGGCCTGCTGTACTTCGTCAAGCACATGCTCGACGACGCCAAGATCAATATCAAAGGCAAGACCGTCGTCGTCTCCGGCTCCGGCAACGTGGCCACCTACGCCATCGAAAAGGCGCAGCAGATGGGCGCGAAAGTCGTGGCCTGCTCCGACTCCAACGGCTACGTCTATGATCCGGACGGCATCGATCTGGCCCTGGTCAAGGACATCAAAGAAGTCCGCCGCGGCCGCATCAAGGAATACATCAAGAAGCGCAAGAAGGCGAAATACACCGAAGGCTGCAAGGGCGTCTGGACCATCAAGTGCGACATCGCCCTGCCCTGCGCCACCCAGAACGAGCTCGACCTCGAGAGCGCCAAGATCCTCGTCAAGAACGGCGTCAAGGCCGTGGGCGAGGGCGCGAACATGCCCTGCACGCTGGACGCCATCGACTTCCTGCAGAAGAAGAAAGTCCTCTTCGCCCCGGCGAAGGCAGCCAACGTCGGCGGTGTCTCCGTCTCGGCGCTGGAAATGACGCAGAACTCCGAGCGCCTGCCCTGGACCTTCGAGGAAGTGGACGAGCGCCTGAAAGTCATCATGGCCAACAGCTACAAAAAGGCCAAGGACGCCGCCGAACAGTACGGCGTCAAAGGCAACCTCCTGGCCGGTGCCAACTTGGCCGGCTTCGCCAAAGTAGCCGAAGCCATGCACGCCCAGGGGTGGGTGTGATACCCTGATACCAAACAAGCCTCACCAAGCGGAAAAATGCCGCTGAGTGAGGCTTGTTTTTTCTCGCAAAACGGCGTTTACTCTACCCGCTTTTACAGAGCCGGAAAAATGATTCTATGGAATCGACGATGGGCCGGGCATGGCTTATTCTTCTGCTAGTGAGCCCGGTTTTTGTATATTTGGGCGAGACATTGAGAAATCCCCTTCCCTATTTGAAAGCCGTGATAAATGCCGCTTTAGAAAAATTACTGTCCCAACTACCCATGAAGTCCATGTCGTGGTATAATGAAGCCAGGAATAGGAGGCGACGGCTTGGGCACAAAGGATTTGACACAGAAACAGCTATCCGAATGGGAGGACTGCTTTGCGGACATCGTGAACGTCCTGCTGCTGGACGGCAAGCGTCTTATAAAGCCCCGCGACCTGAAGCCTGCCATGCGGGCCTCCTTGTATAAGGACAAGGATTTGAAGCTGCGGCTTCAAGAGCGGGATGTGGCAAAGCTGTGGGAGCAAGGACGCATCCGTCTCGCATTCATTGGGCTGGAGGGTCAGATTTCTGTCCAACGCGCTATGCCGCTTCGAGTGATCGGCTACGACGGAGCGGTGTATCGGGACGAGTTGAACAGGCTCAAACCCGAAGATGAAGTGGACGACGGCACGCAAAAAGCGCCGCTCCAACTTTATCCGGCAATCACGCTGGTGTTGCACTTTGACTACGAACATCGCTGGACAGCACCGCGCAGTCTGAAGGAGTGCTTCCCGCATATCCCACCGGAACTGGAACCGTATATAAACGACTACAAAATCCACGTCTTCGAGATCGCATGGCTACCGGACGAGACGATTTCAAAGTTTAGGAGCGACTTCCGTTTTGTGGCGGACTACTACAGCCAGATGCGGAAGACGAAGAAATGGGTGCCCATGCCGGGCAAAGTGAAACACGTCAAGGAATTGCTCGACTTGTTCAAAGCACTGACGGGCGATGACCGGTTCCTTGATATGTACGCAAACCGAAAGGAGGAGCAGAACGATATGGCATCAATTGCATTGGATCTTCTGAGAGAAGATTTGAGAGCCGATATAACAGCAGAAGTTGAAACGAAGGTGCGTGCCGAAGGACGCAATTCAGCTCGTGAGGAATGTGCCCTCGCCATGTTTGCCGACCATCTCCCAATTGACAAGGTGGCAAAGTACAGCAAACTTTCCCTCAAAAAAGTGACTGCCCTCGGAAAGAAGCACGGCTATCTGTGATTGTCCCATTCAACAAGAAAAGCATCAGCAAACTCGAAATGAGCGCACGGGGGCATTTTAATTTTCAAAGCGGCGACTCGGGCGGCAACACCTGAAAGTCATCATGCCCAACAGCTACCAGAAGGCCAAGACCGCCGCCGGGCAGTACGGCGTCAAAGGCAACCTCCTGGCCGGCGCCAACCTGGCCGGCTTCGCCAAAGTAGCCGAAGCCATGCACGCCCAAGGCTGGGTGTGATACCCTGATACCAAACAAGCCTCACCAAGCGGAAAAATGCCGCTGGGTGAGGCTTGTTTTTTCTTATACTGCCTTGGCGGTCAGGCTTTGGTATAGCTTCATCAGTTCCGCTACACAATCCGCTTCGGTCATTTTCGTTGAAAAGCCGTAAGCCGCCATTACCGCCCTGTCGTTGGCCTGGTGGGCCTTGCGGAGTGCCGGCAGCATGATTCTCTCGTCGTAGAGGTCGGCAAGGCTGGCGTCCGGGTCGAGATTTCTCGCGTCCAGGATTCCCTGCGCCGTCTGCTCGATGGCGGCTTTCTGGGCATCGGTGGGCGCCGGCCACGGAAAGTTATTGTAAACGATGTCCTTGGAATAGCGGTAATCGCTTTTCAGCCGGCCACAGACCGTCCGCATCCAGGCGTTATGAACATTCGAGGTCAATACGCCGAAGTGGAAAAGTGTCGCGTCGGGAATAAGCAACGCAGCGTCTCCAACTAAGACATCAGAAGAAATAAACCCCAAAGGGATATATCGGCGATTTTCAGATGAATGGCGCGGAACAAGGATAGAGTTTCCCTTCGGCATATTCTCAACATGGAACCTTGTGGGCTTGTCCGCCAGTTTGCGCGTTCCCTCGCTCTTGCTTTGGCGACGGAATTTTTGCACCGCATCCACTCGGGCCAAAGCCAGCGGCATCTTTCTCAGCTCGCTCGGCGCACAATCCCCCAGCCACAGGCAATAGCGCGGCTGACGGTTGATGAACTCCTGCGAGCCATACCACGGCTTGAAGTATTTGGCGGCGGCGGGTTCCTTCTTGATGAAGTCCTCCATTTCCGCTTTCGTGAAGAGATAATTGCCGTCGTCGATGGGCTTGTTGCCAATGCCGATTTCCGGCACGTCGCAGAGCGGATGGGTACGGCTTTCGATGAAAACATTATCGGCGTCCATCAGATAAGCGTTGATGTTATTTGCTTCGGAAATCTGCGTCCCGGTATAGATGACTTTCGGTTTGTTATTCGGTATAGTGCTGAAGCCGACGATTACGCAATGCACCGCCGCTTTCTTCGGAACCTTCGCGGGACGCTTTTTCTGCACGCCCTCTGGTTCCGGCGCGTCCTGTTTTTGATCCCAGCGAAATGTCAGATGGGCGAAATCGATATGCACGCCCCCGGCAAAAAGCGGTTTCCAGAGCGTCGCCACGGAATCGCCCTGCGTGATGCTGTTGGTGGAGACAAGGGCAGTGCGGATAGGGCTTTGCCGCATGAAATCGGCGGCTTTCTTGTACCAACAGCAGACATAATCGAGGTTGCCAAGGTTCTTCCACCCGGCGAAGATGGATTCCACATCGGCCTTTTGCGCTTCGCCCATGAGCCGCGCTCCCACGAAGGGCGGATTGCTGATGATATAGTTGAGCTTCTCTTTCGGCACGACGCGCTCCCAATCCATCGTGAGGGCATTGCCTTCCATGATATTCGGATAGTTTTTCAGCGGCAGGAAACTCAGGTTCATGTTGACGATTTTCTCGGTTTCTTGTATCATCTGCGATTCGGCTATCCAGAGCGCGGTTTTCGCTACCGTCACGGCAAAATCATTGATTTCGATGCCATAGAATTGTTTGATGGATACCTGGATGAAAAGCTCGCCCAAAAGAATCTCGTTGTTGTCTATGAGTTGTTCCCGTAGTGCCTCGTTTTCAAGGCGGCGCAGGGAGAGATAGGTTTCGGTGAGGAAATTTCCGCTGCCACAGGCGGGGTC
>JAFSWT010000054.1 GCA_017444395.1 Schwartzia sp. (in: firmicutes) | reverse complement strand
TCAGGGGAAGAACGGCCAAACGATGGGAATGACGATTAGGGAAACGATGAAGGAAACGACGACCAGCGGAGTACCGGCCTTGACATAGTCAAAGAACTTGTAGCCACCGGGGCCGAGCACCAGCGTGTTCGGCGGCGTGCCGACCGGCGTCGCGAAAGCGCAGGACGCGGCAACGGCAATCGCCATCAACACGGCGTGCGGGTCGGCGCCAATCTGCTGGGCGATGGAGATGCCGATCGGGCAGAGCAGCGCGGCCGAGGCCGTATTGGACATGAACTGGGTAAGTCCGCAGGACAGCAAGAACAGGATCGCCGTGACAACCAGCGGACTCGGGCTGCCGCCCATGAGGCCAACGGCCGCGTCAGCAATCAGCTTGCCGGCGCCGGACTTGTCCATCGCCGTCGAGACCGGCATCATGCCCGCGAACAGGAAAATCGTGACCCAGTCGATACCGGCATAGGCCTGTTTCTCAGTCAGGCACTTCGTGATGACAAGGGCCAGCGCCGCCATGATAGCCGTGACCTGCATCGGCAGGATTTTCGAACCAACCGCCATCATGATGACCGCTACGGCAAATACGACGACAACGATGATCTGCTTCGTCGAGTCATGCGTCGAAGCCTGGGCCTCGGCCGCCGACTCCTCGTCCAGCTCGCCGACGTAGTCGCCTTTCGGCAGGAAACGCTTGCCGACGAGGACCATGTAAATGATGCCGGCGACCGTGATGGGAATACCGATCCAGGCAAACTCAAAGAAGCCGAAGCCCGTCAGGCCGACATTCTCCAGCGCGCCGGAGGCAATGATATTCGGCGGGGTGCCAATCAGGGTGATGATACCGCCGAGGCCGCAACCGAAGGCCATTGGCATCAGCTGGCGCTGCGGGGAAATCTTTGAAGCGGAGCAGATGCCCTGCATGACCGGCAGCAGGGAAGCCGCCGTCGATGTATTGGAAAGCACCGAGGACAGCGCCGCGCCGGCGCCCATGCCGCCAATCATCAGGCTGTTCTCGCCGCTGCCGACGATGCGGACAATCTGCTCACCGATTTTCTGGGCAACGCCCGTATGGAACATGGCCGCGCCGACGACGAACATGCCGGCAAACAGGACAACCGTGGAATTGGAAAGGCCGGAAAATACCGTCTTGATAGGGATAATGCCGGCCATGCCGACCGCGATGGCGCCCGCCATCGATGTAACCGCCAGCGGCAGCAGCTCCGTCACGAAGAAGAACGCCACCACCGCCAGAATAACCAAGCACTTTACAGCAGGTGACATAGTAACCCTCCTTATTTAGTTAGGCCGGAACGATTCCGCCGGGCGTGGGCCCGGCGAAAACCGTCCGGTTCTTGCCGAAAATCGAATGGGATCAACCCTGCAGCATGGCCAGAGCCGTACCGGCGGCAACCGCCGTACCGATAACGCCGGCCACGTTCGGGCCCATAGCGTTCATCAGCAGGAAGTTACCCGGCGCGTACTTCTGCACCACAACCTGGCTGACGCGGGCCGCCATCGGCACCGCCGAGACGCCGGCCGAGCCGATCAGCGGATTGATGCGCCCGCCCGTGAACTTGCACATGATCTTGCCGAAGACGACGCCCGCCCAGGTGCCGCCGATGAAGGCGACAAGGCCGAGGCAGATGATCAGCAGTGTCTTGTAGTTCAGGAAGCTGTCGGCATCCATTGTCAGGCCGGTACCGGTCGCCAGGAAGATCGTGACGATGTTGATCAGAGCGTTCTGCGCCGTATCGGAGAGACGGTCGGGTACGCCGGACTCACGGAACAGGGTACCCAGCATCAGCATGCCGACCAGGGAAGCCACCGGCGGCAGCAGCAGGGAAATGACGATCGTGGAAAGAACCGGGAACACGATGCGCTCGAACTTCGTCACCGTGCGAAGCTGCGGCATACGGATCTCGCGCTCTTTCTGGGTGGTGAACATGACCATGACCGGCGGCTGGATCAGCGGCACCAGCGACCTGTAGCTGTACGCCGCCACCGCGATCGCGCCGAGCAAATGCGGCGCCATCTTGACGGTCAGGTAAATCGAGGTCGGCCCGTCGGCGCCGCCGATGATGCCGATGCAGGCCGCTTCCTGGACCGTGAAGCCCAGCAGCATCGCGCCCGCCAGAGCGATGAAGACACCGAACTGCGCCGCCGCGCCCAGGAGCATCGTGTCCGGGTCGGCAATCATCGGGCCGAAGTCCGTCATCGCGCCTACACCCATGAATATGATAGGGGGGAAAATTTCATACTTGATACCGAAGCCGATGGCCATCATGACGTTCATCTCGTCATTGAAGCCCGTCTTGGGAAAATTCGCCAGGATGCACCCGAAGGCGATCGGCGACAAAAGCAGCGGTTCGTACTCCTTCGCGAAAGCGAGGTAGAGCAGTACGCAGCCGACGAGAATCATGATGATGTTGCCGCTGGTAATGGCCGAGAAGCCGCTGTCATTCCAGACGGATTGCAGGGAGACGGCCCATGCGGTCATAAATTCATTCATTCCGTAGTTTCCTCCTTTCTCCTCGCTTAAAAGACTGTGTTCTGGACGCCGTTTGCGCGTCCGACGTTCTTCCAGCCGGTGCTCTCCATCGGGCGGATGGCCACGATCTTCGCGTCACCGCCATAGGCCGCGACTGCCGCCGCGATGACAGCGATGTTCAGATTCGGGTCAACCGCCGGCGCTGCCGGGGATGCCGGAGCCGGGGCCGGAGCCGCCTTCGGAGCCGGTGCCGCCGCGGGCTTTTCCTTTTCCTTCGTCGGGTCGATCATGTGAACGAGCTTGATCATGAACGACAGGCCGATCAGCACCGCGAACACGATGGTCATGTTGATGACCATGATGATCAGCGGATTTGTTGTTGCCGGTTGATGCATTTGATAATCACCTCAAATTTCCTTTTGTAGAAGACCGGCTGCCGCCGTCTTCCCAAAAACACGACTTGAAGCACTTCTTTCGGTCTCTGTGCCGCCCCTCACCTCTCCCTCATGTTCGTCCAGGCCCGGCCCTCACGCTCTCCGCGCGGGAAAACGCGAACGCCACCGGGAACTGCTCGTATTGGCACTACGGCGAGACGCAACGGCCTTGCCGTTCTTCACGCCCCGCGCCGGCAGACACCCTGGCGCGGGCCGCCTCTATGCGTGCCGCATTTCCCGGTCGGCCGCCCCACCGCCCGTCGCGCGCCTCACAGGGCAACGCGCCCGGGCAGGCAGAGATGCCAGCCATCCCTTGATACCGAGCCGCGAAAAAGCCAAAATGGCATAATCTTTCCGCGCCTGATGATAAATTTATACCATTTCAGCATTTCTGTCAATGCTTTTCTTCCATGAATTTTACATAATTTTGTAAAAGAATATGGAATTGCCAGCGGATCAAAAATCCCGTATTGGCATTTTTATAAATCGGGGTTAAAATCCCGTTTCGGCATATCTTAGAGCAAAGAGGGATTGCCGCCCGGTTTTTCCCGGGAAACGGGCATAAAAAAGCCCCGCCATCGCGGGGATGAGGCCACAGGATACGGCATAAAGTCAGCATCGGATAAATTAAAAAAGCCCTCCGCGAAGGAGGGCTGACAAAGGGATCGGTCACGGGAAGAGCGGCCATCCTGCCGGGATGACGAACAGGCAAACGAGGTAGCAGACAGCGACCAGCGGCAGGCCGACAATGACGTAGTCCCGGAATTGGTAGCCGCCGGGGCCCATCACCAGTTGATTGGGCGGCGTGCCCACCGGGGTGGCGAAAGCGCAGGAGGCGGCGACAGCAATCACCATCAGCACCCCGTGCGGATTGGCGCCGATCTGCCGGGCGACGGATATCCCGATGGGGCAGAGCAGGATGGTCAGGGCCGTGTTCGACATGAACTGCGTCAGCAGGCAGGCGAAGGCAAACAGCGTCGAGGTCACCATCAGCGGGCTGGGTGATTCGCCCATGAAACTGACCACCATCCCGGCGATGAGACGGCCCGCGCCGCTCACATCCAGGGCTACCGCTACCGGCATCATGCCCACGAACAGGATGATTGTCGCCCAGTCGATGCCGGCGATGGCCTGCTTTTCCGTCAGGCAGCCGGTGGCGACGAGCAAAAGCGCGGCGGTGAGGGCCGTGATGTGCATGGGGACGAGGTGGGAACCGACCGCCAGCATGAGGAAGGCGGCGGCGCAAATCGCGGCGGCGGCGTGCATCTTCCTCGGGTCATTTTCCGTCGCCTGCGCCTCGACGGCCGCGTCCTCGTCAATGCCTTCGCCGGTGGCATTCCCCCGGGGCAGGAAATGCTTGCCGATCAGCGTCATGTAAAGGATGCCGGCCACCGTCAGGGGGACGCCGATCCAGGCGTACTCGAAGAAGCCAAAGCCCGGCAGTCCGGCGTTTTCCAGCGCAACGGAAGCGATGAGGTTCGGCGGGGAGCCGACGATGGTGACAAGGCCGCCGAGGCCGCAGCTGAAAGCGAGGGGCATGAGCTGGCGTTGCGGCGAGATCCGCGAGGCGGAACAGATGCCGAGGATGACCGGGAGCAACGCGGCGGTCGTGCCCGTGTTCGAAAGCACCGAGGACATGACCGCCCCCGCCGCCATACTGCCGGACATCAGGCTTCGCTCGCCCCGCCCGGCGGCGCGGACAATCATGCCGCCGATCTTCTGGGCCAGCCCCGTGTGAAACATCGCCGCGCCGACGACGTACATGCTCGCGAACAGGACGACCATACCGTTGGAGTAATCCCCGGCCAATGCCTTGACCGGGACGAGGCCCGCCAGGCCCACGGCAACCGCGCCGCCCATCGCCGTGACCATAGGCGGCAAAAGCTCCGTGACAAAGAAAAAGCACATGATTGCCAGGATGATCAGGCAAACGGTCGCTTCCATCCATTTCCCTCCCCGTCGCGCAGAGTTCGCTCTTTCCTATTTTATCACAAAACGGGATTTTGACAAGCCGCGCGGAAACGAAAGCCCGCCGGGGACAAGGAAGAGAAGCGTCCACGAAAACGACGCGGAAACAGATTGATAATCTATGTCCATATGGTATAATATGAGCACTTAATGAGCGCGCAGCGCGAATTTAGTGCGAATATATGCCTGGCCGCTTGGTGAGCGCAAGCGGAACGCGCCGCGCGAACTTAGCGGACATGGAATAATGAAGAAACCATCACGAGGGGGAAGCAGCGAATGGCACGGCTGCACACGCAATTTCTAAAAGAGTCGGGCTCTGTCTCCCTGATCGAGCAGGACATCGACCGCTATATCACGACACATGCCAACGGCGTTTATGACGAAGTGCTGGCGGCAGACGACCGCTGGGCCGTATTCTCCCATCTTTCCGATATGCGCGCGGGCCTTTTCGGCTGGTTCGATATGCCAAAGGACGCGGAGGTACTGGAAATCGGCTGCGGTTTCGGGGCGCTGACCGGCGTACTGACCGACCGCTCGGCGCATGTCACGGCGCTGGACCGATCGCTCTTCTATGCCCAGTCCTGCATCAAGCGCTGGAGCGACAGAGAAAACCTCGACGTGTACGCCGGCCGGTTGCGGGATATGCCGTTCCGCCAGCAGTTCGACATCATCACGCTGGTCGATATGCTGCCCCGCGCGGCGAACGGAGCCTGGTCGCCGGCCCCATACGCCGATTACCTGAAATCGCTGCTCGCGTATCTGAAACCCCAGGGGCGCCTCCTGCTGGCGATGGACAACCGCCTGGGACTGAAATACTTCTGCGGTGCCCGGGATCCTTACTCGGACGATCCCTTCGGCGAGCTCTCCGGCGCCTTTGGCGGGGAGAGGCTCTTAACCAAAGCGGAGATCACCGCCATCCTCGCCCAGGCCGGGTTCACGCATTGGAAATTCTATTATCCGCTGCCGGATTACCGCCTGCCCCAGTTCATATTCACCGACACTGTGCTTCCCGGTGACGCTGTCGGCAAAACATTGATCCCCTACGACCCGTCGCCCGGCACCCGGATCCTGCCGGAAGCCGCCCTGTACGCGGACATCGTGCGGAACGGGCTTTTCCCGGCCATGGCCAATTCCTTCCTGGTGGAATGCGGAATGCAAGCGGATTTCTGCCCGACGGAATCGGCATCGCTGGCCTTTGACCGCGCGCCCATGTACAACATCGCCACCTGCCGCGAAGGCAGCTACGTCCGCAAGAAGCCCGTCCTGGCGGCGGCCCGGCAGGGTATCCGTGCCATCGCCGACAATCTGGCGACGCTCCGCCGGCGCGGACTGGACGTCGTCCCCTGCGAACTGCGGGACGGAACCCTTTCCATGCCGCGCTTTCAGTGCCCGACGATGGCGGCCTGGCTTCGCTCTCCGGAGCCGCCGGAGCGCGAAGCTGTACTGACGGCGATAGAGCGCCTCTGGGCGGCAATCCTCCAATCCTCGCCGCCGGTGCCGGACGCCAAAAACACGATGAAGCGGCTTGATCCCCAGGCGGACTGGGGCGTGATCCTGGAGCGCGCCTGGCTGAACATGACGCCGGACAACATCTTTTACGAAAACGGGAAGCTGATCTTCTTCAACCAGGGGCTTGTCCGCGAAAACTGCCCGGCGAAATACCCGATGTTTCTGGCCGTCTATGACAACGCCGAGACATTCTCCCGGCTCGGCGTGCTCGACCAGCTCAAGGAACGCTATGGCCTCCGGCCCCTCTGGGAAACGATGGAAACCGCCCAGCGGCAGGAGGCGGCGCGCTTCCACCGCTACGATACATACCACCGCTTCTATGACTGGGCGAAGATGAGCCCGGCGCGGATGCTGAAGAACTGCCAAATCCTGAAAATCATCGGCAACGAAGACAACGAATGAGGATGATGCCCGGCGCGCATCAAAGGGGCTGCCGCATGTAAACCGGAACATGCGGCAGCCCCTTTGCTGTGCCCTAAATAATCCTTTCCCGGTGGGAATCATCGCTCTGGAACTTTCCCAATATACTTTGGAAAGCGCGGCTTCTCGCGCAACAGCAAACAGCCGTCGGAACATACGCTCCGGCGGCTGTTTACGCCTCGCCTTTTTCCGAGATATGCGTCGACAAAATCTTTGATTTGCTGGCCTTTGAGTTCAACGACAGGATAACGCAGCTCAACCTCTTTACCCTGCCACGCCTCGGCTTTTTCCATCGCATCTGCCAGCCGGCTTATTTGTTCGGGGTCGCTCATATATATGTTTTTCAAAATGCTCTTCGTCGCCATTTCACTCGCCTCATTCTGGGAAAGGTATACCATACCGTTATAATCAAGGCAATCGGCGAAGGAGTTTGTACCGGCGGGGATACTATCCGCCTCCAATCCTGAACGCCGCCGTCCGTTTTTCGGGCGATGGCGTTCTTCTCAGACGCTGAGCTGGCGCAGTTTCTTTTCCAGATAGCGCAGGGCGTCCATCTGGCCCTGCAGGCGTTCGCCGGCCTCCGCTGCCGGGCCGGAAACCATATCTTCCGGCGCCAGGGTGTCGGCTGGCAGGAAGTCCTGGCTGCCGATCTGGCTGGTGACGAGCTGCAGGGCGGCGTTTTTCAGCCAGTCGAAGATGCTGGCCGCCTCTTTGGAGAGAGCCCGGATAGCCTCCGTGCCTGTCGACGCCGCTGTTTCTTCCAGACGATGCTTTTCCTGCGCCAGCGCCTCGCCATAGAAAGCGGCCAGGCCGCTGAGCAGGCGGCTGGCGGAAGCGATGGAGGCCGTGCGTTTCCCGGGGATGATCCTGACCTCGGGCCCCAGATCGGCGCGGTAGCGCTCAAACAGCACGCCGCCCTCCTGCACCATCCGGTCCACGCCGACGATATACCGGGCTTGCCGCAGGCGCTGTCGCACCTCGTCCGCCGGCATTTCCTCGTAAGCCACCGGCAAAAAGCGCAGGCCACGGATGCCCAAGGCCCGGCATTCCTCCGTCAGCACGCCGGTATAGGACAGCCGGTTGTTGAACACGCAGACCGTTTCGCCGTCGGGAATCCGGGCGATGGCCAGGAAAAACAGCGTCGTTGGGTGCAACTCGAACACGAACATCTGCTTCGGCGGAACCACCCGGGCCAGCGCCGCCCGTTGTGTCACCGCGCAGAGGTAGAAAACATCAGGGCGGGCTTCCCGCACTTCGGCGGTGGTGCAAGTGGTGATGGGCAGCACCCGGCCCAAAAAAGATTCCGAGATTTCCCTGATTTCGTTGGCAATGATATCGCTGCTGCCCACGGCAACGAGTTTCGGTTCACGCATGAGATCGCTCTCCTTTCCGGGCGATGGCCAGAAACGCTTCCGCCGCGTGGGACAGATGGCGGTTCGCCCGATACGCGAGGGTCAGCGGCAGCGCCAAGGGCGGGTCCAAAGCGGCTACGGCCAGATCATTGTCGCTCTCGCATAGCGGCTCGGGCAAGAAAGCCACGCCGCAACCCGCCGCGGCCAATCCTTTCATCGTCTGTACCTGCCCGGCGGTGACGCGCTCCGCCGGCGGCGCCGTCGCCAACGCTTCGGCTACCGGCGGCCAGGTCTCGCCGTCTTCGAACAGGATCCAGGTTTCCTGCGTCAGCTCGGCCAGCCGCAGGGTGTTATGGCGTCGCAGGGGGTGGCGGCGGGTAAAGCAGACCGCCATTTCCAGCGAACCCAGCGGCAGATATTCCAGCGCCGGTATGGTCTCGCCGCCGGCCAGTAGCGCCAAATCCAGCCGCCCTTCCAGCATCGACCGCTGCAGTTCCATCGCCGGGCGTTCCACCAGCCGGAGCCGGATGCCGGGATAGCTCTCCCGAAACGCTTGCAGCAGCGCGAAGCAGTCCGGCACGCCCGCCAGCGGCGCCAGCCCCAGGGCCAGCACGCCACCGCTCAGGTTCTTGATCGCCTGGATTTCATCCAATGTGTGAGAAATTCCCCGCATCAGATGCTCCACATGGCTGTGGAAAATCCGGCCCTCGCTGGTCAGGACTGCCTGCTTCTGGCTGCGCTCAAAAAGCTGCAGGCCCAGCTCCGTTTCCAGACCGCGGATGGTGTTCGTCACCGACGGCTGGGAGACATAGAGCTGCTCGGCAGCGCGGGTGAAGCTCTTGGCTTCGCTGACGGCGAGGAAGTATTCCAACTGCTTGATTTCCAAGGAATCGCCCCCCTTTCATTTCGGGTTTCCCAGTGTACTGGTACGATGATTTTTGAACAAAAACGACGCCGCATATGTCGTCAGATGCGAGGCGGAGGAGGGAGGCATAGCGGTGGCTATGCCGACTGACGACAACGAAGCAGATGGCGGCATAGGCGGTGGCGTTGTTCAATTGTCATCGTGTTAGTACACTTATAATTGTATCACCTTTCGCCGCCGGGGTGGATAAGAAAAACGAATGATATCATAAAAACCGTCACCATCCGAACATATATCCCCTGAATTATTGGCGTTTTCGGCTCACAAATCGTGAAAAACCGCTGCACCCCAAAGTGGCGGCTATGGTACGATAAGCCCCCGGTATTTCACTTTCCTGTTTTTTCCTGCTATGATTAGGGCAAGAAAAAGGACAGCGGCCAATCCACACCGGGCCGCCGCCGGGAAAATCTTCTGAAAAACGAAAGGGGTCATTCATCATGCCATCGACAGCCATCGACAGCCAGATCCACGGTTCCATGTTCAGCACCGACGAAATGCGGGAAATCTTCAGCGACAAAGCCTGGGCCCAGAAGTGGCTCGACACCGAGGCGGCGCTGGCGAAGGCCCAGGGCGAGCTCGGCATCATCCCGAAGGAGAAGGCCGACATCATCAACGAGTACGCCCAGGCCGAGCGCCTCGACATCCCCTCCATCGGCGAATACTACAAGAGCTCCATCACCATCGTGCCGCTGCTGCGGGCCTTCAAGGCGGTGCTGCCGGACAACGCCGGCGAGTTCGTCCACTGGGGGGCGACGAGCCAGGACATCGTGGATACCGGCCTGGTGCTGTTGCAGCGCGACGCCTACGACGTCATCCTGCGCGACCTCAAAATCTGCCAGAAGAGCCTCCTGAAGCTGGCGAAAAAGTACAAGGACCTGCCGATGGCGGGCCGCACCCACGTCGTCCACGCCATCCCCATCACCTTCGGCTACAAGGTGGCCGTCTGGGCCGATGAGCTGGGCCGCGACATCGAGCGCATGGAGGAAATGAAAAAGCGCGTTTTCGTCGGCGAGATGGCCGGCGCCGTGGGTACGCTGGCCTCGATGCCGGAGAAGGGGCTGGAGACGCAGAAGCGCATGATGGAGATTCTGGGCCTCGGCGTTCCGGCCATCGCCTGGCACGTGGCCCGGGACAGCCAGGCGGAGTTCGCCACCGTCCTCGCCCTGGTGGCCGGCACCCTCGGCCGCATCAACCACGAGATCCTGACGCTCCAGCGCACGGAAATCCTCGAGCTGGAGGAACCCTTCTTCACCGGCAAGGTCGGCTCCTCCACCATGCCCCACAAGCGCAATCCGGCGGTGCTGGAAAATGTGCTGGCGCTTCTCCGCAACGTCCGCAGCATCGCCCCGGCCATCGTCGAGAGCATGATCAGCGAGAATGAGCGCGACTGGGGCTGCTTCCTCTCCGAGTGGGAGGGCATTCCCCGGGCCTGCCACCTGATGGCGGCAGCGCTGGCCAAGTCGAAGAACATCTTCGAGAACATGATTGTCTATGAGCAGCACATGGAGCGCAACCTCTTTGCCCAGAAGGGCCTGATGATGAGCGAGTGCGTCATGATGCACCTGGCCCCGCGTCTCGGCCGCATGACCGCCCACGAGGTCGTCTACAAGAGCTGCATGGAGGCCTACGAGAAAGAAATCCCGCTGAAGGATGTCCTGATGAAGACGAAGGAAGTCACCGAAGCCTTCACGGAGGCCGAGGTGGACGCCATGCTGGATCCGAAAGCCTACGTCGGTCGGGCGCCGGTCTTCGCCGAGCGCGTCCTCGAGAAGTACGGCGAGAAATAAGGAAGATTTCCGCAACAACAGAAGCCGGACAGTGCCCCACTGTCCGGCTTCATAGTAAAGAAAGGAACGAATCATGAACGCAAAGCAGAAACGAAACCTCGCCATCACCGTC
>JAFSWT010000053.1 GCA_017444395.1 Schwartzia sp. (in: firmicutes) | reverse complement strand
AGCCGAGCCAGTCCACCAGGAAAATGGCCGCCACCGCCCGCATGACCAGCTCCATGATGCCGGCCACCGTGGGCATGATCGTCTGCCCCAGCCCCTGCAGGGTGAAGCGGAAGATGAAGAGCAGCGACAGGATGAAGTAGCAGAGGCCGTTGACGTTCAGGTACAGGCGGCCGTACTCGATGACCTGCGTTTCCTCCGGGCCGACGAAGAGCTCGATGATGGGCCGGCCGCCGAGGACCATCACGACGCCGATGAAGATGCTGAAAGCGCCGGACATCAGGATGCCTTTTTTCACGCCGAGCCAGATGCGGTCGAAACGCCGGGCGCCGTAGTTTTGCGCCGTATAGGCGGCCAGGGCCATGCCAAACGACATCATGGGCATGATGGCGATGGTGTCCACTTTCTGGGCGGCGGCATAGGCGGCGACAGCCAGCGGACCGAGGTTGTTCAGCGCCACTTGCAGGATGATAGCCCCGAGGGCGATGACGGAGGCCTGGAAGCCCATGGGCAGGCCGAGCCGCAGATGG
This sequence comes from Schwartzia sp. (in: firmicutes), assembly GCA_017444395.1. GTDB lineage: Bacteria > Bacillota > Negativicutes > Selenomonadales > Selenomonadaceae > RGIG3544. The sequence continues at coordinate 6,175 of JAFSWT010000053.1, read as the reverse complement.
GCGACGAGCTCCCGCCGGGTGAGGCGCCAGTCTTCCCGCCGGGGGACCAGCATCGTGACGCGGCGGCAGATGTAGAACAGGCCGAGCAGGTTCGCCACCACCTGAGAGAAGACGGTGGCCAGCGCCGCGCCGGGGACGCCCCAGCCCAGGCCGATGATGAAGATGGGCTCGAACAGGATATTGAGCCCGAGGCCGCAGGCCAGCATGATGGTCGGCGTGCGGCTGTCACCCAGAGAACGGATGAGGTTCGTCTGCATGGCGAAGAGCATCATCAGCGGCACGCCGGCATAAATGATACTGATGAAGGAGACGGCGTCCTCGTATATCTCTGGTGGCGTCTCCATCAAAAGCAGCAGCGGCCGTACCGCCAGCACGCCAAAGATGGTCAGCGCCAGGGAAATCAGGCCGGTCAGCACGGCGCAGGCAGCGGCACTCCGCCGGACACCAACCTCGTCCCGGGCGCCGAACCGCTGGCCGGTATAGATGGACAGGCCGGTGGAGGTGCCCATCACGAAGCCGATCATCAGGAACATCAGGCTGCCGGTGCAGCCCACCGCGGCCAGCGCCTGGACGCCGAGGAAGCGGCCCACGATCAGCGTATCGACGAAGGAATACATCTGCTGGAAAATATTGCCGGCAATCAGCGGCAACGTGAAGTAGAGAATCAGCCGCGCCGGATCGCCCTCAGTCATGCTTTTGGCCATGAAATGATTTACCTCGCAAAGAATGGGGAACGGGTGTTCACTCAAACAGAACGGTCACCAGCGTCCGCAGGCGCTCCTGGAGCACCACGGCGCTGGCGGAGAGGGCGTCCGACTGGGGACGGAGCCGTGAGTAATGGAAGTCCCTCGCCTGCCGGTTCGCCTGAAAATCGGCCGGGTAGGGCACGACCTCGATTCCCTGCTTGGCGAAGCAAAGCACGGAACGGGGCATGTGAAAAGCCGAGGTCACGAGGACGGGCCGGGAAAATCCCTTCTCCCGCAGCATGGCCGCGGTGTAGATGGCGTTCTGGGTGGTGTTGAGGCTCTCGGTTTCCATCAGGATATCCTCCGCCGGGACGCCGAGCCCCATGAGCACCCGGCGGCCGATCCAGGCCTCGGCGCCGCTGTCCTCATAGACCTGCCCGCCGGAGAGCAGCACCGGGATATGGAGCCGGCGCCAGAGCCGGGCCGCGGTCAAAAGGCGGCTCGCCGGTCCGGCGCAGAGACTGCCGGTGCCGTCCACGTCCGGTGTGTCCTTCGTCGCGCCGCCGCCCAGGACGACGATGACGTCCCCCGCGGGATTCGCCGACGGCGTATACTGCGACTCCAGCCCCCGTAGCAGCGCGTCGCCGACGATGCTGGTGGACAGGAGATAAAAAACGAAGGTCACGGCCAGGATCGCACCGGCAATTCGCTTTTCCTCCCGTCGCCAGGCCCATACCGCAATCAGGGCAAACAGGACGAAAAAGATACCCGGCGGCAGGATGAAGCTGGCGCCGAATTTCAGTATATATATCATGAAGCCGCCCCCTTCCCGGGAGCGGCTGTCTGTCGTTCTCGCATGATGGATTCCTCACGTCCCCGGGCCGCCGGCCGAAAGGCCCCCGCCCGTGTTGAAGCGGCAAACGCCGCGCCCATCAAAGGGCCGCGGCCTTCCGGAAATACTCATAGGTGCGGCGAAGCCCTTCCTCCAGCGGCACCGCCGGCTTCCAGCCCAGGCCCCGGCGGGCCCGGCCGTTGGAGAGCATGGACTTGTAGATGTCACCAGGGCGCTCCGGCCCGTATTTTGGGATGATGCGCCGGCCCACGATGTTCGACAGGATATTCACCAGCTCCCGCAGGCTCGTCTGGGTCTGGGTGCTGAGATTGTAGGCGGCGTTGACCTCTTTCGTAGTGAGCGCGGCCCGGATGCCCTCGGCAATGTCCCCGGCGTACACGAAATCCCGCGTCTGCTCACCGTCACCAAAGATGGTGATGTCCTCACCCCGCGCCACGGCCCGGGCGAATATGCTGATGACGCCGCCCTCGCCGCCGTCGCCCTGCCGCTCGCCATAGACATTGGCAAAGCGCAGCGTCACCGAATCAAGGCCATACACCTGATGGTAGAGGTCGAGATACTGCTCCGCCGTGACCTTGCTTAGCCCGTAGAAGGACATCGGCGCCCGCCGGCGTGTTTCCTTGATGGGCAGGTCCCCCTCGGGCACGTTGCCATAGCTGGCGGCGGTAGAGGCGAAAATCACCCGGTCCACACCGCTCTGCCGCGCCGCCTCGAGGACCCGGATGGTTCCCAGGATATTCTGCCCGGCGTCCAGCGCCGGATCCTCGATGGAGGTAGAGACCATCGTCTGGCCCGCCAGATGCACGATGGCGTCAAACCGCCCCGCGGCCACGACGCCGGCCAGCTTCTCGTCGAGTACGTCCATTTCGATGAATTCCGCCTCTGCCGGCAGGTTCTCCCGCCGTCCGGTGGAAAGATTGTCCAGCGCCACCGCCTTGTCGCCGGCGGCCAGCAGCCGCTCCATGAGATGGGAGCCGATGAAACCGGCTCCTCCTGTAACCAAAATCTTCAAGATGTATCGCTCCTCGTACGCCAAACCGTTTTCCGATGCGGCGGATTATCCAAATCATAATCTTACCTTCCTATGATAAAAGACATCGCGCCGTCTGTCAATTGTTTTCGCCCGGGAAAAGGTTCCAACCATTGCCCCGTCCCCCTCGGGGCGTAATCTGGAAATCATTTTCAAATCTATTGACACCGCCTCTCTTCCCTGCTAAAATCAAAAACGGTTTTCAAATTACCAGGCATTGGATCGACCTTTCAATTCGAAGGAGATGGCAACATGAGATATAAGACAAAACACCGCCAGATCATCCTGGCGGTCCTGCAAAGTGCCGATTGCCATGTCACCGTGGCGGATATCATCGCCCGTTGCCAGGAACGGGGGCAGCCTATCAGCACCACGACGGCTTACCGGCAGGTGGAGGCGCTAGTAAGCGAGGGACTATTGCAAAAATTCGTCATCGACGAAAACAGCCCGGCCTGCTTCGCTTACGTCGGCGAGCCGGAGGCCGGGCGTTCCCTTCACTGCAAGTGCCAGGAATGCGGGCAGTTGCTCCACATCCAGTGCCCGGAGTTCGAGACAATGGAGCGCCATCTCTCGGGGGAACATGATTTCCGGCTGGATCCCCGGAGGACGGTGCTCTACGGTACCTGCCGGGCGTGCCAGGAAAAAGAGAACGCTGCCGGATCGTGTCCGGTTCCGGCAGGGGGAGAGTCGCGAGATGATTGAATTATGGAGGCTGGCTATGAAAAAGCTATGGATTTTCCTCGCCCTGACGGCGCTTTTTTGTCTCACCGGCTGCGGGGGAACGAAACCGGCAGCGGATACCACCCCCTCGAAGAAACTGAAGGTCGTCGCGACGATTTTCCCTGTTTACGACTGGACGCGGGCGGTCCTTGGAAATGCCGAAAACGTCGAGCTCACGCTGCTCCTGGGGCGGGGCATTGATATGCACAGCTACCAGCCCAGCGCCGAGGACCTTCTGCGGGTCTCCACCGCCGACGTTTTTCTCTATGTCGGCGGCGAGTCCGATGGTTGGGTGAAAGACGCGCTGAAAGAGGCGGCCAACAAGGATATGGTCGTCGTGAATCTCATGGAAGCGCTGGGCAGCCGCGCCCGAACCGAAGAACGCGTCGAAGGCATGGAGACCGGTCACGAACACGGTCACGCCGGAAAGACGTCCGGCCATCATCATGACCATGCCGGCGAGCCGCCGCACCGGGAAGCGCCCGGCCATGATCACGCGTCCCATCACGCGGGGACAGCCACGGCAGAATACGACGAGCATATCTGGCTGTCGTTGAAGAACGCCGCTGTCCTCACCGACGCCATTACCGACGCCCTGGCGAAGGCCGACGCCAAACAGGCGGAGACGTACCGGAAAAACGCCGCCGCCTATCGGGAGAAACTGGCGGCCCTCGATGATGCTTATCAGAAAACGGTGCAGGAAGCCCCGCGGCGGACACTGCTCTTCGGTGACCGTTTCCCCTTCCGTTACCTGACGGAGGACTACAGCCTCACCTATTACGCCGCTTTCCCCGGCTGCTCCGCCGAGACCGAGGCCAGTTTCCAGACCGTCGCCTTTCTGGCCGGCAAGCTCAGCGAACAGAAACTCCCCGCCATCCTCGTCATCGAGGGAGGGGACAAGCGCATCGCCCAGGCCATTCTGCAGAATGTCCCCGGCTCGACGGCGACGATCCTGACTCTCGACTCCATGCAGGGAACGACGGCGCAGGACGCCGCCAAAGGCGTTTCGTATCTCGCCGTCATGGAAAAGAATCTGGCTATCCTCAAAGAAGCCTTGCAATAAAACGAGACTTATTCCGTGGGAGTTTTTGACTTCTGCGGAATTTGGCCGAATTTGCCCAGGGCTCGTTAGCATCCGGTTAAAAAGGAGTCGTATATCATGCCACAGATTCTCTGCCGGGATCTCGCCGCCGGCTATCCCGGCCATCCGGTATTCGCCGGTCTCAATTTTGCCGTGAACGCCGGGGATTATTTCTGCATTGTCGGCGAGAACGGCGCCGGCAAGACGACGCTGATGAAAACCCTGCTGGGGCTCCGGAAGCCCCTGGCCGGCCGCGTCGAATTCGGCGACGGCCTCACGCCCCGCGACATCGGATACCTCTCCCAACAGACGCCGGTACAGCGGGACTTCCCTGCCTCGGTGCGGGAGGTGGTGTTGTCGGGCTTCCAGGGGCGTATGGGGCTTCGCCCTTTCTACAACCGGGAGGAAAAAGAACAGGCCCGGGAAAACATGATCCGTCTCGGCATCGGGGACCTCGCCGGTCATTGCTACCGGGATCTGTCCGGCGGCCAGCAGCAACGTGTCCTGCTGGCGCGGGCCCTGGGCGCGGCCCGGAAACTGCTGCTTCTTGACGAGCCGGTGGCCGGCCTCGATCCGCTGGTGACGTCGGATATGTACCGCATTCTGCAGGAGCTTCATCAAACCGGCATGACCATCCTGATGATTACCCACGATGTCAGCGAGGCCTTGCCTTTCGCCACCCGCATCCTCCACATCGGCAAGCGTCTTTTCGTCGGAACGCAGACGGAGTACCGGGCCTGGCGGGCGGCCCTTGGCGCCCCGGGAAAGGCGGGTTGACATGGACGCGCTTTTCGCCAAACTCCTGCTCTATCTCCAATATCCCTTCGTCATCCACGCGCTGATCGTGGGGCTGCTGATTGCCCTTTGCTCTTCCCTCTTCGGCGTGACACTGGTCCTGAAGCGGTTTTCCTTCATCGGCGACGGCCTCGCCCATGTGGCCTTCGGCGCCATGGCGGCGGCCAGTGTTCTCGGATTCGCGAACCGCACCGCCTTCATCCTGCCCGTTACCATCCTCTGCGCCGTCTGGCTGCTGCGCGGCGGCCAAAACGCCCGTGTCAAAGGCGACGCTGCCATCGCCATGATTTCCGTCGGGGCGTTGGCCTTCGGCTATTTGCTGTTGCATCTGTTCACCCCTTCCGCTAACATTTCCGCCGACGTCTGCGGCACCCTGTTCGGCTCCGCCTCCATCCTGACGCTAACGGAGGGCGAGGTCTGGCTCTGCGCCGTCCTGTCACTGCTGATGCTGCTGATCTTCGTCCTTTTCTACCACAAGATTTTTTACGTCACCTTCGACGAGGACTTCGCCCGGGCCGTGGGCACCAACGCCCGCCTCTACAACCTCCTGATTGCCCTCGTCATCGCCGTCATCATCGTGCTCTCCATGAACCTGGTAGGTTCGCTGCTGATCTCGGCCTTCGTGATTTTCCCGGCCCTTTCCGCCATGCGGCTCTTCACCACCTACCGCACCGTCACCATCGGTGCCGCCGTGGTATCGGTCCTTGGGGCCCTGACCGGGCTTTTGCTCTCCATCCTCGCCGGGACGCCCGTCGGCGCTACCATTGTCGCCATCGACGCTATGGCGTTCCTGCTCTGCTCCCTCGCCGGCCGCATCAGAACCGGCGCCGCCGGTTGATTTTCTCGTTGATTTTATCGGTTCCGCAGTTCCCACGAACCGGCGGTGCGTTTCCTTTGGCAGTTTTGCCTTTCTGTGCTATAACCCGAGTTTTACAGTTTGAAAAGCGCGCAAAGTGCTTGTCATCAGTGACAGCAAGGTTTGCGCGCTTTTGTTATGGCTGTTTTTTTGT
>JAFSWT010000052.1 GCA_017444395.1 Schwartzia sp. (in: firmicutes) | reverse complement strand
TCCCCGACTCGGCCTGTAACAGATATTCCTCCCATTTTTTCGTGCTTTGGACCTATGAATTTCCCCGGGCTGTAATAGTAGTTTCCACTGTCCATTTCCGTGCTTCGTAAGTGGAATTTAAGTTTACAGTTCAGCAAAAAATTTTCGCCGAATGATAAAAAATGAATTATTCTGAGAATATTTTTAAGAAATCGTTTTTCCAGGCAGGATTTCCCGGGTCGGATGTTTAATATATAGAAGCAGGAGATTGTTGCCCATCGCGGACGACGGGATCTGTGCCGGATTTGTCGATAAGACCGTGGTGATAAACAATTGAAAGGAAAAAGTTTCATTTTGGACTTGATTCCTTTCTAAATTATTGGGTATAATTTTCATAAGTGGATTGACCGGCCGGAAACGAGACGGATGGACCGTCCGGACGGCGGAGAACAAGGGGGTAGAAAAGTGGACAAGAGAGAAAGCATGTGGGAGGCCTACCTCAGAAGGGGCCTGAGCCGCCGGAGCTTCCTCAAGGGCTGCGTGGCGCTGACGTCGCTGATGGGACTCAGCACCGACATGGTCTCGAAAGTGGTGGAAGCGGCGGAGACGAAGCCGCTGCCGGTCGTGATCTGGCTCCACGGCCATGAGTGTACCGGTTGCGACGAGGCGTTCATCCGCTCGGCGTCGCCGCTGGCCTCGGATCTGGTGCTGACGAACATTGCCCTGGAGTATGACCATCTCCTGAGCGCGGCGGCCGGCGAGCCTTTCGAGCACCATCTCGAAGCGACGATACAGAAATACTGGGGCCAGTATATCCTGGCCGTGGAGGGCGCCGTTTCCACCAGCGACAATGGCATCTACTGTATGTCCGGCGGCAAGCCTTTCGTCGATACCCTGCAGCGGGTAGCGAAGGGGGCGGCGGCCATCATCGCCTACGGCACCTGCGCCGTCTCCGGCGGCATCCAGGCGGCGAAGCCGAACCCGACCGGTTCCGGCGGCGTCTCCCACTACGTGGGGACGAAACAGGTCATCAACGTGCCCGGATGTCCGCCGATTCCCGAGGTCATGACCGGCGTGGTCATGCATGTGGCGCTGTTCGGCAAACTGCCGATGCTGGACTCGGAGAACCGGCCGCGGCAATTCTACGGCAACCGCATTCACGACACCTGCTACCGGCGGCCGTTCTTCGACGCCGGCATGTTCGCCGACCGGTACGACGATGCCGGGGCGAAGGCGGGCTGGTGTCTCTACCGGCTCGGCTGCCGCGGTCCGGAGACCTACAATTCCTGCGGCAACCTGCGCTGGTACCAGGGCATGTCGTACCCGATCCAATCGGGCGCGGCCTGCATCGGCTGCTCCAACGCCCATTTCTGGGACGAGGGCGGCATGTCGTTCTCGGAGCGGCTGCCGAAGTACGGCCCGCTGGGCGACATCGACACCATCGGCGTCGCGGCAGCGGTAGCGACGACGGCCGGCGTGGCCATCCACGGCGCGGCCAGCGTCATCCAGCGTCAGAAGCGCGAGGAAGAAGAAGCGAAAGAGGCAGGTGGAAAATAAATGAAACACGTTGTGGTTGACCCGGTAACCCGAATCGAAGGCCATCTGCGCGTCGAGGCGCAGGTGGACGAAGGCTCCGGCAAGGTACAGGACGCGCTTTCCAGCGGTACCGCCTGGCGCGGCCTCGAGCTCGTCATGGACGGCCGCGATCCCCGCGACGCCTGGGCGTACATCCAGCGCATCTGCGGCGTCTGCACCACGGCCCACGCCCTGGCCAGCGTCCGGGCGGTAGAGGACGCACTGGGCATCAAGATTCCGAAGAACGCGAACTACATCCGCAACATCATGGCCTCGTCGCTGACGGTACAGGACCATATCGTCCATTTCTACCACCTGCACGCCCTGGACTGGGTGAGCCCGGTGGCGGCACTGGCCGCGAATCCCGAGGCCACGGCGAACCTGCAGAATCAGGTATTGGCGGGCTATTCGCTGCCGCTCCGCGGCCCGGCGGCCATGGAAACCGAAGCCTTCATGCGCGATCTGCCGAAGGCGACGCCGGCCTATTTCCGCAATCTGCAGGCCAAAATCAAGAAGATCGTGGACAGCGGCCAGCTCGGCATCTTCTCCGCCCAGTGGTGGGATCATCCCGACTACAACCTGCTGCCGCCTGAGGTTCACCTGATGGCGGTGGCCCACTATATCGAAATGCTCGACAAGCAGCGCGAGCTGGTGACGCCGCACGTCATCTTCGGCGGAAAGAACCCGCATCCCCACTATGTCGTGGGTGGTATGCCCTGCTCCATCTCCCTCAACGACGGCAACTCGCCGGTCAACACCGCCCGCCTCGCCATCGTGGACAAGGCCATCAACCTCGGCCGGGCGCTGGTCAACACTTACTACCTGCCGGACCTTCTGGCCATCGGTGCCATCTACGTCAAAGCCGGCTACACCGACGGCGGCGGCCTCGCCAAGACGCGGGTGCTGGGCTTCGGCGCCTACCCGATGGACGCTTATTCCGGCACTGCCAACGGCGATTTCTTCCAGCGCCTCCTGATCCGTTGCAACGGCGTCGTCGAGAACTTCGCGGCCGGCCCAACGAAAGCGAAATTCACCGAGCTCAAGGCCGAGGATCTGGCGAATCCCGAAGTCTTCGGCGAAACCGTCACCCACGCCTGGTACGAATACGACTCCAACAGCGGCGACGCCAAGGCCATCCATCCCTGGGACGGCCAGACGAAGCCGAAATTCACCGCCCCCAAGACCGGGACGCCTACCGACTGGAAAGCCCTCGACGAAAAGGGCAAATACTCCTGGCTCAAGACGCCGCTCTGGCGCGGCAAGCAGTGCGAGGTCGGCCCGCTGGCCCGCTACATCATCATCTACACCCGGGCGAAGCAGAACCTGCTGCCTGATATGACCTGGGCCGAGAAGATGATGGTGGACCAGGTGGACGCCGTCTCCAAAGTGCTGAACCTGCCGGCCGAAGTCTGGCTGCCGACGATGGTGGGCCGCACCGCCGCCCGTTGCCTCGACGCCCAGCTCAGCGCCGAGATCAGCCGCTACTTCTTCGACCAGCTCATCGCCAACCTCGAAACCGGCGATACCCAGGTCGCCAACATGGAGAAATGGGATCCCGCCACCTGGCCCTCCAAGGCCAAAGGCGTCGGGCTCTACGAGGCACCCCGCGGCGCCCTCAGCCACTGGATTCAGATCGACGGCGGCAAGACCGCCAACTACCAGTGCATCGTGCCCACCACCTGGAACGCCTGCCCGAGGGACGACAAGGCCGGCCACGGCGCTTACGAGCTGGCCATGATGGACACGAAGGTCAAGCAGCCTGACAAGCCGCTGGAAATCGTGAAAGTCATCCGTTCCTTCGACCCCTGCATGGCCTGCGCGACGCACATCTACAACACCGAGGGCGAAACCCTCAACGTCTCCGTCACCGATCCCTATATGCGCGTCTGAGGAGGGAACGCCATGCAAACCGTACCACGGCGAATCTACTACCTTTTCAGCCCGTTCCTGCGGATATTCCACTGGGTGATGGTCGATACCATCATCGTGATGTTCCTGACGGGCATCCTGATCGGCAAGCCGCCCGAAATCATGAACCTGGAGCCGGCGCAGACGATGCTCCTCATTGACATCATCCGCAAGCTCCACTTCCTGGCGGCCTTCATCTTCTGCGCCTCGCTGATCCTGCGGGTGTACGGCTTCATCATCAACCGCGGCGACCGGCTGTTCCCGCGCTTCTGGGAGGGCCACTTCTACGCCGAGACCGTGGATGTGGCGCTGCACTACATGCTGCTGAAGAAGTCGCACAAATCCTACCTGCGGAACCCGCTGGCCCGGATGTCTTACGCGTTTCTCTACGTACTGGTGGCCATCGAGATCTTCACCGGCTTCGCCATGTACGGCATGACGAACCCCTTTGGCATCTGCGGCACCCTGTTCGGCTGGGTGAACACCGTCCTCGGCGGTGAGATGATGACGCACCTCGTCCACCACTATGTCGCCTGGGGCATCATCCTCTTCGCCACCGGCCACCTCTACATGGTGACCCGGGCCGAGTTCATGGAGGGCGAAAGCGAGGTCTCCAGCATGTTCGCCGGCAGCAAGATCCTTGTCCACGAACCGGTGGACGCGAACGAAGTCCTGGGGCCGGACAAGGTCTGATACTCATCTCAGATAAATTCTTTATCTGAGATACGCCTGCTTCGCAGGCTACAGCCGCGCCTTTGGCGCGTCTGACGTCAGCTTTGCATAAGCGACCGCTAAGGCGCTATGCTGTGGCGCTTTGTGCTTTTCAGCACTTAGCGCCACACATCCCGTATGGGTAAGCGCCAAGCGTCTGCTTATCATACACTCGCTGCCTGTGCCCTTTAGGGTATAAGAAATAAAGTTTCTAACAGCGAGTAGTATCACGCCAGGGCATTCTCCGGATGCCGGTCGGCGTTGATGAGGTCAAAGACATCGATGCAGGAGTGCTGCTGTTTGGCGGCCAGCGCCATCTCGTAGGGAATCGGCGTGATGCCTTCCCGCAGGAACT
>JAFSWT010000005.1 GCA_017444395.1 Schwartzia sp. (in: firmicutes) | reverse complement strand
GTTTTGAAGCTTTTCGAGAATCTTTTCGTGTTCCGTCTTCATCGAATGGCCTCCCAAATTTGTTTTTGGTAAGACCATCATACCAGAATTGATCGTTTTTTACAACAGAAAACAGGGAATTAATTTAAGGACAGTTCCTTAGACGCGACAACCATATTGTCTTCTTTGCCAAAGAACTTAATGCCGGTAAGATTTCCGAAATCATCGTAATCATACGCAATTTTCACCACATTATCGCCAAGATCTTCTTTGTCCAACGCGTGCGGCGTATCATCCGTGCCAAAAGAACTAATCGAAGAAATCAACCCTTGTGGCGTATATCCAAATTGGAACGACGCGATGTTATTCCAGGATTTTATCCCGATCGGCTGCTCGTCTTTGCCGAAAAACGCAACTTTCTTAGGCTGGATGCTTTCGGCATCGTAAGTATAACGCGTGATAGCTCCGGCAGAAATGAAATTCATCATCTTGTCTTCAATCTGCAGATTCGACGAATTGCGTTCCTTCAATGATTCATCCGCGCCAAAATGCCGAACTTCGACCAGACGGCCTTTCTCATCGTACTTATACGTAGTCTTGGCAATTGAGGAGCTATCGACCATCAATGATTCATCTTTGCCATAGTTAGCGACCTCAATGGGAAGGACCGATTTGCTATCATACTTGAATCGAGTCTCATAATTCTTTGTGGTGGTAGTGACCCGCTCACCGTTCGTGTTCGCATAGCCAACTTTCGTCAAATGGTCTTTATCGTCGTAAGTAAACAGAAACTGAGCAAATCCCAGAGCGACACTGGCCTGTTCCGCCTGCTTGTTATACAGATAAGCTATCTTATGGTTTTTCTTTTTGTCGTCGATTTTGTACCGAATGGAATATGCGCCATAGAATCCCTTGGTCGCGCCCATGCGAGCGTCCTTGAAATTATATTTGTCGTAACCATCCTGATACTCTATCGTAATGGCAGAGAACGTATATTTATTATTAATCGTATCGCGCCATTCAGTGTTAATCGGATTCCCGTTGTACATCGCCGTAATCTTCTCGAGCTTCTTGTTTTCGTTCAAGTCAACCTTATACACGACACCATTCTTCTTGGCGGTCGCTTCATCGACGATAGGACCAACCAGGAATTCGCCGTTTGGTTGCATACGCAAATCAAGATAGTACCCAGCTGACTTTATAGGACCATACTCTACACGAGAAAGCGATGCATTCCCGGATTTTTCGGTTCCGCCACTTCCCCCTCCACCGCAGCCAATGAGGGCAATACAAGCAATAACGATAAAAACCAGCCCCAGAAATTTTTTCACGATGTCCTACGCCCCTTTTCTAATATCAAAACTCAACTTAGATATAGCCATTATAAATAGTATTCGACATTACTATAGGGAAATCCTTCCTATATATATCTATTTTTGTGATAAATACTGACATTTTTGGTATCCGCAGATGTGTTGATAGCTGAAACTTCTCACAGAGAAAACCAGGTTAAACACTTGTGAAACGAGAATCCGGCAGAGCAAATACTTAACAGGAGACGTTCTAAACCCCCCTTCACAGGAGGGGGGGATCACGTCAGCGGTGGGTGAAGTTCTCTGACGTTATGCTTGCAGTAAACGCAATTTTTCAAAACCTCATCCGTCAGCCTGCGCGAACGTTCCACAACGCGCCACTCATCTGATTTCGACCTCTTTCCAGCCTTCAAGGTCTTTCCCGGTGATACCGAATTCCTTGTCAATCTCTTCCTGGGAGATAAGCAATTGGGATCCATATTCAGCCTTATCTTTTCCATTGTCTCCCGGCGCGCCGATGTTTGTTTCCAGCAAATATATTTCTTTCCCCGTGAAGTCCGGCAGTTTTTTGCAGGAAGTGATATATACCTTTTTGTCGTCGAATGTCAGATCATTGAAGCTGTCCGCTAATCCTCCCGCCCCCATGCTCTCGTTCAACGGAACCCGGTCCCCCGATGCCATTGCTATCCCGCAGCAAACGGTCCAAAAGACAAACGCCAGAAATAGTATTTTCCATTTCATGCCACATACCCCAGTCATTACAGATCTCTGCACGATAGCGCCCTTTCTTCTCCGCTAATTTTACAAAAAAGCGCACTTTCTGGCAAGAATGGGGGACAAAAATCGGTCCCGGCTGGTAATCTCTGTAGACCAACGATTAGAGAGCACCTTGCCGAGACCTTCACGCCAATAACGTGATGCAAAAGGGCGTGTGACCAAAGTGTGACCAAAATCCAGTTTTCCCCACGAAAAAAGGCCCCCGGACGAAATGCCTGGGAGCCTTGCTGTTTCTGTGGTGCCGAAGGCCGGACTCGAACCGGCACGGTGGTAAAACCGCTTGATTTTGAGTCAAGTGCGTCTGCCAATTCCGCCACTTCGGCATTTGATGGGTTGTTCAACATTACGATTATACTATTTCCCGGGGCGGCTTGTCAAGATACCCGGCATACCGGACGCGGGCGCTGCCGCCGGGAGCCGGTGCCACTGGCACGCCCGGCTACCACGGCCGCCACGGCCGCCACTGGCAGGAGATACGCCTCGACAGATTCGCCGGGACGCCCTGCCGCCGGTACAACGCAACCGCCGGCATGTTGCAACGGCGGCCGGGACGCGCGCCCCGGCCGCCCGGTGTCACGCTGTCACGCCTGTCACGCCAAAAACGCTTTAACCAATCGTTCCAGCGCATCCTGATCGGCGGCGGCCATGGTTTCCCGGGCCGAGTGCATGGCCAGCAGGGGAACGCCCACGTCCTGGCCCCGCAGCAGCAGGCGGGCCGAGGCGATGGAGCCCAGCGTGCTGCCGCCGGGGATGTTTGACCGGTTGGCGAAGGTCTGGCAGGGGATGTCCTGCGTCCGGCAGAGCTCGCGGATCACGGCCTGGGCCGCCGCGTCGCCGACGTAGTTCTGGCTGGCCGCCTGCTTGATGACAACGCCGCCGCCCAGCCGGGGGCGGTTCGTCGGATCCGCCTTGTCGGCGTGACCGGGATGGAGCCCGTGGGCCGCGTCCACCGACAGCAGGAATCCCCCGGCGAGGGCCGCCGCCCGGTCATCCCCGCTACCGCCGAGGCCGCGGAAGATAGCCGCCAAAAGTTCCGGCAGGAGGTCCGAGGCCGCACCCTGCTTCGTGCGGCTGCCGACCTCCTCGTGGTCAAACAGGGCCGCCACCCTCAGGCCCTCCGTCGCCCCGGCGGTGAGAATCCCGTCCAGGCAGGCTTTCACGCCGCTCAGGTTGTCGAGGCGCGGCGACGAAATCAGTTCCTCGGAGAAGCCCAGGGTGCAGCCGTCCTCCACCGGGTAAAGATTGAGGTCCCAGGCCAGAATGTCATCCGGCGCCACGTCCAGCTTCCGGGCCAGCAGCGCCGGGAAGAAGCCGTCCCCTTCCTCCGCCGCCAGCAACGCCGCCACCGGCGTCATGTCCTTTTGCCGGTCGAGCTTCTCCCCTTTCTCGTTGACCTCACGGTTCAGATGAATGGCCAGCCGGGGAATCGTCAGCAACGGCCGCGCCAGATCCACGGTGCGAAGCTCCGGCGCGAAGGGATCGTCGCTCCGCAGGGCCACCTGCCCCGCCAGCGACAGCGGCCGGTCCAGCCAACTGGAGAGAATCAGCCCGCCGTAGGGCTCCACATTCACCAGACCGTAGCCCTCCTGCGCCTTGCCCGCCCGCGGCTTCAGCCGGAAACCGGGAAAATCCGTATGGGCCGCCGCCACCCGCAGCCCCTGGGACGGCTTTTCCCCTACCCGGAACGCGAACAGCGCCGAACCGAAGACCGGCACATAGTAACTGCCGCCGGGCATGAGCTGCCACGGCTCGCCCCAGACCAGCGGCGAAAAGCCCGCCGTCCGGAGCCGCGCCACCCCGGCCGCCACCACATGGTACGGCGACGGGCACCGGGCGATAAAAGACCAGAGCGCCTTTGCGGAATCCATGACCATCCCTCCTGTACCGTCACGCCGCGGGAAACGCGGCAAAATCATACACCCCGCCCATCAGCCCGTGGCCTGGCTGCTCCGGAAGAACCCGCTGTAATCGCCCGTCATCCGCCGAACGGAAATCTCAAAGGGAAAGTCCTTCGCCACCGGCAGCCGGGGATCGTACTCCGTGTATTCCACGGAAATCTTCAGATGGTCGTTCAGGATCCATTCCTCACTGACGCCGCCGCGCTTGACACTCGGGCGTCCGAGGATATAGCCGAAATTCTTCGTCGTGTTGAAGTAGATATCGTCCGCCGCCGCCTTCGTCCTGGTGAAAAAGCTGATGCGATAGCTGCCCACGACCTCCGCGTTGTCGGGATGGGCGTAGAGATAGACGTTCTCGATGTAGTCGCCGCCCGCCCGGCGGTACATCCGCACCGCCCGGTCGTGGGACCGCTTCTCCCAGCCGGGCCGTTTGGCGAACTCGGCATCGACCTCGCTGACCGCCTTGCCGATGTAAATGTGGTACGCCATCGTATCATCCGACGACGCCTCGTTCACGTCCTTGTCCTCCCGGTAGGAAACATCCGCCGCGGACACCGACGCCGTGACGAAAAGCAGGAGCAGGAAAACACCCAGGGCTGTCTTGATTCGTTTCATGCGGTTCACGCCTCCAATCAGAGCAGATGATAATAGGGACAGATCGTCTCATAGCGGCCGTCCTTGTGGCGAAAGCCTCCGGGGATGCTGCCCAGCGGCACGAAGCCCAGGCGCTCGTAGAGATGGCGGGCACCGGCGTTGCTCTCGACGACGGCGTTGAACTGGAGGACGCGGAATCCCAGCGCCTTCGCCCGGGCCAGGCTGTCCGTCACCAGCTTCTCCCCGATGTGGCCGCCCCGCCGCGCCGCGCTGACCGCGTAGCTGGCATTGGCGATGTGGCCGCAGCGGCCGACGTTGTTCGGATGCAGGATATAGAGGCCCACCACGGCCCCCGTCTCGTCCTCGGCCACGGCGGCGAGGCTCTGGGCGGCGAAGAATTCCGCCCCCGTTTCCATCGTCAGCGTTTCTTCCTGCGGAAAGGCAATGCCCTCCTCGACGACTTCGTTCCAGACCTCAATCATAGAACCGAGGTCCCGGGGCTCATAAGCGCGAATGATCATAGAACGACCTCCCATTGTTTTTCCTGTAGGATTATCCACAGGACGATAGGCTTATCAACAGGGTTATCAACATTTTATCACCGGAAAAATCCCAGGGACTGCAGGAAAAGGAGTCCCAACAGCACCGGCGCGATGTACCGGATCATCACCACGTACATGGTCTGCCGCCGGAAGACCTCGCCGTTCTTCGTCGCCTCCCGGATGACGACCTCGGGCCCCGCGGCCCAGCCGACCAAAAGACAGGTACCGATGGCCACGATAGGCATCAACACGCCGTTGCTCACATAGTCCATCAGATCCAGCACCTGCCCGGTGCCGCCGTTCGGCAATGGCAGCTCGAAGTAGAGCGCGTTGTAGCCGAGGCAGACGACGGCGCCGAGGACGAAAGCGACTACCCCTTCCAGCAGCGCCGCTTTTTTCCGCTCCATCCCGAAGCCCTCGATGATGGACGAGACCACCGCCTCCATGATAGAGATGGAGCTGGTCAGCGCCGCGAAAAAGACCATGAGGAAAAACGCCGCCCCCAGGAAATCCCCGGCCCGCCCCATGAACTCGAACATCTTCGGCAGAGAGATGAAAAGCAGCGATGGCCCCGAGGCGTTCATGCCCTCCCGGCCCATCACCGCGTAAAGCGGCACGATGGTCATGACGCCGGCCAGCACCGCCACGAAGGTATCGAAAAACTGAATCTGCCCGACGCTGCGGAACAGATTGCTGCTGTCCCCGGCATAGGCGCCGTAGGCAATCATGATGCCCATGGCGACGCTGATGGAAAAGAAGAGCTGCCCCATGGCGTCCAGCACCGCCTTCGTGAAGCCCGCCCAGGTCAGGTTTTCCCAGTCCGGCACCAGATAGACCCGGAGCCCATCCAGGCCGGTACGCGTCACCGTCCCGTCGTCGTAGCTGAATGTCAGGGAAAAGGCCGAGATGGCGATGACGATCAGGATGAGCAGCGGCATGAGGATGCGGGAAATCCGCTCGATGCCCTCATTCACGCCGCGATAGACGACGAACACCGTCAGCACCAGAAAGAGCGCCATATAGGACAGCGGCTCCGCCGTGCCGGTGATGAAGCCGGTGAAAAACCCGTTCTCTGTCGCCGCCATCCCCTGCCCGGTCAGGAAGACGGCGCAGTATTTCATCACCCAGCCGCCGATGGCGCAGTAGTAGGGCAGAATCATGAAGGGCACGAGGACGGCGAAAAAACCGATCCAGCGCCACCGCGGGTGCAGGGCGCCATAGGCCCGGAGCGGGCTGTTCCGGGTGCGCCGCCCGATGGCCACCTCGGTGAGCAGCAGGGTAAAGCCAAAGGTCACCAGCAGGAACAGGTAAATGACAAGGAACAACCCGCCGCCGTTCTGGGCCGCGAGATAGGGGAACCGCCAGAGGTTCCCGAGGCCGACCGCGCTGCCCGCCGCTGCCAGCACAAAGCCGATGGAGCCCGAAAACGAGGCCCGCTTTTCTTCTGACAAGGAAATCGCTTCTTTCTTTGGGTTTTCCCGCCCCGTCCGCCGACGGAGCGTCTTGCAAGCATACGTTATAGTATAGCACAAAACGGGACGGCAAGGAACCGGCCCGGCGTGAAATCGTTTTTCCGGCACATCATTCGCGGGAAAAAACGGCCGCAAGAAGGAAACGCTAACAATGATTTTATTATTTTCCACTTCCGGCGGTATGGTATATAATGATAAAATAGGGTATTACGTGAATCCGAAGAAGCACGCATCATCCATACCCGCGTCATCGATACGACCTGCTACGGGAAGAAAGGGGGGGAGGCCTGTGGACAAAATGGAATTGTCAGCGCTGGACGCATACCTGAACCGGGTATACAAGATCATCGTGCTGCTGATCCCCGCCTATTGCGTCTGCGCCGCCGCCTCCATCACCCTCATGCAGGCCAGCGGCTGGTATCCGCCCATCGACAGCACGCTGCTGACGCTTTTTGACGCCTCCACGCTGGTCTATCTCGCCATTGGCATCTACTTCATCCGCACCGGCTTCGGTGCCGACGGCATCGTTCGTCCTGACAAGCTCCGCGCCGCCAAGATCATGATGGCGGTCATCATCGTCATCCAATGGAACGCCATTTCCTATCTGTGGCCCTTCACCGACTTCTGGGCCTACTTCCTGCTTTTCACCATCGTGGAAGCGTTCTTTTTCGATCCGAAGCTGGTAGCCTGGACATCGGTGGGCATCGTCGTCTCCCTCGTGGTCTCCTGGTTCTTCGGGAGCGAGATGCTGCTCCCGGTGCGGGACGAGCTCTTTGCCATGAACCTCCTGTTCCGCGTCGTCGGCCTCGCCCTCATGCTGCTGTCCGTAAACGCCATCACCTATCTGGGCGGCAAATTCCTGGTGGATGAGCTGGAAAAGCACGCCAACTACGACCCCCTGACACACCTGCTGAACCGCCGGAGCATGGACTCCCAACTGCAGGCGGCCCACGCGCTGGCCAGCGCCGGAAAGGCGGATTTCTGCCTGCTGATGCTGGACATCGACAACTTCAAGCAGGTGAACGACACTTTCGGCCACGATTGCGGCGATGAAGTCCTGAAGCAGATTGCCGGCATCATCTCCACCAGCGTGAAGAAAGACGACCGCGTCTTCCGCTGGGGCGGGGAGGAAATCCTCGTCCTCCTGAAGGCCGACGAAGACCGGGCGGCCGATGTAGCGGAGCGCATCCGCCACGAGGTCGCCACGGAAAAAGTACACTACCGGGATGAGGCGGAGGTGTCGATTTCCGTGACCATCGGCCTCGCGCCCTGGCGGGATGGCATGTCGATCCAGGCCCTGATGGATGACGCCGACGCGAAGCTCTACTACGGCAAGCGGCACGGCAAGAACCAGGTCGTCAGCGCCCTGCCGCCGACGGGGAAAGACAATCCATCGTTTCCCCGGCGCCAAAGACCTTAGGCCCCACAAAAGCATTCACGCCCGGCGGGGATTACCCGCCGGGCGTGTTGTTTATGCCGCTATTGCCTTTGGTATCCGGTACCCGCCGTCAGCGCTTGCCGATAAACTCCACCAACGTGCGGTAAAGCTGCTCCGGATCCACCGGTTTCTCCAGATGCGCGTCCATGCCCGCCGCTAACGAGAGCTGCACGTCCACATCCTGCCGGTTTGAGGTCAGGGCGATGATGGGGATGATTTGCGCGTCGGGACGCGGTAACGCGCGGATGGCCTTCGTAGCGTCGAGTCCGTCCATGACCGGCATGCTGATGTCCATCAGGATCGCGTCGTAGTAGCCGGCAGGGCTTTTCTGGAAGAGATCGACGGCTTTTTGGCCGTCCTCGGCGTGATCCACCGACAGGAAATTCATGGCCAGCATTTGCTTTACGATCTCGGCGCTGACTGTCATATCCTCTGCCACGAGGATGCGCTTCCCCTCGACATTGGACGTATCCGGCCCATCGTTGCCAGCCTCCCGGATACGGCGCGCCCGACGGTATTCCCGCAGGATTTCCGCCGTGGTAAGCGACTTTTTGGCGTCCTTATCGCCATCGCCGTCCCCAAAAGTAATCAGGATGACCGAGGCGTTTTCACCGATCAAATCACGGATCTCGCGGGCGAGATTCCCGTCTTCCTGCTCCGTCAGCGCCTGATCGACGAGAATCAGATCATAGTCCTGCCGCCGCGCGTGGCGCAGGCGGACCATGTCCATCGCTTCGGCGGCGCTACCGGCGCCATCGGAGCCGATACCGGCCTCGGCAAGCATGGCCTGTGTCTTCCGGCGGCCGTCGCTGTCACTGTCGGCAACGAGCACCGAAAGAAGCGCCTCGTTTTCGGAAAGATTCTTTGTCATGCGGATGACCCTCCGTTCCTTTTTCCATTTCCCATGGAATTCTCTACCTAAATATTAAGCGGCGACCGGCATATTGTCAAGGAAACCGGCAAAATGAAATGAGGCCGGAAAAGACAGGGCGGTCATGCCCCGAACCGGCAGGCATGGCCGATTTTCCCCCGCGCCCGCCGGCTCCCCGCCAGAGAAAAAAATGTTCCCGCCGGAAGGAACCGGACCGTTTTTCACGAATATATAGCGTGACCGGTAAAATGATCCGGCGCACCTTGCCCCTACCGGCGGCGGCAAGGCTTGACTTTCCGGGCCGAAATGCGCTATATTGAAACGGGCGCTCCCCGCATCACGATTGAAGGAGGAATCCATTGATGGAAAATGTCGTAACCGCCGTATTTGAGGTCGAAAACGAGGCCTACCGCGCCTTCTCCGAGGTCAAGCACAACATGCTGAGTCAGTCCTGCGTCATCGCCCAGCTGGCCCTGCTCAAGAAGCAGGACGGACGCATCGCGGTGGCCGACTGCGCCGATTCCGGCGTCACCACCACCGACGACACCCGCATCGGCGGCCTGGTAGGGCTCATCGTCGGCGTCCTCGGCGGCCCGCTGGGCATGCTCTTCGGCGGCGCCATGGGCTCGCTGATTGGCCGGATCAAGGATGCCGGCGACGCCCGGCAGGGCGCCTCGATGATCGAGCAGGTGACCGGGAACCTGCAGGACGGCGACGTGGCCTTGGTGGCGCTGGCTCAGGAGACCGACGGCAAAATGCTCGACGCCCTGCTGGAGCCCTACAAGGCGACCATCACCCGCTACGACGCCGCCACCGTCGCCGCCGAAGTGGACGAAGCCATCAAGGTCCAGAAAGAATTGGCCGATGAAGCCCGCAAGAAGATGCGCGAAGCGAAAAAGGCGGAGTTCCGCGAGAAAATCGTGAAGAAGGGCGAAGAAATCCGGGCCGACTTCCAGCGCCGGACCTCGACCTGATACAACGCGCAATAATCGTTTGATCCGAGAGACGCGTTTACGCTACTACAGGAGGCCATTTCCATGAAACTGAAAAAGAAAATCGCCGCGCTTCTCGCCGGCATCCTGCTCTCCTCGGCGACCGCCTTTGCCGCCGACTCCTTCCAGAAGATCTACCAGATCCCCTACGCCACGGAAAATCTGAGCAACACCGAAGCCTGGTCCAACAACTTCACCACCAACGACGGCGAAATGATCATCCAGGTCCGCCGCCTGCTGGTGAAGCCTGACGACCAGCGCTACCACCTCATCGCCACCCTGGGCAAGAACCGCGTCTTTGACGCCTATTATCCCGAGATTCAGGGCGGCTATTCCCTGGTCGTCTTCAAGGACACCGCCAACGGGAACATGTTCTACGCCTTCGAGTCCAGCGCCCGCGCCTATCTGCTGGGCTACGACCGCGCCGGCAAGCGCCTCGTGGTCTATGCCGACAGCCAGAGCTACTACAACAATTTCCAGGGCGTCCCGCAGTTCGTCGCCACCGAAGACGGCGACCTCATCCTCGCCATCGAGAGCATCTACCTCGACGGCCGCCCCCAGGAGCGCCACCGCTACCGCTTCACCTGGGACGAGGACACCCACTGGTTCGCCTACGAAGACCTCGGCACCGGCTGGCCCTCCATCGCCCGCGAAGGGCAGTAATACGGCAAAATCCAATAAAAACCGGCCCGGATTGCCGCTGTCATGGCGGCGTCCGGGCCGGTTTAACTCTACATTCGGTTCATCAAGAAAAGAAACCCGCTAATTCAATGACCTTGATTACACCCTTGTTTACGCGAAACGCCAAACTCCCCCCTCCTTGGGAATTATAGATATAGACAGTGTAACCATTTATATCGCCTTCAAGGACATTATCAGCTTTACCGTACACATCATTTAATACGCTGTCGGGCATTCCTACAATAACCCCGTCAGGAGTTTCCAATCCATTTCTGGCGGCAACTTTAACTGCGGTTACATAGTTGGTTTGACCCTTGGCAGAGGACCATGTATTGACTCTCAGGGAATCGCATCCCCAATAATAGGTCGAACCATGTTCTATTCTGTGAGGCTTCCCGTATTTTTCAAGCACCTGACTAATGGGCATCTTATAGGTGATCCCGCCGATGGCAACCTGCTCTTTTGCCAATATTGCCTCTGCTGCTCCGCCGAATAAAACTACAAAGCCAAAAGTCATAGCCGCTATGCATGGATACGATGTACGGGTTTGCCAGGGATATGATACGCGCCCGGCTTTCCACCCTATGCGACGCCGAACCCGACAGTTCTGAAAAAAAGGAGCCGACGGAGACAGAAACGGCGCCGCTGGCATAATGTCAAACAACCGAAGCCGCTTTCAGGCGGTATTCGGATAAAAGACCGGCCCCGGAAATCGCTTTTTACGGCGGTTTCCGGGGCCGGTTTCGTTTGTCGACGCGGCAGAAACGATTTGACAGTCCTGTATATACGGTATATACTCAAAGAAAAAAGGGAGGCGCACATCATGGCAGTGAAAGTCCGAAAAGTCGGAAACAGCTTTTCCGTCACCATTCCGGCGCATATCATCCGTCAGCTCCATCTGCGGCACGGACAGGAGCTGGACGTACATACGTCCGCCTATGGCTGGGAATACCGCCCGGCCCGGCCGCGCCCGGCGGAAATCCGCTGGGAAGCGTACGAATCCCCCCAGGCGGACATCCGGGACGGCCTTTCGCCCGACGCCTATATCCGAAAACTGAGGGAGCAGGACCGCGATGAAACGCTATTTTGATACAGCCATTTTCATCTACGCGTTGGAAAACAAGTCCGAGCGGGCACGGCGATTGATTACTGACAGTGTCCATGACGGCATTGTCGGTATTTCCTCCATCACAATCATGGAATACTGCGCCGGTTGCTTCCGTCATGGCAGGCCGGATATAGCGGCGCGATTTCAAAGTTTTCTGCGCGACTACGGATTCGAGATTCATCCGATTCAAGAGGATACCGCCCTGGAGGCCGCCAGAATACGGGCGCTCTATCCGGCTTTCAAGCCGATGGATTCCCTGCAACTGGCAAGCGCCGTTATGGCTGAAGCCGATGAATTCCATACAAATGATAAGCAGTTGTTGCAATTCACCCATGAACGGACGAAAATAGTCCGGTTTGATTCCGCCGCCCTTGACAACGCCTTACAATAATCCAAGAAACAAAAACCGGCCCGGAGAACCGCTGTCAAAGCGGCCCCGGACCGGTTTTCGTTTGTCGCTTGCCCTATACTCGCGGTCAGAGAAATATACAAAACCAAAGTAATCTCACCGCGAGTATATGCAGATAAGCAGACTCTAACGTCTCCCCCTCTTCCCC
>JAFSWT010000051.1 GCA_017444395.1 Schwartzia sp. (in: firmicutes) | reverse complement strand
CGATGAAGCGCTCGATGCTGCCGTAAACGACCCGGTGAATCATCACCGGCCGGTGGCGCTGGCCGTCCTCGCCGACGTAGTGGATGTCGAACTTCTCCGGCATCAGCATGTCGAGCTGGATGGTGCCGCACTGCCAGGTGCGGCCGATGGAGTCCTTCAGATGGAAGTCGATCTTCGGCCCGTAGAAGGCGCCGTCGCCCTCGTTCACTACGTAGGCGAGGCCGCGATGCTCCAGGGCATTCCGGAGGGCCGCCGTGGCCCGCTCCCAGACCTCGTCGGAGCCCATGGAGTCCTCGGGCCGCGTCGAGAGCTCGGCGTGGTAGGAAAGGCCGAAGGTCTTGTAAACCTCGTCAAAGAGGTCGATGACCTTCTGGATCTCGCCCTCCACCTGATCCAACGTCATGAAGATATGGGCGTCATCCTGGGTGAAGTTCCGCACCCGGAACAGGCCGTGCAGCGCGCCGGAGAGCTCATGGCGGTGGACGAGGCCCAGCTCGCCGAGGCGTAGCGGCAGTTCGCGGTAGCTGTGAGGCTGGCACTTATAGACGAGAATGCCGCCCGGACAGTTCATGGGCTTGACGGCGTAGTCCTCCTCATCGATCTGGGTGAAATACATATTCTCCTTGTAGTGGTCCCAATGGCCCGACTGCTCCCAGAGCTTCCGGTTCAGGATCATCGGCGTCTTGATTTCCTGATAGCCGTAGCGGCGATGGACCTCGCGCCAGTAATTGATGAGCTCGTTGCGGATGACCATGCCGTTGGGGTGGAAGAACGGGAAGCCCGGCCCCTCCTCATGCAGGCTGAACAGGTCAAGCTCCTTGCCGAGCTTGCGGTGGTCGCGCTTGGCCGCCTCCTCCAGCATGTGGAGGTAGGCGTCCAGGTCCTCCTTCTTCTCAAAGGCCGTGCCATAGACGCGCTGCAGCATCTTGTTCTTCTCGCTGCCGCGCCAATAGGCGCCGGCGACGCTCTGGAGCTTCATCGCCTTTACCTTGCCGGTGGAGACGACGTGCGGTCCGGCGCAGAGGTCGATGAAATCGCCCTGCTCGTAAAGGGAAATCACCGCGTCCTCCGGCAGGTCGTTGATGAGCTCCACCTTGTAGCTCTGGCCGTGTTCCTCAAAGTATTTCAGCGCCTCGGCCCGGCTGATTTCCTTGCGGACCATCGGCAGGTTCTCCTTGACGATGCGGGCCATTTCCTTCTCGATGTCCCTGAGGTCCTCGTCGGTGAGCTTTTTGTCCATGTCGATGTCGTAGTAGAAGCCGTTCTCGATGGCGGGACCGATGGCGAACTGCACGTGCTGATCAGCGTATAGATGCTGGATGGCCTGAGCCATCACATGAGACGCCGTATGCCGGAACGCCCAGCGCCCGTCCGCGTCCTCAAAAGTCAAAAACTCCACCGCCGCGTCCTGTGTCAGGGGCGTCGTGAGATCGACGGTCCTGCCGTCCAGCTTCGCCGCCAGGACCTTCTTCGCCAGACTGTTGCTCACACTCTTGACGAAATCGAGAATCTTCGTGCCCGGCTCCACTTCGCGGACACTGCCGTCTTTCAGTTTGATGCTGACCATAGGAAAAGACCTCCTGCTTTTGTTGGAATAAAAAATAAAAGCCCCGTCCCACCATAGGGACGAGGCTTGGCTTCGCGGTTCCACCCTGCTTGCCGCGTATCCGCGGCCAACTCATACGGCTCTTACCGGGCGCCACCCGGCCGCCTTCCGCTTGCGCGTGGCGACAGCTCCGAAGCGGTAGCCACGGGACGTTTTCCGGGACGCTCGCAGCCTATGACGCCCCTCTCTGCCGGATCCTTTCCCCGAAGCCATGTCTTCCTCATCGCGTTTGCTATTGCTTTTCTTCATTATAGGCGCAACGTCGCCCGGGTGTCAAGAAAATATTTCCTGCCTTCCAATTGGGAAGGGTAATCGTATGGGGTAGCGCTACGCGCTACAACGGACTAAGCTGTTCCCATTGAAATGCTTTCGTGGTCTGGCCCTTTCCACTTTCAGGTCTCAAAGGCGTTCTCGTATTGGCGGATATGCCATTTCCCTTCGCTGGTCCGAAAGACCTCCACCACGTCAAAGCGGCAGGGACGGTCCGCCGGCGGATGCTGTTGCAGATACCAGGTCGCAGTCCGGATGATGCGGCGCTGCTTCGTGGGTGTCACCGCCAGGGCAGGCGCGCCGTAGCGCAAGCTGCGCCGTGTCTTGACCTCAATGAAAACCAGCCAGCCATCGCGCTCGGCGATCAGGTCAATCTCGCCCAGCGGGCAACGGTACTGACGCTCCCGGATTCGATAGCGGCAGGCGGCAAGGTAGCGGGCGGCCGCTTCTTCGCCGCTGTTGCCCAGATTCTTCGTGTTCACGGCAGATTCTGCCCCGTCTTGCGGTGCTTCTTGTCAATGCGGTAGATATAGGCCAACACTTCCGCCACTGTCGTATAAAGCTCCGCCGGGATTTCCTTATCGAGGTCCAGCGCCATCAGCAGATTGACCAGGGATTTGTTCCGATAGACCGGAATGGAGTTGTTCTGGGCCGCCGCCAGGATGTTCTCCGCCACATGCCCCTTGCCCTTGGCGATGACCTTTGGCGCCATGTTGACCGCGGGGTCGTATTGCAGGGCGACCGCCTGCTTCGGGGCCTCGGGATTGGTCTCCGGGTCGGGGATAAGCGTATTGTCGCGTCTTTTCCTGATCATGATTGATTATCCCCCGCCGTGTTAATCTTGAGATCCATCAAAGTTAGGGGCGTATCCTTGAAAGATTGCCGGAACTCCGGGATGTATTCGCGGAAATCATCGACGACCTCCGGATCCGAGAAGAATACCCGGACATCCAGGTTGCTTTCCTCGTACATGCGGAACGTCACATCCACCGCGCCGATGTTTTCCGTCAGCAAGCAGACGCGCAGCCAGGTTTCCTTCTTCTTCTGGCCGGGGGCGGCGGGATCTTCCTCTTCCTCGTCATAGACATGGATATAGGTGGGATAGGCAGTTTTCTCGCCTTCGCCCATATACAGCGGCATCATGAAGTTCATGGAACGCTGCCCCTGGGAAGTCCGGTAGTTTTCCGCCGTCATGGAGCCCTTCATCATCGAGGCGAAGGTGGAGACGCTCTTGCTGGCCCGCTTGAGATTGGCGGCGCTGTTCTTTTCCTTGAGATACGCCAGATTGCAGAGTTGCATGAAGGCCCAGAGCTTCGGCAGCTCCGGCAGGTTCTGCTGCTGCGCCGCCTGCTGCACCGAAGCCGGGATGTTGTTCTGGCAGAGGCGGAGCAGGAGCTGTAACTGCTTGGCGCTCTTTTCGTCCATGACGCCCTCACGGTTGTTGACGAAATTCTGCAACAGTATCTGATCCTGGTCCGTGAGCTCGGCGTCCTTCAGGAGCAATGACGCCAGCTGTTTCATCGTATCCATTGTCTGGGGCGTGTTCTGCATTGGCAGGGATCGTGGCATGAACGCGGTGCCGTTCGCGTTTGGCGCCGCCTGCGCCGGCTGGCCAAACCGGCCGGCGTCCGCCCGTGCGCCCTCCGGTGCATTATCCTCGGGCTGTAAAAACGGCGAGCTGTTCTCCGCCGGCCGGGCCTCTCCGCCGGCCGGTCGGCTGTTTGCCTGCGCCGAAGGCTGCCCCTCCGGGGTGGGCCCGGACGGCTGCCCCATTGGCTGCTCCGTCGACGGCCGTGGACTATCCGCCGCCGGCGGCTGCCCCTGCGCCTGCCCCTGCGCCTTTGGAGCCGGAGACTGCAAATCCTCCGCCGAGGGCATTTTCTGGAACGAAGTATTCCGGTTTGCCTCCGAAGCGTCGGCGGCGTTGCCCTCTCTTGGTGTACCGGCATTCGTGGCGGTGTTGGCCGAATCCGAGGGCTGGGGGGCGGCACCGCTTGTATTGCCGCTGGTGTTGGCATTGGCGTTGGTGTTCGCCGATGCCGGCGCCCCGCCCGCCGTCTGCCCGGCCGTCGGTGCGCCGCTGTCTCCGCCGGCGCGGGCCATTGTTTCCTGTCCGCCCCGGCTTTGTCCTGCCGTTTCCTGTCCGCCACGGGGCTGTGCCGCCGGTTCCTGCCCGTTGGACCGGGAAGCGGCAGTATTTCCCTCGTTGCTGCCCGGTTGACCGGTCTGCGCTCTGGCGGCGCTTGGCTGCCCGGGCGTCTTCGGTCCTGCCATCGGTCCGGTACCCGCGGCTGTCGGTCGGCCGCTCCGATTGGCAGGCTCTCCCGCCTCAGCGTCAGCCGGTCTTTCCGCGCCTTCCTGTTCCGGCGTTTCAGTTCCGGCGTTTTTCGCATCCGGGGAATCCGCCGCCTGCCGGCCGGCGCTCTTCGCCCCCGGCGTTGCCGGCTCCGGGGACGGCATGAAATACTGCATGAGCTGCTTCAAAAAGCCCAGCGACTCGGTGTTCATCTCCGAATTGGCCGGTGCCGTCTGCGTCCCCTGCAACAGAAGGAATTTCAATTCATCCGGCAGGTCCTCCGCCGTTTTCGTATCCAAAAGCTGGAAGGCCAGCTTGTGGAGGAGCGCCGGTTCCAGCGCCCCGGAATCCGATTTCCCAATCATTTCCCGGAAATTCGCCAGCACCGCCTCCAGCCCGCTGTCCAAAGGATTCGTAACGCCCTGCTCCGCCAGCGAGCCGAGTTGCCCCAAAAGCCGGGAAAGCGTCAGCATCTGGTCCACCGCGAAGCGCTGGCTCTCTATGCTGCTGCCCAACCCGTTCGCCAGCGTCGATTCCAGCGAAAACGACTGCTGCATGATGCTGTCCATGAGCTTCTGCAACTGGGGCGAAAGCGCCTCCGCCTTGCTTTCCTGATTTTCCGATACCTTCGCCAGAATGCCCGCCATATCGGAAACGGAGTTCTTGATATTGACGTCGGTACGGGGCGCAAAGGGAGAGCCCCCTGAGTCGCCGCGCCGGGTGATTGTCGTCGGAGCGCCCGGGCGCGGCCGTTGTACCGGCTGTATATTGGTCGGCATTGTTGTCGAATTCGTTTCCATCGGCATGACCAGGACCTCCTTGTTACTGGGCGTTTTATACTCTCTGTTAAGTTTTTTAAATCTTTACAGAGCGTGTATGATAAGCAGGCAGCCGCAACTTTAGCTGCGTGCTGATCGCTTATGCAAAGCTGACGGCATTTGCGCCATAGGCACAAATGAGTATTACATCCTATCCGTTAACCATTGTCTGCACCGGCTCGAAGGAACGCCGGTGAATCGGGCAGGGACCGTAGGTTTTCAGCGCCTTTAGGTGCTGCGCGGTGCCGTAGCCCTTATGCTGGGCGAAACCATACTCCGGGTATCTGGCGTCATACTGCACCATCAGCCGGTCCCGGGTGACCTTGGCGATGATCGAGGCCGCCGCAATCGAGGCGGATTTCGCATCGCCCTGGACGATGGAAAGCGACGGCATCGGCAGCTTTTCCAACCGCACCGCGTCGATGAGGACTTTTTGCGGCGGCGGGTCAAGGGCCAGGATGGCCTCGTACATCCCGTTCATCGTCGCCTGATAGATGTTGACGCGGTCAATGGTTTCGGCGTCGATAATCGAGCAATGCATGGCGATGGCCTTTTCGCATATCTCATCGTAGAGGACATCCCGGGCCTTGGGCGACAGCTTTTTCGAATCGTTGAGCTTCGGCAGGAAAAGGTCCATCGGCAGGATGACCGCGGCCACCACCACCGGCCCCGCCAGGGGACCGCGGCCGGCCTCGTCCACGCCGGCAACCAGTTCCGCTCCCTCGGCCAGGGCGGTATGCTCGTACATATAAAGGGCCTTGACCCGGCTGCGCTCCGTCTGCTCCCGCTGGAACTTCCGCCAGAGCCGCTGCACGCCGCCGCGCTTGTCCTGGCCACAGGCCTGCAGGAATTCCAGCGAGGGCTCTCCCTCGGCCAGCCGCGCCTCGATTTCCTTCACGGTAAGCGAAGTTATGTCCATCCCGTCTCATTCCTTTTCCGTTTGATCTTCGTCCGTTTGCTCTTCGCCCGGCGGCTCGTCAAAGCTGATCGGTCCCAGCTTTCCCGCCCGCAAGTCCGTCATCAGCAGCCGGCAAACCTTCTCCGTATCAATCCGGCCGCCTTTCAGCAGGCAGCCCCGCTTTGCCCCGATGGCAGCGAGCAGCTCCGCCGGCGTCTGGTCCGGGCTGTCCGGCGGGAGCTTGTACCGCTCCCGCAGCCGCTCCGGGTAGCGCGTCTGCATCCATTCCAGGAAAGCGGCGGCCATCGCTTCACTGTCATAGATCTCATCGTTGATGGAGCCGATGAACGCCAGCCTGCGCCCCGCCTCCGGGTCGTCGAATTTCGGCCACAGGATGCCGGGCGTGTCGAGAAGTTCCATTTTCTCGTCCACGCGAATCCACTGTTTGTCCCGCGTCACGCCGGGACGGTTCTCCACCCGCGTCTTGGCTTTGCCGGCCAGGCGGTTGATGAGGGACGACTTGCCCACGTTGGGGATGCCCACCACCATGATCCGGGCCGCCCGGGCCCGCCCGCCCTTCTTCACGAGGCGCTCGGTCCGGTCCCGGGCCAGTTCCTCGGTCCGGGCCAGCATCGCCCGCAGGCCTCGCCCCGTCACGGAGTCGATGGCAAAGGCCGGCTGTCCCTGGCCGCGATAGTACGCCAGCCAGCGTTTCGTAATCGCCGGGTCGGCCAGGTCGCTCTTGTTGAGAGCGATGACGCCGGGCTTTTCCCCCAGAAGCTCCCGCAGCAGAGGATTGGCGCTGCTATCGGGGAGCCGCGCGTCCCGCAGTTCTACCGCCACATCCACCAGCCGAAGGTGCTCGGCGATCAGACGCCGGGTTTTCTGCATGTGTCCCGGAAACCACTGAACCTCCGGGCGGTTTCCCTCCATACCGCGCTTTCATCTCCTCCGGCCGCATCAAGCGACATTCCTTTTCATATTATACCATTTTCCCAATTCAGGCGACAGGTTGTTATCGCTTTCGGCGGAAAAAACACGCCCCCGCATGACGGCAGCAAAACGACAGCCGCCACATGTTTCAGTTGAAATCCACGAATTCGTTGAGCCGGGCGCCGCCTTTCGTCATCGGCTCGACGAAACTGCGGTGAATATTCAGCACGATGACGTGCGGCCCCTCGGTGGCCACGGCCTTGTCAAAGGCGGCCGCGAACTCGTCGGGTGTCGCCACGGCCTCGGCGGGAATGCCAAAGCTCTGGGCATAGCCCACGAAATCCATGGGATAGTCGAACTCGCAGGCCGTATAGCGTTCCTGATACATGACTTTCTGCAACTGGCGGATCATGCCCAGGCTGGTGTTGTTGACGATCAGCGAAATGATGGGCAGTTTCAGGCGGGCGATGGTGTAGTACTCGCTGCCGGTCATCTTGATGCCGCCGTCGCCGGCGATATGGACGAGGCGGCGCTTCTTGCCGAAGGCCATCTGCGCTCCCACCGCCGCCGGCAGGCCGAAGCCCATGGTGCCGAGGCCGCCGGAGGTGAGCCAGGTGCGCGGTTCCTCGATATGAAGGTGCAGCGCCGCCCACATCTGATGCTGTCCGACATCGGTGGAAAACGCGAAAGGCTTGCCCGCCGTGACGCCGGCCACATGGTGAAGCGCCCAAGGCAGCGTCAGGCGGTTCACGCTGTAATCGTAGGCGTATTCCTCGCGCCAGCCTTCGATCCTCTGCCACCAGGCATCGAGCTTCGTCTGGGGCTCGCGCTTCATCAGAAGACGCAGGATCGTCTTCATGTCCCCCGCCAGGCCGATGGCGCTGGCGATGTTCTTGTCGATTTCCGCCGGGTCGATGTCGATATGGATGAACTTCGTGTTCTTCATGTACTTGTCGCGGCTGCCCGTCTGGCGGTCGGCGAAGCGGCTGCCCAGCGCGATGACGAGGTCGGCGGCGGCGATGGCGTTGTTGGCCGCCTTCTTGCCGTGCATACCGGCGAAGCCCAAAAGTTGCGGATGGGAATGGGGAATCGCCCCGATGCCCATGAGCGTCTCGGCCACCGGGAAACGGTACTTCTCGATGAACTCAATGACTTCGCGGCTGGCTCCGGCGGAGACGATGCCGCCGCCGGCGATGACCACCGGCCGCTTCGCCTGGAGCATGACCTCCTCGGCTTCGGCGGCGCAGATCATGAAGTCCACGTCCGGCTTTTGGTGCTTCTTCTTTTCCGGCGTCAGCGGCGTGTAGTCCACATCGGCAAAAAACACGTTGCGCGGGATGTCGATGAGCACCGGCCCCGGACGGCCGCTGCGGGCGATCTCGAAGGCCTCCCGCAGAACCGGCACCAGCTTTTTCGGGTCCTTGACCTTGTAATTGTGTTTGGTGATGGGCATGGTGACGCCGACGATGTCCGTCTCCTGGAAGGCGTCCCGGCCCAAAAGCGTCGTATCCACCTGGCCGGTGATGGCCACCATCGGAATCGAGTCCATGAAGGCCGTGCCGATGCCGGTCACGAGGTTCGTCGCCCCCGGTCCCGAGGTGGCGATGCAGACGCCGACCTTGCCGCTGGCCCGGGCGTAGCCGTCAGCGGCGTGGGCCGCGCTCTGCTCATGGGTGGACAGGATATTCCGGATCAGTTTGTCGTCATATAAAGCGTCGTAAAGCGGCAGGATCATCCCGCCGGGATACCCGAAAATCGTATCGACGCCCTGCTCCACCAGACACTCAACGACCGCCTGCGCTCCCTTCATAGCTCTCTCCCTTTCTGCTCTGTCTCTATAGTTACACGCGTTCCACGACGGCCTGTGTCATCGCGGTGGTATCGGCTTTTTGGAAGCCCTCCTGCCAGAGATCCGGCGTGCGCCAGCCATCGGCCAGCGCCTTGTCGCAGGCGTCCTCGATGGCCCGGGCCGCCGTCTCCTCATGCAACGAGTAGCGAAGCAGCATGGCCGCCGACAGGATCGTGCCGATGGGATTGGCGATGCCTTTGCCGGCAATGTCCGGCGCCGAGCCGTGGATGGGCTCGAACAGGCTCGTCGCCTCGCCGATGCTGGCGCTGGGCATCAGGCCGATGGAACCGCCGATGACCGCCGCCTCGTCGCTCAGGATGTCGCCGAAAAGGTTGCCGGTGCAGATGACATCAAACTGGGCGGGCTTCACTGCCAGTTGCATGGCGCAGTTATCGACATAGAGGTGATCGAGGGTAACGTCCGGGTAGCTTTCCGCCACCTTCGTCACCGTGCGACGCCAGAGCCGCGAGGTCGCCAGCACGTTGGACTTGTCCACCGAAGTCACCTTGCCGCGGCGCAGTTTCGCCGTCTCAAAGGCCAGGCGGGCGATGCGCTCCACCTCGGGCACCGAGTAATTCTCCAAATCCCAGGCCCGCTCGACGCCCTCATGCTGCTCCGATTCGCAGCGGTCGCCGAAATAGATGCCGCCGATGAGCTCCCGCACGATGACGAGGTCCACGCCCCGCACCAGTTCCGGTTTCAGCGGCGAATAGCTGACGAGAGCGTCCGCCACTTTCACCGGGCGCAGATTCGCGTAAAGGCCGAGCCCCTTCCGCAGGCCCAGGATGGCCTTTTCCGGTCTGAGCGACGGTTCCACGCTGTCCCACTTGTCGCCGCCCACCGCGCCGAAAAGCACGCCATCGGACGCCTTCGCCGCCGCCAGCGTCTCCTCCGGCAGCGGCGTCCCAAACTTGTCGTAGGCGGTGCCGCCGGCGTCGTGGTACTCATAGGAAAGCCCCAGGCCGAATTTCTCGTCCGCCTTTTTGAGCACCGTCACCGCCGCGTCGGTGATTTCCTTGCCGATCCCGTCGCCGGGAATCACAACGATTTTCTTTGCCATGCCGTATCGCTCCTGTATCCGGCGGGCCGCCACCCGGCCGCCCGCGCCGGTATGATTATTTCTTCGTCTTGATGTAATTGATGAGCCCGCCGGCCCGGGCAATATCCTGCACGAAGCCCGGCAGCGGATGGGCCCGGAACGTATCACCGGTGGTGACGTCCTCGATAGTCCCGGCCTCGGGATCGACGACGAGCACATCGTCCGCCCTGATCTTCTCCACATCGTCGCCGATTTCCAGCAGCGGCAGGCCGATGTTGATGCCGTTGCGATAGAAGATGCGGGCGAAACTGGCGGCGATGATGACCGGCACCCCGGACGCCTGAATGGCGATGGGAGCGTGTTCCCGCGACGAGCCGCAGCCGAAATTCTTGCCGCCCACCATGATATCCCCGGCTTTCACTTTCTGCGAGAACGTGGGATCGATGTCCACCATGCAGTGGGAGGCCAGTTCCTTCGGGTCAAATGAGTTCAGGTACCGCGCCGGGATGATGACGTCGGTGTCGATATTGTCGCCGTAGCGCCAGACTTTTCCTTCCAGTTTCATTTCCTATACCTCCTCCGGCGTCGCGATCCGCCCCAGAACAGCGCTGGCCGCCGCGACGTGCGGACCGGCGAGATAGACTTCGCTGTCCACGTGGCCCATGCGGCCGCGGAAATTGCGGTTCGTCGTCGAGACGCAACGCTCCCCCGCCGTCAGGATGCCCATGTGGCCGCCCATGCAGGGCCCGCAGGTCGGCGTCGAGACCGCCGCCCCCGCCTCGATGAATGTCCGGATATAGCCTTTTTCCATCGCTTCGAGGTAGATTTGCTGACTGCCGGGAATCACGATGCAGCGGACGTCCGGATGCACCTTGCGCCCCTGCAGGATACCGGCGGCGATGGCCAGATCCTCCAGCCGCCCGTTGGTGCAGGAGCCGATGACCACCTGCTGGATCGGTATCTCGCCGATGTCCTCGACCCGCTTCGTATTGCCCGGCAGATGGGGAAACGCCACCACTGGCTTCAGCGCCGCCAGGTCGATCTCCACCACCCGGGCATAGGAAGCGTCCGCGTCCGGCTCCACCGGCTCATAGGGCGTCTTCACCCGGCCCTCGACGTATTCCTTCGTCTTCTCGTCAAAGGGGAAGATGCCGTTCTTGCCGCCGGCCTCGATGGCCATGTTGGCGATGGTGAAGCGGTCGGTCATGGAAAGCTCGGCCACCCCCGGCCCCGCGAACTCCAGCGACTGATAGAGCGCCCCGTCCACACCGATCTCGCCGATCAGCGTCAGGATGACGTCCTTGCCGTTGATATTCTGCGGCTTCTTGCCCTTCAGAACCACTTTTATGGCCGCCGGCACCTTGAACCACGCCTCGCCGGTAGCCAGCGCCACCGCCAGATCCGTCGTGCCCACGCCGGTAGCGAAGCCGTTCACGGCGCCATAGGTGCAGGTATGGGAGTCAGCGCCGATGGTCAGCGTACCCGGGCCCACCAGCCCCTTCTCCGGCAGGATGACATGCTCGATGCCGGCATCGTGGCCGACCTCGAAATAGTTCACGATATTGTACTGCCGGGCGAAATCCCGCACGGCTTTCGTGAGGTCCGCCGTCTTCATGTCCTTGTTCGGCGTGAAGTGATCCGGCACCAGCGCAATCTTCGTGTTGTCAAAGGGCGGCCGGCCGATCTTCTCAAACTCCTTGATGGCCGGCGGCGCCGTGATATCGTTGGCCAGCACCATATCCAGCCGGCAGGTGACGAGCTGCCCCGCCGTCACCGAAGCCAGTCCGGCGTGCTTCGCCAGGATTTTCTCGGTCATATTCATGCCCAAATTCGCTCACCTCGTTCTGAAAGATAAGAAATGGTTACATACGATTTATTATATACTACCAAAAGCCCAGCGTAAAGATGTAATGAGCGATGAATCACGCATGAATCACGCCTTTTTCCCGGGAAAAGAAAAGAAAACGGGGCCGGCGTTAAATTTGAATGACGACCCCGCTTTCCTTCATCGTATTTGACTCATGCAGGGCACGGCGGACATAGTCAAATGTGCTGACGGGAAAGATTTGAAAGAGCGACGCATGGTGTGGATGGGGCCAATGGATTTCATCGGGATCCTGATGAAGCAACCGGCAAGTGAAATGTTGGCCGGCGGCAGGATTCCCGCGGGTGTCTGTCGAATGATACTCCATAGCCGGATTCCCGCATGACCGGGCCGGCTGCCGGAAATCTCTCTGCCCAGAAAGAAGGTCGATTCTCATGTTTCGTTTGTTGTTGACAGCGCTGTTCCTGCTGCTGACGATGTCCGGCCCCGGGACGGCGTCGGCGAAGGTATTGCCGGTTCCCGCACCGGAGCCGGTCAAGCCGCGTACTGTGCTGACCCATGTGCACCGGGAGAGTTGCGAGGAAACCGCCGCCGAGCCGGTGGAGATCATCTGTATCCTGGATCGCTCAGGCTCTATGCGCTCGCTGGCCGGCGATGTCATCGGCGGCTATAACGCGTTTCTGGAAAAGCAGCGGCAGGAGCCGGGTACGGCGGAGGTAACGACGGTATTGTTCGATGACCGCTACGAGAAAATCGTGGAGGCCGTTGACCTCCAAAAGGCACCGGCACTGACGGCGGAAACGTACTACGCCCGTGGCATGACCGCCCTGCTGGACGCCATTGGCCGGACGGTCAGCGAGACGCTGGGCCGGATGGAAAAAGCTGACGTCTGCCCGGCAAAACGGCGCGTGCTGGTGCTGATCATGACCGACGGGCTGGAAAACAACAGCCGGGAGTACGACAAGGCCTCAGTGAAGGCCCTGATTGACGCGACCACGAAGGAATACGGCTGGAACTACATCTTCATGGGTGCCAACATCGACTCCGTCGCCGAGGCGGCCGCCCCGGGCATCAGTGCTGACCATGCGGTGGACTATGCCCACGACAGCGACGGCGTCCAGGAATCGTTCTCGCGCATGAGCGCCGCCGCCAAGGAAGCGCGGGAAAGTGGCAGCGTCAGTGGGAACTGGAAGGACGGCCAGTAAGGCGCCGTTGATTCTTCGCGCCGGCTCCGAAAAGGCGGGGCCCGCTTGACATCGCAAAAAGACTGCGAAATCATCTTTTTTTCGCGGTCTTTTTTTTCTGCCCCCCCGTGGTTCATAATGGATTTCCGTCGAATCGGCCGGAAGGACAACGGGGCCCATTTTTCCCCATTTTTCGCACCCGCCCGCTTCCATTTCGGCGTCAATGATGATATGATAAATTGGTTAAGATGAAACTTTTCTCTGGGTACCTGGGAGGAAATGACAATATATGAACAAACGGTTGCTTAAGCGGATGGACTTCGTGCTGATCGCGGCGGTTTGTGCGGTGATCCTGTACAGCCTGGTCATTATCGGCAGCGCGACGCACAGCGATCCGGCAGGCGTCCGGTTCGTGCAGCGGCAGGGACTCTTTGCTGTCCTCAATATTGCGATGGCGGTCTTCCTGATGAATTTCGATTACAAGATGCTGCAACGATACGGGATGAAGCTCTATTATTTCAATCTGGTGCTATTGGTCGCTGTCATGCTGGTGGGCCACTCAGCCCTTGGGGCCCAACGTTGGATCCAGTTGGGGCCGGTCACGATCCAGCCATCGGAGTTTGCGAAACTGATCATGATCATCTCACTGGCGTCGCTGCTGGAGGACAAGGTGGGCAAGCTCAACACCCTGCAGGACCTTCTGCCGGTGGCGGCTTTCGTGGGCCTCCCCTTCATCCTCGTCATGAAGCAGCCGGACCTCGGGACTTCACTGGTCTTCATCGCGATTTTCCTCGGCATGATTTTCGCCTGCGGTGTAAATCTGAAACTGCTGGGGGGGATGTTCGCGGCGGGGCTGGCGATCTTGCCGCTGCTCTGGATGTTCGTGCTGAAGGAGTATCAGAAGATGCGCATCATGGTTTTCCTCGATCCGAATGTGGACCCTTTGGGGTCGGGCTATCATATCATCCAGTCGGAAATCGCCATCGGTTCGGGGATGCTCTTCGGCAAGGGGCTGCTGGGCGGGACCCAAAGCCAGCTGAACTTCCTGCCGGAGAACCACACGGATTTCATCTTCGCTGTAGTGGGCGAGGAGCTTGGATTCATCGGAGCCGCCGTTCTGTTGATTCTCTATCTGGTGATTCTCTGGCGGGGCATGCGGATCGCCCAGGACGCCAGCGATACCTTCGGGATGCTGATGGCGGTGGGAATCACCTCGATGCTGGCCTTCCACGTATTGGTGAACGTGGGCATGACCATGGGTATCATGCCGGTAACCGGCATCCCCCTGCCGCTGATGAGCTACGGCGTGAGTTCCCTGACCACGAATATCATGGCGGTGGCAATCCTGCTGAATATCTATATGAAGAAGCAGAAGCTGCTGTTTTAATGCCGGGCTTTGAAAACGAATATGTATTACGACCTAAGGAGTTTTGTCTTTTATGATAGAATTGACGCCTGATCTTCTCGGCGCGGTGACGAAGCCGGCCCGCTATACCGGCGGCGAGTGGAACGCGGTCCATAAGGACGCGGCAACGGTCGCCTGCCGCTTCGCGCTGTCGATGCCCGACGTCTATGAGGTGGGCATGTCGAATCTGGGGCTCAAGATTCTCTACGAGGTGCTGAACCGCCGGGCGGACACGGCGGCGGAGCGGGTGTACGCACCCTGGCCCGACATGGAGAAGGCCATGCGTGAGAAGGGCTTGCCGCTGTATTCGCTGGAGTCCTTTTCCGCCATCGGGGATTTCGATTTTCTCGGCTTTTCCCTGCAGTACGAGATGTGCTATACGAATGTCCTCAACATGCTGGATCTGGCGGGGCTTCCCGTTTGGTCGGCGGCGCGGGGCGAGGATGCGCCTTTCATCGTTGGGGGCGGTCCCTGCGTCTATAACGTGGAGCCGGTGGCGGACTTCTTCGACCTCTTCGTGATCGGCGAGGGGGAGGCGGTGCTGGGTGAACTGGTGGACGCCTTCATCGCCTGGAAAAACGAGGGGCGGCCCGGCGGGCGGCAGGGATTCCTGTTGCGGGCGGCGGCGCTGGAGGGT
This sequence comes from Schwartzia sp. (in: firmicutes), assembly GCA_017444395.1. GTDB lineage: Bacteria > Bacillota > Negativicutes > Selenomonadales > Selenomonadaceae > RGIG3544. Next base: position 9,848 of record JAFSWT010000051.1, on the reverse strand, counting down.
ATCTATGTGCCGTCCCTTTACGAGCCGCGCTATGACGAGGCGGGGAGGTTCAAGAGCCTCACGCCGCTGCATCCGGCAGCGCGGCCGGTCATCTACAAGCGGCTGCTGGCGGATTTCGACGATGCTCCGGCCATGACGGCGCCGGTCGTTCCCTATATCGGCATTGTGCACGACCGCATCATGCTGGAGCTTTTCCGGGGCTGCTCCCGGGGTTGCCGCTTCTGTCAGGCGGGCATCGCCTACCGGCCGGTCCGGGAACGGTCGCTGCCGCGCCTTTTGGAGCTCGCCCGGCAAATGGCGGCGGCCACCGGCTACGACGAAATGTCGCTGACATCGTTGAGCTCGGCGGACTATTCCTGTCTGGAACCGCTGGTGGATACGCTAATGGCGGATTTCGCGGCGGCGCGGATGAGCTTTTCGCTGCCGTCGCTGCGGGTAGACAGCTTTTCCATCGAGCTGGCGGACAAGCTGCAGCAGATCCGCAAGAGCGGCCTGACCTTCGCCCCCGAGGCCGGAACCCAGCGCCTGCGCGACGTCATCAACAAGGGCGTCACCGAGGCCGACCTGATGGCGGCGGTGGGGGCGGCTTTCCGGCGGGGCTGGAAGGCGGTGAAGCTCTATTTCATGATGGGGCTGCCCACCGAGACGGACGAGGACATCATCGGCATCGCCGATCTGGCGAAAAAAGTCGTCGATCTCTATACGGAAATCAAGGGCAAGCGCGGCGTGAAGGTAACGGTCAGCGTCTCCTGCTTCGTGCCGAAGCCCTACACGCCGTTCCAGTGGTTCCCCCAGAACACACTGGCCGAGTTTGACCGCAAGCAGCGGCTGCTGAAGGAGCATATCCGGGACCGGGCCATCCAGTACAACTACCACGATGCCCGGGTGAGCCGGCTGGAGGGCGTCATGGCCCGGGGCGACCGCCGTCTGGCGGCGGTGCTGTACGAGGCCTGGCGGGCCGGGGCAAAGTTTGACGGCTGGTCGGATCAGTTCCGCGAGGAATACTGGCTGTCCGCCTTTGAGAAATGCGGCGTCGATCCGGCCGTTTACAACGAGCGGACGCGGGATTTCGACGAGCCGCTGCCCTGGAGCCACACCTCGCCGGGGGTGGAGACAGGCTTTTTACGGCGGGAATGGGACAAAGCGATGGCGGCGTCGCTGACGGCGGACTGCCGCCGGGGGGACTGCACCGGCTGCGGCGTCTGCCAACGGCTGGGCGTCCGCGTCGTGGACGGGAGGCGGCAGGATGGCTGAAATGAAACTCTCCTTCCTCTACCGGGCCGCCGTGACGAAGGGAGAGGAACTCCGTTACATCTCCCACCTCGACTATGCCGGCGCCATCCAGCGGGCCATCCGCCGGGCCGGACTGCCGGCGGCTTACTCCGAGGGGTTCAACCCCCACCTGAAGATTTCCTTCGCCTCGGCGCTGGCCGTAGGCGTGACCAGCGACATCGAGTATTTCGACCTGGAGCTGGCCGAGCCGCTGCCGCCTTTGACGGTGGCAAAGCGGCTGAAAGCGACGTTGCCCCCGGGCATCAATCTTCTGGAATTGCGACAGCTTCGGAAACGGAAAGGAACGCTGATGGCCGAGGCGGACGAAGCGGGCTACACGGTGGATATTCCCCTGACCGGTCCGGCGGAGGCGGCGCGGGCGGCGGTTGCGGCCTTCAACGCGGCGCCGGAATGCGTTTTTCACCGGGCTACGCCGAAAAAAACGCGGGACATTGAGGTCAAACAGTACATGGCGGAGGCCATCGCCCTGGAAACGGGTGGCGAAACCGCCCGTCTGACGATGAGAATCCGCATCACCCCCACTGGCAGCATCAAGCCCGGCGAGGTGCTGTCATTGTTGGTGGACCGTTACGGATTCCCGGGCGACGAGAGAAACGCCGGCCTCTGCCGCCGGGCCCTCACCGGGCAGGGAAAGTCGCTGCTGGAACTCGATGATTGACGAGGAGGAAACGCTTTGAGATCGATCCTGGTGGATGTCATGCCCGAGGAGACCCGCATGGCGGTCCTGGAGGACGGGACACTGCAGGCGCTGGAGGTCGAGCGGCCCGCCCATTCACATCTGGTCGGCAACATCTACAAGGGACGGGTGCAGAACGTGTTGCCGGGCATGCAGGCGGCCTTTGTCGATATCGGTGGGAGCAAGAACGCCTTTCTTTACATCGGCGACGGGCGCACTGCTGACATGACAGCAGGGACCGGCGGCGCCGGGCGGGTGCATATCGGTCAGACGTTGCTGGTGCAGGTGGTGAAGGACGCCACCGGCAGTAAGGGCCCCCGGGTCACCACCCATCTCACCCTGCCGGGACGCAATGTGGTGCTGATGCCCACAGCCTCCTATGTGAGCCTGTCCCGGCGCATCGATGACGAGGGGGAAAGAGAGCGGCTCCGGCAATTGGCGGAAAGTCTCTGCCCGCCGGATATGGGGCTCATCGTCCGCACCGCTGCCGCCGGACAGAACGCGGAAGCCATTCGGGCCGATGTGCGCTACCTCGCCCGTCTCTGGTCCACCATCGAAGCCCGTCACCGTCTGCTGGCAGCGCCGGCACTTCTTTACCGGGACGCCGAACTCGCCATCCGTCTGGTGCGGGACTCCATGACCGAGGCGGTGGATGAACTGTTGGTGGATGACGCCGTCACCTATCAGCGCATTCAGGAGCTGTTGCAGTTCAGTTACCCGGAACTCTCCCAGCGCGTCCGGCTTTATGGCGGTTCGGTACCGCTCTTTCAGGAACACGGCATCGAGGAGGCCATCGCGCAGTTAGGCGAACGCATCGTCCGCCTGCCCTCCGGCGGTTTCCTTGTCATCGATCATACGGAGGCTTTGACCGTCATCGACGTCAATACGGGAAAATTTGTCGGCGAGGAAAATCTGGCCGATACCGTCTATCGCATGAACATGGAGGCGGCGGGAGAAATCCTGCGTCAGATTCGTCTGCGGGATATCGGCGGCATCATCATCGTCGATTTCATCGACATGGAAACGGAAGAGCAGAAGGAACGACTGCTGGAATTCCTGCGGGGAGCGGCCCGCCGCGACCGCAGCAAGACGAACATCGTCGGCATCACCGCTCTGGGACTGGTGGAAATCACCCGCAAGAAGACCCGGCAGAATTTCGAGAGCATCGTTTATCAGGACTGTCCGGCCTGCGGCGGCCGGGGGCGGGTTGCCTCAGCTGAGACCGTGGGCATTCGCGTCTGCCGCCATATTCGCCGTGCCGAGGCCCGTGGCCATGCCCCTTTTGGTTACGAGGTCGAAGTGGAAAAGGACGTGGCGGCAGAAATCAACACCGCTGGGGCACTGGACGGCCTGCGCCGCGACATCGGCGTCCCCGTGAAGCTGACGCCCCGCCCGGATCTCCACCCCGGGGCGTACGTCATCACCCAGAGGTCCCGGTAACATACCGGCAATCAGGGCAACCGCATCTGGATTCACTCATTTTGGCATCGGGGGAAAACTGCCCATCGCCCGAAAGCCGTATCACAAAAGCCCTGGTGGTCTCTCTGCTTGTCCCCCGCTAAAAATCAAAACACAAATATTTTTGTTTTTTATTTTTTGCCCACTGATCTTATGATGGCTTTATCCCTTGCCGGCAAAGGGATTGAGAGGGACGGCGTTTTTTTGCCGTTGCCAGAATTGCAAAATCAAATGCGATTGCCCTGTACCGGCAACCGTCCTTTTCCTCCGGAAGCGAGGTGTGAAAGCGTATGGCGCAATTTATCCCGAAATTTTACGGTGAGAATGAATACCCGGCACGTCAGATCCTGAAGCGGAACCTGTTCAAGCCGGCGAAGATTTTCCGGGTGGGCGAGATTCCTCCGGCGGAGCAGGAACTTCTCCGGCAACGCTACGGCTCAATGCTTCAGGACGTGCGGCCGCTGACCGCCAAGGAGTGGGTGTTCTTCTCCGGCGAGGCCACGGTATCGCCCGGCTTTTTCCTCCAGTCTCTCTACAAGGTGAACGGTGCCATCCGGCCGGCCGTCTTCCAGAAGGTCGTGGACGACCTCATCGCCGGGCAGCCCATCCTGCGGACGAACTTCCATGCCGCCGGCGGTGACGTCTGGGCGGTGGAACTATTGCCCCGTCCGTTTCCCGTCGTCTTCCGGGCCCTGGATAACCTGTCGCCGGAGGAAATCGACAGCCGTCTGGAGGCGGCTATGGAGGCCGACCGCCACCGGGGCTTTGACCTCGAAACCGACACCCTGCTGCGCATCGCCGTCCACCGCACCTCCAACACCGAGTACGCGGTGCTGGTGACACAGCCCCAGATTGTCGCCGACAACTGGGACGTCCGGGACCTGTTCGTGCCGCTTTTCCCGGGACAGAACCCGGAAAAGCTGCCGTTGCCGCCCCGCCGCCAGTTTTCCTTCGCCGCCTATATCGCCCAGCGGGAGAAACAGGACCGGCAGCCCGCTCTCCAATATTGGAACCGGCTCCTGATGGACCTGCCGGAGAAGCCGGTACTGCCAGGCTACGAACCCTCGGAACTTCCTTACCGTCAGGATGTTACCCGACACGCCCTGACGGTACAGGAAGTGGCAGCCATCGAGGCCCGCGTCGGCGGCCGGGAGCGCAGCGCCTGGGTGGCACTTTTGGAAACGGCCTGGGGCATCATGCTCCAGCAGCTTTCCAACAGCGACGACACCTACTATCCGATGCTTCTCTCCAACCGCACCTCGCGCATGAACAACGTAGGAGAGACAGCCGCCATCCTCAACATGCTGACAGTTCGCCTGACCACCCATCCGGGCGAGCTCGTGAAGGACCTCGTCAAAGCGCAGACCATGCAGCTTCTCGGCTCCCAGCCCATGAGCTACTGTCCGCCCTCGGAGATACAGGCGCTGACCGATGGTCGGGGGGAAATCTTCGACCACCTGCTGAGTTTCCACGGCTTCCTGCTGGATGCGCGCCGTTACAGCGAAATCGACCAAACCCCAGGCGTCGTGCCGGCGGTCATCACCTCCATCGACGCCCACGGCATGGATCTCGGCGTGTACTTCCGTTTCGACGGCCGGGCCATCATCATTGAAGCCTATTACAACAGCGCCGGATTTCGGGACGGCGCCGTGGAGAAGCTGCTGAACCGTTATTATTTCACACTGAAGACAATGCTGGCCAACTGGGGCCATCCGGTGGACCACCTGAAGAGTCTGATTGCCCGCCAGTTCCGGGAAAAAGTGCCCAGCAGCCGCCCCAATGCCGATGCGGTAGCGGATTTTCTGGAACGGGTGGACGTCTTCGCCGGGCTCTCCCGGGAGCGGCGCCGCCAGTTTGCCGCCCGGGCCCGCATCCGTACCTTCTACGACAACGACACCATCCTGGCCCTGGGCAGTCCCCAGCCGTCGCTGTTGGTGCTCTATCGCGGGCGCGTCATCCGCTACCGCGCCGCCGCCGATGGCTGGCTGAACCCTTTGAACGTGCTGCGGGAGGGGCGGATCATCAACGAGTTCGCGTTGCTGGAAACACCCAGTGCCATCGCCGTCGAGGCCGCCGCTCCCGAAACCGTCGTGCTGGCCTGGCCCCTGTCCCAGGTCCGGGCGCTGCTCATGGAAGAAAACGACACCGGTTGGCGCCTGGCAACCCAGCTCCTCCGGGATTTGGAAAAATACCAGAAGCGATGGATACAGGGAACGTGATACAGAAGAAAGAAAAGCCCCGATTCGCACATTCTTTGTGGAATCGGGGTTTCTTATTATTTCTGTTCTTTTAGGCAGTCCTTATTTAATGCGCCGTATCCGGGGACGGTTGAAGATATCCACGTCCGGTGGCGGAGCGGAGGTCGCGGGTTGCTTTGGCGGCGCGTTCTGGCTGCCGATGTTGAGCAGGATACCGATGGCCCCCAGACTCACCGCCAGTGACGATCCGCCGTAGCTGATGAAGGGGAGCGGCACGCCGATGACCGGACCCCAGCCGCAAATCATGAACAGATTGGCGATGGCCTGTCCCACAATCAGCGCCGTCAATCCCACCGCCAGCATCTGGCCCAGGGGTTCTTTGGCGCTGAGGGCGATACGGCAGCCGTAGTAGGCCAGGCAGGCGAACAGGATGAACACCAGCAGGGCGCCCAGGAAGCCCAGTTCCTGGCACCAAATGGCAAAGGCGAAATCCGTATGCGCCTCCGGCAGATAGTGATACTTACTGATACCAACGCCCAGTCCCATGCCGAAGAGGCCGCCGGAACCAATGGCCTGCAACGACTGCACGACCTGATAGCCAGTCCCCTGAGGGTCGGCCCAGGGGTCCAGCATCGACAGCAGGCGGGCCCAACGATAGGGCTGGAGCAGGCAGATGAAGACGAAGCCGACGAAACCGGTGATGAGCAGATACAGCTTGTGGAGAAACTTCATATTGGAAAACCACATCATCAGTACCGGAATACCGATGATGATGGCGGCGGTGGCGCCGTCCGGCTCCCGTTCCACCAGAACGGCCATGATTGCGATGAAGGTGAGCTGCGAGTGGATGGGCTTGGGTGCGAAGCCGTAAGAAACCTGCGTGGAGATATAAGCCGCCTCCAGGAAGATGGCGACGATCTTGGCAAACTCCGCCGGCTGGATCGTGATGATGCCCAGAGAAAGCCAGCGCCGGGCGCCGTTGACGGAGATACCGGCCACCAGTACCACCACCAGCATCAGCGAGACAAAGAAGAAAATCGGCACAATCCAATCCCGCCATCGCTGATAGTTCAAATGCCAGCAGAAAGCGAAGATTGCCAGCCCAAAAACGAGATTGAGCCCGTGCTTTTTCAGGAAGAAATACGGCGTGCCGAAATTCGTCTCCGCCAGTACGAAGCTGGAGCTGAAGACGTTGAGGGTACCGATGATGAGCAGCAGCAGGGTGATGCCCAGCACCGCCTCGCAGTCGTTCATCCAGAATTTTCGCCGGGTCACCAGCTCATCAGGCGCAAGCGTCATGGGAACGTCACCTCGCAGCGGTGGATTTTCTCGCCGAAGCCACTGAACTTTCTCTCGTATTCGGTCTCGATGTTGTCCGGCCGGGCCTCGGCGTGGAGGTCGTAGGAAACATCGGCGACAGTGAGCCCGGCGGCGGCGAACTCCTCCAGTGAAAACTCAAACAGCGGCCGGTTGTCCGTCTTGAACCAGAGCTTGCCGCCGGGTTTCAAAAGAAGCCGGTACGTCTCCAGGAATTCCCGGTAGGTGAGGCGCCGCTTGAAGTGGCGCTTCTTCGGCCAGGGGTCGCAGAAATTCAGATACAGCCCGTCAATCTCCCCCGGCAGGAAAAGCGTCGCCATGTCCTTGATATCAAATACCAAAAGGCGCACATTGGGCAGGGAAAGGGCTGCCACCTTCGCTGCCGCCCGGTAGAGAACGTCCTGCTCGGCCTCGATGCCGATGAAGTCATGCTGCGGCTCCCGCACCGCAATCTGGCTGATGAAGTCCCCCTTGCCGGTGCCCAGCTCCACGTAGAGCGGCGCCCGGCGGCCGAAAATCTCATGCCAGTGCCCCCGCTCCGCCTCGCCGGCCGGCCGGTCTTTCGGATAGACAAAGGAATCAAATTCATGGATGGCCGTCTCAATCCACGGCTTTCTCCGCAAACGCAAAACGAAGCCCCCTCCGGCCCAATCACGGGCCCCGGATGTATTCTGTCATTCTCCTGTTCCTATATTTTACCAATCATTTGCCCGTCCCGCAATTCCTTCCCGCCATTTTTCTTCGTCGCGGCAAAAGGAAAATGGGACTTTACAAAGCGACAAGCCTGTAGGATAATAGACTCAAAGAAGAATCAACCTTTGACCACGGAAGGAGATCATCATCATGGCAACAATCAGTGCGATGGCCGGTCAGACGACGGCCCTTTACAATCTGGCGTCGCGGGGATTTTCCTACGGGCAAAATGCCACGACGCAGAACAATCAGGTATCTTCCCTGACATCTGTCATGAACAGCGGTGCCGAGTATTCCAATCTGCTGCAGGAGTACGACGCCACGAAGAAGAAATTCAATACCGAATTCAGCTCGGACATGAGCGCCCTGTCGAAAGCGACGGACGCTTTGAAATCCGCGAAATTCAACGTCGCCGGCAAGAATGACGAGGAGACGGCGGCCAATGTGAAGACCGTCGTGGACGCGGTGAAGGATTTCGCTGACAAGTACAATACGGCATCGAGCTTCCTGGCCGGCAATTCCGAGGTCTCGGGTCGCATCGGTTCCCTGTCGGATTCCTTCAAGGACACGAAGTATTTCAGTCAGTCCCTTTCCGCCGTGGGCGTGTCTGTAAACGCCTCCACCGGCAAACTCAGCGTCGATACCGATCGTCTGGAGAAGGCGCTGAAGGAATCGCCGGATCAGGTGGAAAACGCCCTCGGCAAGAGCGGTCTCGCCGGCCGTACCGAGTCGAAAGTCGATTTCGCCGAAGGGCAGAAGGACAAGCTCTTCCCCACCGTCAACCAGATGATGGGCGGCGATGCCGAGACCACCAAAGCCCTGTACTCCGGCCGGGCCATGTCGGCGCAGATGAACTACATCAACGCCGGCAACCTGCTCAATATGTACTTCTGATATTTTGCCAGTAAAAAAACGCCAGCATCTGCGGTTGCCGGCGTTTTTTTGCGCTTTTTTTGCGGAACGCGTCGTCCGGGGAACTGACGCGGCGGAGCGGTGGGTGAGGTTACGGCATGATAAGGTTGCGTGAACCGTCAGTTTTTGCGTAGATTGTCAGATTTACGGCTTGGCGCGAAACTGTTATTTTCGCGTAAATCGTCAGCGTTGGCTCTGGTAGGCTCCCAGAGGGAGGTGGCGAGCTTGCGAGCCGGAAGGAGACCACTGACTTTCGAGTTGCACAAACCTTTGGGCTTTAGCACAATCGCAAAAGTTGGCTCTGCCAGCCTCCCAGAGAGGGAGGTGGCGAGCTTGCGAGCCGGAAGGAGACCCACTGCATGAGAAAACTGCGCAAACTGTTGGTTTTTCACGCAAACCTTCAAGTAGCCGCAGGGCCCTGACGCCCTCCCCCCTGGCCGCTTCGCGGCCCGTCCCCCCTCGAAGAGGCGGGCGAGCAGAGCCTCCCTTTTACACTTTGCGTTTTCCTGCAATATACCTTTCCTTTACACTACCTTCCTGAACTCCGTCCCTGTCACCTCATATCTCGCCGTCGTCGCTCCGTTCACTCCTTCGGTGAACAGGACTTCGTAGGTCTCACTCCCGGCGGATTCTATGAAGAGTTGGGCGCCGGTGTTGGTGGTCAGGGAGAGATAGCTGCCGCCGTTCAGGGTGGTGGTGGCGGCGGTGATGTCGGTGTCCTTGAGGTCGTAGAGCATGACCTTGTCACCGTTGCCGATGTTCCGGATCACGTCCTTGCCGTCGCTGCTGCCGAAGTAGAAGGTGTCGGCCGCTTCGACGCCGAAGGCGTCTTTGCCGCCGCCGGTCAGCAGGTCGTTGGAGGCGCCGCCGCCGTAGAGGGTGTTGTTGACGCCGTTGCCGCCGGTCAATGTCTCGGCGGTGGCGCCGCTGCCGGCCAGGAAGATGTCGCCGTGGTCGCTGCCCTTGACCGCCGTGATGTAACTGTAGTTTTCGCCGGCCTCAAAGTAGCGGCCGCTGTTGCCGAGGTCGACTTTGACGCCCGTGCTGAGGGCCGAGGCGTCGAGGGCGCTGCCGCCGTCTTTCGAGCCGTAGTAGTACTTGGCTACCGTGGCGTCGGTGACCTGTTCGGTGGCGTCTTTGGCGATGACCGAGAGGCGTTCGTCTTCGCCGGTGAGGCCGTTCTTCAGCACCACATGGGCCGAGATGCTGTCGGTGCCCGCCGCCATCTGCAGCGTCAACCTGGCGTCGCCGTTGGTGAGGACGAGGTTGCCCTTGCCGTCGTAGCTGGCGGTGGTGCCGTT
>JAFSWT010000050.1 GCA_017444395.1 Schwartzia sp. (in: firmicutes) | reverse complement strand
GGGGCAAGTCTTCTTCTGTCTTTGCCACCTTGAACTCCATGAGAATGCCTGCCTGCTCTTTCCGCTTGGGGAAGGCCGCCAGGTCGAAGCGCCCGTAGCCGCTTTCGCGGTTCGAGCGGATCTGGAAGCGGGGGACGAGCAGGGCCAGCATCCCCAGCATGAAGCCATGATAGAAGCTCTCGTGGTTCATGGTGTCGTAGTAGCTGACGACGGTTTCCAGATAAGACGCGAGCTCCCGGGAGAAATCTTCCGCCTGGCCGGTGAGCAGCGATTCCATGAAGGCCGCCGGATTGGGGTGTGTCCCCAGACGCTGGAGCCGGGACACCACTTCCGAGGCGTACACCCGGCGGATTTCCTGATTGGGGATAGCTACAACGCAATACTCCATATCGTCTTCAAAGACGCCGGGAACAACCTTCAGGTAGCCGGTCGTGAGCAGCATGGTATAGAGGGTTTCCCGGTCGCGGTAAATATCGGAGTAGATTACGCTTTCCCTGATTTGCGTGCTGATGGTTTCCATGCGCAGCAGTTTGTAGAGGTTCCGTTCCTGCGTCTCATCCGCGTGCTCCAGGAGTTCCGCCAGGATGCTGTTGCCGGAGGTGTTCACCCAGTAGGGCCCGGCTTTGCATTGGCGATTGAAGTAGTTGATGACCGACCAGGGATTGTAGATTTCCTTGCCGGAAAAGTTGTAACCGTCGTACCATTCGCGGATTTCGTCCAGCTTGTCTTCGTGGCCCAGGTCATTTGCCATGCGCTGCACTTCTTCCGGCGTGAAGCCCATGACATCGGCATAGGGGCCGCTGATGACACTGGACACATTCAGATTGTTGAGGGCGCTGAAAATGCTCTCTTTGGCGATGCGCAAAACGCCGGTGAGGATGGCGAAGTCCAATGCCGGGTTTGTTTTTAGCGCTGCGCTGAGGAAGTTGCGCATGAAGCCGATGGCCTGGTCGTAGTAGCCGTGTTCCCAGGAAGACTGGATGGGAACGTCGTATTCGTCGATGAGCAGGATGGTCTTCCTTTTGTGATAGCGGGACAGGAACTCCGCCAGCCGTTTGGCGGATAGTTGCAAGTCCTCTTCCGTGCCGTTTTCCCACAGGATGCGTTCGTAATAGGCGGCTTCGTCCGCAGACAGGCAATCTTCGAGCAGATATCGGTATTGGCCGAAGAGGTCATGCATCAATCCGGCCATCATGCGAAGCATGGAATCGTAAAGCGGGGCGCGCGCTTCCTTCAGTGAGAGGAAGACGACAGGGTATTTTCCCTGCTCCGCCATGTACCTCTCTCCGGCTCCGGCAATCGCGCAACCGTCAAACAGGGCGCGGTTCTCTTCCACTTCCACATTGGTGAAGAAGTAATAGAGCATGCTCAGGGTGAGCGTCTTGCCGAAGCGGCGCGGCCGGGTGATGAGTGTCACCTTGCTGTGCCCATCAATGAGTTCCTTTATGAACGGAGTCTTATCTACAAAATAGTATCTTTCCCGCAAATTCTTGAAATCGTCCACGCCCACCGGCATCCCCAGATACCGCTTCATCTCCTGCGCCTCCTTTTTCCCGCGTCACCCGCGCGCTATGTTCACCTTCTTGCCGCAGAAGGCGATGCCGTATTTCCAGACGGTTTCTATACTTTGTGACCGGAATTCGGCCAGATAGTCCATTTCCTCAATCTGGCGAAGGGCGGATTCCGCCTCTTGGGGCAAGTCTTCTTCTGTCTTTGCCACCTTGAACTCCATGAGAATGCCTGCCTGCTCTTTCCGCTTGGGGAAGGCCGCCAGGTCGAAGCGCCCGTAGCCGCTTTCGCGGTTGGAGCGGATCTGGAAGCAGGGGACGAGCAGGGCCAGCATTCCCAGCATGAAGCCATGGTAGAAGCTCTCGTGGTTCATGGTGTCGTAGTAGCTGACGACGGTTTCCAGATAGTGGGACAGTTCCCGGGAAAACGTCTCCGTCTGGCCGTTCAGAAGCGCTATCATGAACGCGGCCGGATCGGGTTGGCGGCCCAGGCGCTGGAGTTTGTCCAGTACTTCCGAGGCGTAAACGGTGCGGATTTCTTCGTTCGGGATAGCTACGGTGCAAAAGGCCGTGTTGCCTTTGAAGACGCCGGGAACAACCTTCAGGTAGCCCGTCGTGAGCAGCATGGTGTAAAGGGCGGCCTTGTCCCGGTAGATATCGGAATAGATCACGCTGTCCTTGATCTGGATGCCGATGGTTTTCATGCGAAGCAAGGCATAGAGGTTCCGTTCCTGCGTCTCGTCCGCGTGCTCCAAGAGTTCCGCCAGAATGCTGTTGCCGGAGGTGTTCACCCAGTAGGGGGCGGCTTCGCAGTTGCGATTGAAATAGTTGATGACCGACCAGGGATTGTAAATCTCATGGCCGGAAAAATTGTAACCGTCGTACCAGTCGCGGATCTCGTCCAGCTTGTCTTCGTGGCCCAGGTCATTTGCCATGCGCTGCACTTCTTCCGGAGTGAAGCCCATGACATCGGCATAGGGGCCGCTGATGACGCTGGAGACATTCAGATTGTTGAGGGCACTGAAGATACGCTCTTTGGCGATGCGCAAAACGCCCGTGAGGACGGCGAAGTCCAAAGCCGGGTTTGTCTTGAGCGCCGCGCTGAGGAAGTTGCGGAAGAAGATGATGGCCTGGTCGTAGTAGCCATGTTCCCATGCGGATTGGATCGGCGCGTCGTACTCGTCGATGAGCAGGAGGGCCGGACGCTGATAGTGGCGTCGGATGTATTGCGACAAAGCCTTGACAGCGGTCTGCATATCGGCTTCCGAGGCCTTTTTGCCGAGAATCTGGCGAAACGACGCTTTTTCTTCCTCAATCAAATGCTCCGATTCCAGCAGCGAAACATAGGGGCGATAGGCTTCGCGCAGGACATCGGCCAGCAGTTCCAGCATGGCTTCATAGGTTCGGGCTTTGACGTCCTTCAGCGAAAAGAAGATGACGGGGCGCGTTCCCTGCTCCGCCATGTATGCTTCCCCGGCGCCGGCAATCCGGCAACCGTCGAACAACGGGCGGTTTTCTTCCGCGTTTTCGTTGGTGAAGAAGTAATGGAGCATGCTCAGGGTAAGCGTCTTGCCAAAGCGGCGCGGCCGGGTGATGAGCGTTACCTGCGCGTGCCCGTCGATGAGGTCCTGCAGGAAGGCTGTCTTGTCAACGAAATAGCAGCCGTTGGTACGAAGTGTCCGGAAATCGTCAATTCCGACGGGCATCCGTTTCATGTGTTGCCCCTCCTTTCGCAATCCGGGTTCCCGAGGATAGCGTTTCTGCCTGTATTGTACCACAGAGCCAACCGGGCGGCCAGAGAAATCGGTCAGTATATGGCAAGGGTTCACGGGTTTGTTGTCAACAGCGGCGGCTCCGGTTCGCTCTGCCCGGCCGTCATTTACCCGTCCGGCAGGCGGCGATGGCGGTTTCGTTTTCGTCGCTGGTCCGCTTTTCCGCGGTTTGGGCGTATTTTGTCAGTAGCACTTTTGTCAGGCCGAAGGGGGACAGGGCGCCGGGGCCGTCGATGCAGCCGTTCTGACAGGCCATGCCCTCCAGGTAGTTGAGGGAGAGCTTGCCCTGCTTGACCTCGGCCAGTTTCTCCTGGCAGTTGTTGAGACCGCCGGCGTAGTCCATGACGGCTTCGGGGGCGTCGGTTTTTTCCAGTACGCTTTTCATCGAGGCCTGGACGCCGCGGTTCAGCGGGAAGCCGATGCCGCCGGCGGCCGCGGCGGTGCGGTATTCTTCTTCCGCCGGCCGGGTGAGGTCGGTGCCGGTGCCCTCGAAGACGCACCGGAGCTCCTCGTAGGTCAGGGCGAAGTCAACGCTTTCGGGGTGGCGCAGCGTTTCGGCTTTCTTGGCGATGCAGGGGCCGATGAAGCAGGTCAGGGCGCCATCGAAGCGCTGCTTGACCCATTGGCCGCAGGAGACCATGGGGGAGGCGGTCTCGGAGATGTTCGGCTCGTATTCGGGGAAGTGCTTTTTGACCAGATCCACGAAGGCCGGGCAGCAGGAGCTGGTCATGAATGGCATCGCTTGGGGCACTTTTTCCCGGAACTCCGCCGCCTCTTTGAGCGTCGTGATGTCGGCGCCCACGGCGACCTCGACGACTTCCGCGAAGCCGAGCCGTTTCAGCCCGGCAACGACCTGGGCCGGCGTGACTTTCGCGCCGAACTGGCCGACGAAGGAGGGGGCCAGCATGGCGACGACGCGCTCTTTCCGCTTCAGCGCCAACAGGAGGGGGACGATCATGCTCCGCTCGTCGAGGGCGCCGAAGGGACAGGCGCCGCGGCAGTTGCCGCAGTCCACGCATTTGTCGTAGTCGATGACGACGCGCTTGTCGGCCCCCGGCCGGGCGGAGATGGCCTCAAGGGCGCAGGCGCGGATGCAGGGGCGGACGATCTCGATGATGGCGCCGTAGGGACATGACTGGGCGCAGCGGCCGCACTCGACGCAGACGTCGCGGTCGATGGTGGCCCGGTTGTTCTGGATGCTGATGGCCTTTTTGGGGCAGTTGTTGATGCATTTGTGCTGGATGCAGTGGCGGCAGAGGTCGGTGACGTAGTATTTGTCGATAGGGCAGGCGTCGCAGGCATCGGGCAGCACGTCCATGATGGGGAGCGCGCGGTCGAATTCGCCGTTTAGCGCCGCGTTGGCGGCGTTGATGATGTTGAGCCCCAGCGGCTGCCACAGCGCCATCTGGACGCGGTTTTTCAGCACGGCGCGCTCCTTGTGAACGCAGCAGCGCACCCGCGGCGTGTTGTCGCGGACCGTCTTGTAGAGGATGTCGTAGACGCGGTCCGGCAGACAGTCGTTCCAGGTGTATTCGGCGATGTTCCGCAAAACGCCGCGACGGAATTCCGTGACCTGTGTAGTGTCCATGTCCTTGTCCCTCCCGGTGCCGGTTGAATTTAATCGGGTGCCCTTTGGCCGGGCTGCCCTTGGGAAATGAGAATTCCCTCCTGAAATTATACCACATTTTCTGTCGCGGCGGCAGTTCAGGCGCCGGGGAAGCAGAAAAACGAGGCGTTGGTTTATCGGTAAACCGGCGGGGCAAAATGGGGTTGACAATTCCCATCGGATGCATATAATAATGAAGGAAGTTTTTTAGGGAGGGGAAACGTTCTTATGCAACCGGAAGCCCGTTTGTTTGACGTTCACAGTATGACGAAGATGGCGGTATGTGTGGCATTAATATGCATATCTGCTTATATATCAATTCAGGTTCCCTTCGCTTCGGCAATGGTCACAATCCTGACGCTGACGATGAATTTGGCCGCGTTCCTGCTGACGCCGAAGCAGACGTTCCTGGTCATCCTGCTCTATGTCGCGCTGGGGGTGGCAGGGCTGCCGGTGCTGGGCGGCGGCGAGGCGGGGCCGGGGGTGATCCTCGGGCCCCGGGGCGGGTTCTACGCCGCCTTTCTCGTGGCCTATCCGCTGGTCAGCCTCTGCAAGGGCGAGGCGATTTCCTTCCGCCGCTATGCTTTGGCCGCGGGGCTGGTCAGCATCCCGATTACCTACATCGGCGGGGTGCTGTCGGTGATGTGGTTCGCAAAGCTGACGCTGTCGCAGGCGGTGATGGTGGCGGCGCTGCCCTTCATTCCCGGCGACATCGTGAAAGCCATCGCGGCGGCCTGGCTGGGGGCGCGGCTCAACCGGATTCTCGCCAGCGGGGATTTCCAGTAAAAGGATAGTTGCTCCATTGTTTCACGTGAAACAATTTTATCGCACAAGGCGAAAAATGTTCCACGTGGAACATTTTTCTGCGGCATAGAAAATGTTTCACGTGGAACAATTTGGGGAAGAAATAACCCGGGCTCTTTCGGCCCGGGTTTCTTTATGGTAGAATAGAAGAAACTGTGGCAGGGGGGCGGTGACGATGGACGGAAACGGGCTGCGGAGCCATATCGACCGGCTCCATACGACGGCGCTGGGGGCGGAGCGCGTCCGGCGCAATCTGGGGATCGACGACCGGGATGTCGTCGGATTTTGCCGACGGCTGATACTGGGGGCGGATTGCGCGATTTCCCGGCGCGGCAAGAATTGGTATTGCGCGGCGGGACCGGTTACGATTACGGTCAACGCGTCGAGTTTCACGATCATTACCGCCCATCGCAACGGGTGATGTTCCCTCCCATGGGGGGCTCGAAATGTTCCACGTGAAACATTTTGGGGAGGCGTAAAATGTTTCACGTGAAACATTTTTGAGGTGGGTGCGAATTGTTCCACGTGAAACATTTTTGGGATAGGTGTGAATTGTTTCACGTGAAACATTTTTGAGAAAGAGCAAATTGTTCCACGTGAAACATTTTTGACGAATGGGGGTGGGGAGATGCCAATCTTTAACGCGCCGCTGACGGCGGTGGACGCGAAGGAGACGCGGCGGTATGCCGGGCTGGCGAAAGCGGATTTCGACGAAACCATCATCCGGGAGGCCTGCGAGGAAGCGGCGCTGCTGGCCGGACCACGGGGCGTTTGGCATCGGTATGCGTATGACTGCCAGCGGCAGACCATCGACGCTGCTGAGGGAGTCGTCCTTGCCGGGACGGCCATCGGACGACATCTGGCGGGCTGCGAGTCGGTCATCTGCCTGGCGGCTACGGTGGGGGAGGCCATCGAAGAAGCGGTCACCCGCCATTTCCAGGAAGGGCGCTACGCCTACTCGACGATCCTCGACGCGGCGGCCACGGCGGCGGTGGAACAGACAGCGGACGCGCTGGAACGGGCGGTGCGGCCAGCGGTGGCGAAGGAGGGGCTGACGATGCGCTGGCGGTTCAGCCCCGGTTATGGAGACTGGCCGCTGACAGGGCAGACGGATCTGCTCCGGATTAGCGGGGCGGCGGAGATCGGCATCCGCCTGACGGAGAGCCTGATGCTTCTGCCGCGTAAGTCAGTCACTGCCGTCATCGGGCTGTCGCGGCAGGCGGAGACGAGCGCGGCGCCCCACGGCTGCGCGGCTTGCTCTAAAACCGATTGCCCGGCCCGGCGGACGCCGCCGACGTAAAATCGAACACAGATAACAATAGAATGTTTCACGTGAAACAATTTTGGGATGGCTCCCCGGATTGTTCCCCGTGGAACATTTTTTATTGGGACGGATTCGCGAGGAGACATCCGCGATGTCGATCGCTCCTGCGACGGAGCATGTCACCACAAAGCCGAACATAGATATCAACAAAATGTTTCACGTGAAACATTTTTGGGGGTAGCCCCCCGGAATGATTCCCGTGAAACTTTTTTAATTGCCGGCTTTGCGAAGGGGGAGACTTCTGACAACGAAGGTTGAAATTGTTCCACGTGAAACAATATTGGGGTAATCCCCCCGGATTGTTCCCCGTGAAACATTATTGGGATGATGTTCGCAGTTTATTTCCCGTGGGAAATTTTCTGCGGATTATACCTTGACGGTCGATTTGTCGACGTAAATTGTTCCCCGTGAAACATTTTTTGCCAAAACGGTCGATTGCCTCTTTATCTCTTTTCGATTTTTGAGTATAATAGGAAAAGATGCGCGGCGGCGCGGTGGCAGATCGCGATGCCGGTGTAAGGCGGTGAAGGACTTGACAAAGATATTGGCGGTGGCCAACCAGAAGGGCGGTGTCGGCAAGACGACGACGTCGGTGAATCTGGCGATGGGGCTGGCGAAGCTGGGGAAGCGCACCCTGCTGGTGGACTTCGATCCCCAGGGCAACGCCACCAGCGGCTACGGCCTCGATAAGCGTGGGCTGACGGCCTCGGTGTACGATGTGATCCTGAACGGTGTCCCGGCGGCGGAGGTCCGGCAGACGACGGCCTACGGGCCCGACATCCTGCCGGCGAATATCGATCTGGCCGGGGCCGAGGTGGAGCTGGCCGGGGCTGAGGCCCGGGAAATGCGGCTTCAGCAGGCGCTGGCACCCATCCGGGACGAGTATGACTTCATCCTGATTGACTGCCCACCGTCTCTGGGACTTTTGAACCTAAACACGCTGACGGCGGCCAGCGGTGTATTGATCCCGATTCAGTGCGAGTTTTACGCGCTGGAGGGCGTGTCGGAGATCATGGACACCATCCGGCTGGTGCAGGGCGGGCTGAACCCGGCCCTGACGCTGGAAGGCGTGGTGCTCACCATGTATGATGCCCGGACGAAGCTGTCGGAGCAGGTAGCTTCGGAGGTTCGGGATTTTTTCCATGAGAAAGTATATAGGACCGTAATCCCAAGAACGGTACGGCTTTCCGAGGCGCCGTCCTTTGGGATGCCCATCATCGCGTATGATCCAAGCGCCAAGGGGGCCCAGGTCTATATGGAACTTGCCGGGGAGGTGGCAGAGCGTGACTAAACCGAAGAGCCGCGGGCTGGGAAAGGGCCTGTCGGCGCTGATAGCTGATAACTCCAGGGAAGACAGCAGTGAGAGCGTCCGGGAGCTTGCCATTACAGAGGTTCGGGCAAATCCTAACCAGCCGCGCCGGACGTTCAGCGAGCCGGCAATGGAAGAACTGGCGGAATCCGTACGGCAGCACGGCATTCTGCAGCCGATCCTGGTGCGCCCGGTGGAGGGCGGCTATGAGATCGTGGCCGGTGAGCGCCGCTACCGGGCGGCGAAAATGGCGAATCTCACGAAGATTCCCGTCATCATCCGGGAGCTGGCCCCCGAGGAAGTGGCGGAAATCGCCCTGATCGAGAATCTGCAGCGCGAAGACCTGAACCCCATTGAGGAGGCGCGGGCTTACCGCGCTCTGATGAAGAATTTCGGTCTCACCCAGGAAGATCTGTCCATCAAGATCGGCCGCAGCCGCTCCCGCATCGCCAACACCCTGCGGCTTTTGGAGCTCCCGGGCAAAGTGCAGGAGGGCGTGGTCGAGGGTGCCCTGCTGGTGGGCCAGGCGAAACCGCTGTTGAGCCTGACGCGACCCGAGCTCATGCAGAAAGCGGCGGACTACGTCGTGGACCACAACCTTTCGGCCCGGGATACCGAGGACCTGGTGAAGCGGCTCAAGAAAAAGCCGGATCTCCTGGAGCCGCCCCGGCGTCTGGATCCGCCGGAGGAAACCGTGCGGGAAAAGGAATACATCATGGAAGACGTCGAGGAAAAGCTCCGGATCTTCTTCGGCACCAAAGTCAAGATCAACTACGGCCTCGAACGCAGCCGCATCATCATCGACTTCTACAACCAGGAGGACCTGAACCGCATCATCGAGGCCCTGGGCGACATCGATACCGGCGGCGCGCCCAAAAAGAAAACGACCGTGAAAGAGACCAAATGGCAGTTCACGACCTGACGGGCGTTTTTTCAAATCACAATTTCTTGACAAGGAAGGGATTATCATGCAAACCGGTTTGATCGGGCAAATCGCCGCCGACCCGGCACCCTACGTTTACGGAGCCGCGGGACTTCTGGCGCTGCTCACGCTGCTCGTCCTCTATCTGCTGGTCAGCCTCTCCGGCCTCAAGAGCCGCTACCGGCAGATGATGACCGGCGACCAGACGGGCAAGGACTTTGAGAAAATGATGCTGGAACACATCGCCGAGACCCGGGCCGTGGCCGAGGAAAATGCCCGGCTCAAGCAGGACATCGTGCGCATCGACCTGCTATTGCAACGTGCCGTTACCCGGATCGGCGTCGTGCGCTTCAACGCCTTCAAGGACACCGGCAGCGATCTTAGCTACGCTGTGGCGCTCCTCGATTCTAACAACGACGGCGTCGTCTTTTCCAGCATTTTCGGCCGCGAGGACTCCCGCAGTTACGTCAAGCCCATCGAGGACGGGAAATCCACCTATACCCTGACGCTGGAGGAGCAGCAGGCGCTGAAGTCAGCGTCCCAGCGTGTCTGATGGCCCTTGACATGACGGCCTTCTGGGCCGAGCTTTCGCCGGCACTGGACCGGGCGCAGGACGACGCGGACCGGCAGGCGGTCATCGCCCTGATCCTGCGGGCCTTCACTGCCCCGATGGAATCGCTGCTCAGCCAGACCCTCTGCCGGCCCATCGCCCTGCGCCGTGTCGAGGCCTGCCGCCTCACCCGGGGCGTCCGCCAGTACGGCACCTGCACTTTGCGGCGCCGGGATGACGGGACCTGTCGTCTTGCCATCAGCCGCAACCTCTTTTTCCCCGGCAACGAGCGAAACCTTGTGGATGTCGTCTGCCACGAAATGATTCACGCCTGCCTGCCCGCCCGGGAAGGCCATGGCCCCCTGTTCCATGAAGCCCTGGCTGCCCTGAACCGCGCTTACGGTCTTCGCATCGCCGTCCATTCGTCGGAAAGCGCCATCGGCGAGGCAGGCGCTTTCTACCGCTACAAAGTCACCTGCGGCGGTTGCGGCCACACCTTCTACTACCTGCGGGCCGGCGCCCTCGTCCGCCATCCCCGCCGCTACCGCTGCGCCCGCTGCGGCAAGAGCCGCTTCGCCATCGAAAAGCTCCGCTGAAGGAACCGCAATCCTCCGGCGGCGTTTTTTTATATCCGGAGCCAAAATCCGGAGCCCGGACATCACCCTCCCACAGAAATCTCCGGCCGTTGTTATCCCTTCTCATCTGTTTGTCTCTCGGAGAAGGACACTTGTTTGCGATAAAAAACGCCCCTGCCGGAAAAATTTTTCTTGACAGGTTCCCGGCGGGTGCGTATAATAAATATGTTAATATTCCGTGTAGGGGTATCGCCAAGTTGGTAAGGCACCAGACTCTGAATCTGGCATTCGTTGGTTCGAGTCCAGCTACCCCTGCCACAAAAACCGAGCGCCGCGTATCGTGGCGCTTTTCTTGTGCCCGGAGGAAACTTGGGCGCTCATGAATCATAATCGACACCAGCGGCAACGTGGCGTCCAAAGTCACGAGTACGCTGAACGTCAGCGCGAAGGACAAGGCGGAAGAGGGACGAAATAATTGAACCATTCTTTGCATGGGAAGCACGGGAATGGTACAATTAGCAGAAGAGAATCAATGGATAATGAAAGCGCTTCGTATGTTCAGGGAAACTTTTATACCTCGTCGGAAAATATTGGGAAAGGAAGTGTATCGGATGAATCGCCGGACATTTTTGCGGCGCGCGGCCTGGGGAACGGCCGGCGCTTATATCGGCTCACTTTTTCCGGGACTGGGGTTTGCGGCGGCGCAGGAAACGCCGGCAAAAGTGAGGATTGGCGTCATTGGCGCCATGCAATCGGAAGTAGAGGATTTGCTGGCCGCCATGCGGATAAGGAAACGGGTGGAAAAGGCCGGAATGGAGTTCTGCGAGGGGACGCTGGGCGGCCGGGAAGCCGTCGTCGTCCAAAGCGGCATGGGCAAGGTGAATGCGGGCATTTGCGCCCAGCTTCTTATCGACAGTTTTGCCGTAACGCATGTCATCAATACCGGGGCGGCCGGCTCGCTGAACGCCGCGCTGAATATCAGCGATATCGTGGTTTCGGTGGACGCCGCGCAGCATGATTTCGACGTGTCGGCCATCGGCTTCCGGAAAGGGGAAATCCCCTACACGGGAAAGGTCTTCTTTGAAGCGGACCGCGAGCTCAGGCAAAGGGCCATGCGGGCGATACGCGAGGCGTTGCCGGGAATTGCCGCCGTGGAAGGAAGGATTTGTTCCGGCGATCAGTTCATCAGCACCCAGGAGGAAAAGGACCGGATCGTCGCGGAGTTTTCCGGGGACTGCGCCGAGATGGAGGGCGCTTCCGTCGCCCAGGTATGCTGCCTGAACGGCGTCCCCTTCGTGATCTTGCGGGCGATTTCCGACAAGGCCGATAACAGCGGCCACATGGACTTCAAGGAGTTCGAGCGAAAAGCGGCCAAAAATTCCGCCCGGCTGGTCCGGTTTATGCTGGAGCATTGGCAGGAATTTCATGGTCCTGGGGGCAACGGCGAATGATACTACACGCTGTTAGAATTTTTATTTCTTACAGCGCGTGCATGAGACGTCAGCCGCGCCGTAGACGCGGCTGTAGCCTGCGTAGCAGGCGTATCTTCGATAAGAATTTATGTAAAATTCTTATCGAAGATTAGTATGAGTAAAATTGATTCACAACGGAAGGGAGGGATTGCAATGCATCATGCATTTTCGATTCCCATGTCCCGCCGCGATTTCATGAAACTGGCGGGGTTGACGGCGGTGGGTGCCGCGCTGGGCGGCGCATCGGAGCAGACAAAAGCGGAAGCGGGGGCAGCGCCTCCTGTGCCCTCGGTGGATTTTGGCGAAGCGGATCTGCCTGTGCTGTATGATACGGACGTCTGCGTCGTGGGCGGCGGCGCGGCGGGAACGGCGGCGGCTGTGACCGCTGCCCGGAAGGGCGCGAAAGTCATTCTTGTAGAGCGGGGCATATCCCTCGGAGGGCTGGCGACGCAAGGGTGTGTTTTTCCCTGCATGGCTACGTATTGCTATGACAGTGACACGCCCTACATCACGGATTTGAACAAGCGCATGGAAAGACAGGGGGTGCCGCCGCTCCTTGGCGTAGATACCGATACCTATTATGGCGGTGGCAGAGGGCAATATGTGCCGGAATATCTTTCTTTCGTCTATGATGAAATGTGCGAGGAAGCGGGCGTCAGGATCCTTTACAATACTTCCCTGATAGGCGCGGTGATCGATGGGGAAAGGATTGCCGCCTGTGTTGTCCAGACGATAGAGGGACTGGCAAAGATACAGGCCAGGATTTTCATCGACGGCACGGGAGACGCGTTGCTTTCCCGCTTCGCGGGCATCCCGGCGGAAAAAGGCTCAGAAAAGACGGGACGCAACCAGCCCATGAGCCTGCGATTTGAAATGGGCGGCATAGATATGGGAAAGCTCTATCATCAGTTCATCATCAAGGGGGTGAAAGAGCGGGGGCCTTTCGATAAACTGGCGGAAGACACGCTGAGGAAGAAGGGGCGGCCATTCCTTCAGTTCTGGAAGTGGAAAGAGAATGAGCCATTCTTCCGGGACGGCGTCACCCGGGGTGAGCTGACAGAGGATGATATCGTGTACATCCAGGCATTCACGATTACCGGCAAACCCACCGTGATGTCCATGAACTGCCCGGAAATGCCGGCGCTGAACTTTAGCGCCACGGATGCCGTCTCCTTCAGCGAGGCTGTGACCTTTGGCCGGAAAATGATGCGCCGTCTGGCCGGATTCTTCATCAGGAATATTCCCGGATTCGAGAAAGCCTATATCATCCGCGAGGCGAGCATGGTGGGCGTGCGGGAGTCGTGGCGGATTCGCGGGAAATACTATATGGAAGCCGAGGATTATCTGAAAGCGCATCATTTTCCCGATGCTGTCTGCCGCACGGCGTACCCCATCGACATCCATGATGTGAAAACGGAGTTCTCGGCCAAGCTGAAAAAGGGCCAGTATTACGAGATTCCCTACCGCGCGTTGGTGACGAACGAGATTTCCAACCTGCTGGTAGCGGGACGCTGTGCCAGCGGCAGCTTCGCCGCGCAGGCATCCTTCCGCATTCAGCCCACCTGTATGAGCATGGGGGAAGCGGCAGGCATTGCGGCAGCCTGGGGTCTTGCCAGGGGCGTCGAAGTAAACGCCGTGCGCTGGGAGAATATACCGAAGAGCGAGCGCAGCTATGTGAGCGAAGGGTGACAAAACTCTCTTTCATGAAAACAAAGAGCCGTCCGGTTAAGGGCGGCTCTTTTCCTTGCAGTGGGTGGTTTTTTATCCGATGCTAACGCGCGCTGGGTAAATCCGACGAACTATCATTCTGATTAGTGCCGCTATGCGGCAGACGTCAGACGAGCCGAAGGCTCGGCTGTAGCACGAGAAGCGTGCGTATCTCAAATAAAGAATTTATTTGAGATTAGATAACAGTATTACTGCTTCTCCTCGCTGACCGGCGACCAGCCGCCGCCGATGGCGGTGTAGGAGAACCATTTCGTGGAATCATCCCACTCGAACTGGTAACGGGAACGGACCGGCGCCGACCCGCCCTTCTCAAAGGCCAGGATCAGATCGCCGTCCTTCAGGGCCACGATGCTGGGAATGGCGCCGTTGGCGTGGGCGTAGTTCTGGCTGTCGATATAGGTCACGAGCTTCTGCGCCCCGGCCGAATACCCGAAAAGGCAGGCGCGCTCCACGGACTCAATCACGAAGTACAATTCGCTGTTGCTGGTGTCCTTGATGACGCGGAATGTATAGCCCTTCTCCACCTTCGGATAGTGCTGCTCGGCGATCCGCTTGTCGTTCAGCCAGGCGATGAGGTGCATCCGCTTGTCGTTGCCCGTCTGCCAGAGCTTGCGCATCTGGAATTTGAGCGGGCCGTACGGCGTGGTGAAAGTCTCCGTCAACGCCTGATTGTCCTTCATGCCCTCGGTGAAATTCTTCGCCTCGTAAATCATCTGGAAAGAATCGGCGGCAAAGCACACGGCGGAAAACGCCATGACCAGCAGCCCCAGCAAAATCGCAACGCATTTTCTCATCTCGTTATCCTCCTCGCTGAAATCGCTCTCAAGATATTCGGCCATACGAACCTGTCATTCCCCCATAGGCATCCCTCCGGCGATGGTATGGTAAAACGCGTATTTCCCTGTGAAAATTATAGCAAAGCCGCCCCGGAAAAGCAAGAAAGCCCCCTTCCCTTCCCGGCGGAAGTCGTGTAAAATAAGGAAAAAGCCGGGCGGCGGAACGGGCCGCCCCCGAAGCGAAAGGAGACGATAAATCATGCCGTATGTCAACATCAAGATCACCAAAGAGGGCAACGTCACCGCCGATCAAAAGCGCCAGCTCATCGAGGGGGCCACGAACCTGCTACACGACGTGCTGGGCAAGAACAAGAAGACCACCGTCGTCACCATCGACGAAGTGGACACCGACAACTGGGGCATCGGCGGCATACCGGTGACCGAGATCCGCAAGCAGAAGTGAGGGCGCTTTTCGTAAACCGAAATATGGACAGATAATCTATGTTTGCCAAGAGTTACGCTTTTCCCGGGGTGGCTCCCTCAGGGAAGATGTATCAATTCAAAGGGAAGATGGAATAACCGGCAACTACCGAGAAAATCTCGGTAGTTCAAATGGAGGGTGGCAGAGAGGTTTCGCGAACTGTCATTATTACAACCTCGACGCCATCATCTCCGTCGGCTACCGCGTGAACTCCAGGCGTTTCAGCGCAAAAAAGACCGGGCAGGGCATGACACCGCTGTCCGGTCTTTTCTTTTTCCACAGGGCGCGCTCCGGTGCCATCATTACGAGCTGATGTCGAGGGAAATCTGCTGGTCGCTCTTTCCCAGCACCCAGCCCAGCACCTTGAGCTCCGAGTACAGCATCACCCGCTGTTCCCGCGGGTCCACGTCGGCCTGCATGAGCCGCTTGTAGTCCTCCAGTTCCTTCTTGTACCGGGCCAGGACTTCCGGGTAGCGGCGCATTTTCTCGATATGGGAGGCCGTATAGCCTTGCCCGGAGGGAATGATGTCTCTGGTATTCATCGGAATCCTTCCTTTCCTTGTATTCTCTGTCCGCCGGGATGCCAGTGGTTTCAGATATTACGATAGCGTTCTCCTGTCTCTATTTTACCATGATAAAGTGTGAGATTCAACGGCTATAAGCTATGCCGGAGACAGAAAAAACAGATAGCGCGGAAGGTTTTTTGTGGAATGCAGTAAGATGCCTGCATACGAAAACCCGCCGGGCGGCTCTGTGAAAGGGCCGCGCCGGCGGGGTTTTGTTTGTCTGTTTTCGATTGTCATTGCAGCAGGCCCAGGACCTGCGAGCCGTTCTGGTTCGCCTGGGCCAGCATGGACTGCGCCGCCTGGGCCAGGAGGTTGTTCTTCGTGTACTCGGTCATCTCCTTCGCCATGTCAGCGTCGCGGATGGTGGACTCGGAGGCCTGCGTGTTTTCCACCGACGTGGTGAGGTTCGCGTGGCTGTATTCCAACCGGTTGATTTGCGCCCCTACCAGAGCGTTGGCGTTCGTCAGATACTCCAGGCCCCGGTCGAGGATGCCGTTCGCCCCTTTGCTGTTGCCCAGGAGCCGCTCGCGCATGGCTTTCGTCATGACATTGAACTTCGAGGCATCCGTTGTCTCCGGGTTGTAGTTCAGGACATAGTCCAGCGTCGTGCGCGGGATATGGATGCAGATGGCCTGGCTGGCCTTGTCCGTGTCGTGGATGATGAGGCGTTCCTCGTAGAGATTGCGATACTCGAGGCGGATGTTGTCATAGACGCCGTCGGAGACCCGCATCTCGTTGTTGTGAGCGTAGCGATCCGTATCCCAGACCGTCAGGATGCCGTTATCGACATCGGCCGCGAAGAGGAAATGCTGGCTCTCGCCGCCGATGTTCCCGCCCTGTGGCGTGAAGTAATCCGTATGGGCGCGGTCAGCGTAAGTGGGATTCCCATTAAAGCCGGCTTGTCCGACATTGTCTTGCTGACCAGCAGCGCCACCTGCGCCATTGCGGGAGTTCGCCTGCTGGTAGATGGCCGTGACCAAATCCTTGTAGTTCCGGACGCCGCGCACATCGACGATGATGGTATCGAGAGCGTCCCCGGTGGTGAGGCCGTCCCCGGCGGCGGGACGTTCGCCGATGTCATCCTCTACGGAGTGATCGGTGAAATAGATATTGATCCATTCTTTGTAATCGCTGCCCTCGGCACCGCAGTAAAAGCGGAAGCCCCGGCCGTTGAGCCGCGTCCCGGCACGCTGCTCGGTGTATTCGTCGCCGGCGGATTCCGGGTCGCCGATGGCGTGCCGCCACCAGTCCTTCACGTCGAAATCGTAGGAAGAAAGGTACGATTCCTCCGTCGTCATCTTCTGGGTGTTGCCCTCGGTGCCCGCGCCGCTGTAGCGCCCGCTGGCGTAATGGTAGTTGTAGCCGGCGGCGGCGCTTTGCTGCATATAGGACGGCGTCGTCGTTTTACTGTTGATGGCCTCCGCGTCCGCCATTGTTCCGTCGTAAGGGCGGTAGGCGTAGAGCCGGATGGATTCGGCACCGGCGGCGTTCGTCACGTTGCCGCTGCCGTCCATGAGCTCCCGGGTGTAAACGCGCTCCCGGGCACCGCTTACATAGTCGAGAGAATTGTAGAGGAACTGGGCCAGCGCCTTCTTCATGGCCGGCTTCCCGGTGGCGCTCCCGGCGATGGCCCGGAGCTGGTTCAGGTCGCGGGTCTCGGAGCCGGCCAGTTTCTGCTCGTCGTAGAGGTACTGCTTGCCGGTATTGTCGCGGCCCGTGTCGATGAACTCATAGGTCACGCCGCCATAGGCGATACCCGCGGATGAGATTACGGAAGACAGATATGAGAAGGATTTATCGACGACCAGATTGTTGCCGGTGTCCATCGTGTCCGCGTCCGAGGTATCCACGTCGTCGGCGTTCAGCTCATCGTCGCGGTACTTGAACAGGAACTGGTCGATCAATGTCTCCACATCGGTGATGTCATTGCCGTTTTCGTCCTTCAGTAGGTCGTCCAGCTTGATATCGACATAGGCCGACTGCTCCTGCTGGTAGCTCTGCAAGCTGTTGTTGATGGCCGGTGTCGCGGTGCCGTTGACAGAGGCGGCCACGGTGGGTGGGGTATAGGAAAAGTTACTGACGGAGGGCGCGCTACCGTAATCGCCTTTGGCCATGACCGCGTTCAGCGCGTTTGTCTGCGCCTGGGCCGTGTTGTACGAGCAAGCGGAGTAGGCGGAGCCGTTCCCAATCGGCGCCGTGGAAAGGGGCGGCGTCGTGCCGCTGTCGGTGATGGAGAAATCGAATTTCCCCGACGCCAGAACCAGCTTGCCGCCGGAAATGCTGTCACCGTAAATCTTGCTCTGCGAAGCGCTGCCGCTACCATCCGTCGTGATGGTTTCCGCACCGTATTTTTGGGTGAAAACCCTGGCGATCGTGTCCGACAGCGCCCCCAGCGCCCAGTTCGCGGCCTCGGTCCCGTTGCCGCCGGAATGGTTCTTTGCCCATTGCAGGCTGACGGTGGTCGTCGCGCTGGTATCATAGGTTCGCTTGGGCGTCACCGTGCAGGACGTGGTTGCTGTATCCGTGGCCGGACCGACGGGGTTTCCCATATAGTCAGTATAGCTGTAGGTATAGGAAAAAGTGCAGGTATCACTGTAGCTCAAATCGTCGGCAAAGGTGAACGTCTCCGTACGGGTGACGCCGTTATCGTTCAGCGTCACCGTAAACGTCTTGTTCTTCAACCGGTTCAGCACGTCGTCCGCCGTACCGCTGGTATCGAGCTGGATGGAGCGCTGTGTTGGCTTCCAGTCCACGCCGTTCGCCATGTCCAGCGAGTTCGCCACATCGCCCGTCGTCGGGCGCAGCGAGGCGATATCGGAGCTATAGACCGCCGCCGTGTCATAGACGCTCTCGGCGTCCGTGGCCGGAGGCAGGGCGCCGGGCCTGTTCTGCCGGTTCATGCCCGTCAGGGTGCGGCTGGCGGCATCGACATTCTCGTTTTTGTCGTCCTTCACCGTTTTGGTGATGAGATTCAGATCCCGCGTATCGTTCTGGCACGTCCCGAACTCCGGCTCCGTCCGCTCGCCCCAGTTCGTATAGTCCATCTTCATGACCTTGTTGCCGCAGAGGAGCAAGCGCCCGTTGTAGTTCGTCGTATAGGCGATATCCTCCATCTGGTCGTAGCCCTGGTCGATTTCCTTCTGGATGGTGGCCCGGTCGATATCGGTATTCGTGTCGTTGTTCGCGTCCAGCACCTTGCGCTTGATGTTCTTCAGGATTTCGATCTGGTTCTGGATGCCGCCCTCGGCTACCCGCAGCATGGAGCAGCCGGTCTGGGTATTGTCGTCCGCCTGGCCCAGCGCCCGGACACGCACTCGCATTTTTTCCGAGATCGCGTACCCCGAAGCATCATCTCCGGCCCCGGTAATCCGCTCCCCCGACGCCAGCCGCTTCAATCCTCTGGCGGCCTTGTTGATGTTCTTGTTCAGTTCCCCCAGCGTCAGCATCGCGCTGGGGTTGTTCAGTACGTCCATGGGCATGATGATTGACTCCTTTCCCTATCATGAAAAGCTATCCTTGCATAGTGAGAATCCGTCGATGCGGCACGCTGTCCCGGAGGACAGCCGGTTTTATTGCAGCAGGCTCAAAACCTGCGAGCTGTTCTGGTTTGCCTGGGCCAGCATGGACTGCGCCGCCTGCGCCAGGACGTTGTTCTTCGTGTACTCGGCCATTTCCTTGGCCATATCGGCGTCGCGCAACGTGCTCTCGGAGGCCTGCGTATTCTCGGCGGAGGTGACGAGGTTCGCTTCGGTGAAATCCAGCCGCGAGATATAGGCGCCGACGTTCGTCGCCTCGTCCAGCGCGTATTGGAGCGCCCCCTCCACGACGCGGATAGCGACGTTGGCATCATGCTGCGTCGTCACTTTGGCGTCGTCGAGCGTCATGTCCTT
This sequence comes from Schwartzia sp. (in: firmicutes), assembly GCA_017444395.1. GTDB lineage: Bacteria > Bacillota > Negativicutes > Selenomonadales > Selenomonadaceae > RGIG3544. The sequence continues at coordinate 26,427 of JAFSWT010000050.1, read as the reverse complement.
TGCTTCGTCGAGGACGGCCTGCAGCGTCGGGTCGTGCTTCAAATCCTCCAAATCGTCGTCGCTGGGAATCTTCCCTTTGAGTGCCCAGGTGTGCATATCGTTGATATAGACATTGAGAGCCTGATTGGCCTTGGTGCCGTGGTGGATGACGAGGGGGTTGCCTTTGAAATGGTGAGATTCTTTGGTATAAATTTCATACTGGACGTCCGGAGTAGGACTATCATCGAGTTCCAGATCATCCACATAGGTGACCGTTCCTGTCAGCGTACCGCTACCGCCTCGTCCTATGACATCGGTTCCAAGGTGCTCTGCATCGGCAGGGTTTGACCAGACATCTCGCGGCCAAGAATAAACATCCAGAGCAGCTTGCCGACTAATAATGATATTGTTTCCTTGGCTGCCCCATCCCGTACCAATTGCTGCCCCCCTCTCGGCTTTTGATATAATTTTAGCGCGGTTTCCGATTTTAATGTCATTAAATAAGCTGTCATCGCCAGCTCCTGTTCCTGATCCTATTCCAGCCCCGCCCACACCGGCTTGTACTTTGACGGTTGCGTTATCAATCAAGATATCATTAACGCGGCTTTTGCCATCCCACCAGAGACCGCTTCCAATCCCGGCCCCAAAGCCAGACTGGATATCAAGGTATGCGCCCCCCTTAACGATGATATCATTGAGTCTGGCGTTAGAGGCGCTCCCTATGCCAGTTCCTCCATCATCTGATGTTCTTCTATCTCCATCAAAAACAGTCGGAAGTGTGCACTTGATGGCTCCGCCGTCGATAATGATATCATTCATCCTGCTTCCTACCGCCGCTCCGATGGCACAACCAACAGAGGTTGGCCATGTACCGATTGTAGCTACATTCACAAAGGCGTGATTAAATGTCAAGTTGGCACTCCGGCTGGTGGTTCTGTCATCCACATCAGTGCCTATGGCGGCTCGTCCGTCTTCGTCAAATGATTCCGCAACTGTTACATTCAATGTTCCCCCATTGGCGCTTTCAATCATCAAGCCGCCGCCGATATTGACAACTGCTTTGGTGTAGTCATCCAAGCCGCTTGGCATATCGCTGAGAAGCGTGTTTGTTCCCTTCATCGTCAGGACATTATCCGTGCCCTGAAACTGTATCGCCGACTTATCCGTTGTGGTTTTTATGTTCAACCCCTCAATCCAGAGATTCGCATTCCCCGTCGAAGGGCCAACGATATAGGCATCTTCCAACGCCGTGGAGGAATCCGCCTGCTGTATCTTGACATCGGTGACGCCGTCAGCTATCGTGACCGTGCCGCTATAGCCCCAGGCCAACGTATAGACGCCACCCGAAGAAATCGTATAATCGCCTGTGGAAATCACTGTCGCGGTGCCAGTTGGTTCCGACATGGTAATATGGGAATCATCAAAAACCGGCGTACTACCGCTGCTACCACTGGTTCCTACGACTCGTATTCCGCTTTCTATTGTCGTCCATTCTTTATATCCATACGTCCCATCCAGCAAATACTTCCCATTATAATTCGTCGTCGAGGCGATATCGTTGATATCAGCCTTGCGCTGGTCGAACTCCTTCTGTATCGTCGCCCGATCAAGGTCGGTGTTGGTGTCGTTGGCGGAGTTGATGGCCAGCCGCTTCAAAGAGCGCAGTTCGTCCACGATGTTCTCGATGCCGCCGGACGCCACGCGCAGCAATGCCTTGCCGTTTTGGACGTTCTGCACGTCCTGGTCGAGACTGCGGAGCCGGGCCCGCATCCGTTCCGAGATGCCGTAGCCCGAGGCGTCGTCCCCGGCGCTGTTGATGACCATCCCGGTGGAGAGTTTCTTCAGCCCCCGGTTGACCTTGTTGATGTTCCGGTTCAGTTCCCCCAGCGTTAACATTGCGCTGGGATTGTTCATGATGTCCATGGCCATGATGATTGACTCCTTTCCTTATACAGAGAAAGCGCTCCTTGCGCTTTCGTGAACCCTTTTTACGCTGGGGTTTCTTGGCGTTGTGTCGCCGCCCCATAGGGCAGAAAGCGGCGCTATCGGGAACCGGCGCTGCCTGCCGGACGTGAGGAAGCCTCTTCCAGCAGAGCCTCGGTTTCCGGGTCGGGCGGTACCTCGAAGTCAAGCTGCTCCAAGAGGGAGAGGAAATTCTCCGCGTCCCGGTATTTGAGGAAGCCCTTGATAGCGATGTTTTCGCTGGTATAGAGGAGGGCCCGGATGAGAGTGCACATTTCGGTGCTGTCATCGTGCTCCGCCAGGTATTCGGGGAGATCGCGGGGGCTCACATGCAGGGAATCGGCTAGATAATCATAGTAGGGATCATCCGTGCCGACATCCCGGATATAGTCCTTCACGGAGCCGTAGGCTTTGGTGCTCTCGGACCAGAGGGTGTGTTCCTTGTCTACGAAGAAGCCGACTGCCATGGCGCGGAACCGGCGGATTTTCCTCCTTTTCGCGAGATGTTGCTCTAAGCGGCTGGTCATTCTCTGTCGTCCTTTCGTTCTGATTTTATCCTGTTGCCGGATTGCCGGCAGGGCAAGAGGGTTAGCGGCCGCGCCTATCCGCCTGGTATGTCACTCGGAAGCAAGCCAGGTGGCCTTTCTTATAGGCGTTGTGGATATGCCTGTTGCGGTGAATCATTTTCCGGGCGCTGTCCATCCGGCTGCTGATAAGGCCGGGGGCGTCATAGCGTGGAAGATCCTCCGCCTTTCGGCAAGAGAAGCGCCCCGGCGAGAACAGCGGGCCATACATCGCGCAGAGATAGGCGATGCGGGCTGTCTGATAGATGGCGTGCCGTGCCTCGCGGGTATCCGTTCCCGGCCCGATGCCTGCCCGCTTGGGGGCAGGAAGAATGCCGCTGTAGAATGCCATGATGATTGACTCCTTTCCTTATATACCACAAGCCCTCCCTGGGCTTTTCCGGGCGTCGTAGAAAACGGTTTCTTCGTCATGCCGCCGGGCCGGTGCCGGCGCCGTACTCGGCGAACAGGACCTCCATCGGCTGGTTGTAGAGCTGCAGGAGCGCGTAGATTTCGGGCAGCTCGAAGTTGCGCTTCCCCTGAAGGCGGGCGGAGAGTGTCTGGTAGTTCATGCCCAGCTTATGGGACAGGGTTTTCAGCGTGTCGCCGTTCCGCGCCATTTCCGCGATGAGGTTCCGGTACTTGTAGTTGGCGGTTCGCATGGGGCAGTCTCCTCCTTTTTAACTCAAAGTTAGTTATATAATGTAGTATAAGCATATATTGAGTTAAAGTCAATCGGTTTTTCTCCTTCATAATTGCATTTTGCGTTAATGCATGATAACCTATGCATATACCCGTTAATGGCAGGGGTGCATGAAGCCGTTGAGGAGGAGACGATATGGAAGAACAAAGTGTTTATTCGCTTTTTGGGCAGCGGCTGGCGGCGCTCAGAAAGGAGAAGGGGCTTTCCCAAGCGGAGCTGGCAAAGCATCTGGGTATGCCGCAGACAACCTATTCGGGCTATGAGGCGGGGAATCGCCGGGTCACGCTGGAGTTCATCATCCGGCTGGCGCGGTTCTTTTCCGTCTCGCCGACGCTGCTGGTGATGGGAGAGGAGTTTGTAAGTCAGGACAGCATGCGGCTGGAAGAGCTGGCGATGATAAAGAAATACCGCGCCCTGGGGAGGCGCGGCAAGGAAGCGGTGGACAGGATTCTCGAAGGAGGGGCCAAGGCGGTGGTGCTGCTTTTGGATGAGCCGGAGGATGCGGAGGGGAATACTAGAGAGCGTTAGAATTTACGAGCGAAGCGAGTAAAGCGCTTACGCTCTGCGGTGTATGACTTAATTATTAATATGAAGAAATCGCAAAAGACACCGACGGGGGAAATCAAGAGGGCCAAGCGGCTTTTGGCGGATTTCAGGAAAAGGAGCGATGGCGATGGACAGTGAATATGAAGCGGCGGTCGCGGTTGCCCGGGAACGCTTGGCTGATTTGAAGGAGCGCGGTGTGGAGGCCCTGGGCGACGAGTGGGCAGATGTGCGGCGCGAGCTTTTCACGCCGGAAGAAAACGCTGCCAGCGATGCCCGTGTCGCTCTCATGGGAGAAATCCTCAAGGCAAGGGAGGAAAAAACGCTCAGCCATGAGGCGTTGGACGAACTCAGCGACGGGATAGAGAGCGAGCAGTTCACCCATGTTCTGGCCATACTCGCGGCGATGGGAAAGACGCTGGCGGTCGTTCCGCTGGGGACGGAGCAAGCACGATAAGATGCCGGGATTCCAAAAGCACACAAAAACCCGCCGGGCGGCTCTTTGACGGGCCGCGCCGGCGGGTTCTTTTTTTGCGGATATGAGGGTATCAGCCCTGGACGAGCTCGGTGGAGAGGTAGCGGTCGCCGGTGTCGGGGAGCAGGGCGACGATGGTCTTGTCCTTGTTCTCCGGGCGGCTCGCGAGGTCAGCGGCGGCGGCCAAGGCGGCGCCGGCGGAGATGCCGACGAGGATGCCCTCGGCCCGGGCGAACTGGCGGGCGAATTTGAAGGCGTCCTCATTGGCGATGGGGAGCACGCCGTCGTAAATTTTGGTGTTGAGAACCTTCGGCACGAAGCCGGCGCCGATGCCCTGAATCTTATGCGGGCCGGCCTCGCCTTTCGACAGTACCGGCGAGGCGGCGGGCTCCACGGCATAGACTTTGACGGCGGGCTTTTTGCCCTTGAGGTATTCGCCGACGCCGGTGAGGGTGCCGCCGGTGCCGACGCCGGCCACGAAGATGTCCACGGCGCCGTCGGTGTCTTCCCATATCTCAGGGCCGGTGCTCTGGCGGTGCGCTTCGGGGTTCACCGGGTTGTCGAACTGGGCCGGGATGAAGGCGCCGGGTGTTTCTTTCGCCAGCCGGTCGGCCTCGGCGATGGCGCCCTTCATGCCCTTGCTGCCGTCGGTGAGAACGATTTCGGCGCCGTAGGCTTTGAGCAGGTTGCGGCGTTCGACGCTCATGGTTTCGGGCATGGTCAGGATGGCGCGGTAGCCGCGGGCGGCGGCGACGCTGGCCAGGCCGATGCCGGTGTTGCCGCTGGTGGGCTCGATGATGACGGAGCCGGGCTTCAGGGCGCCGCTTTTCTCCGCCGCTTCAATCATCGCCAGGGCGATGCGGTCCTTGACGCTGCCCGCCGGGTTGAAGTATTCCAGTTTCACCAGCACCCGGGCCGCCAGCCCCGCCTCCCGGCGGAAGTTCTTCGCTTCCAAAAGCGGCGTGTGGCCGATGAGCTCGGTCATGCTCTGATAGATCTTTCCCATAAAGAACGCCTCCTGACGCCGGCCCGTCCGGACTGGCAGAGCCCGCGGGCGGCAGTGTTATTTGTCATGGTTGTATTGTAGCCGCATTTCCCTACTCTGTCAATGGGAAAATTAAAGGGAAACTAGAGAACTAGAGAATCTGCTTCGGTGTACCGTTAAATCGCGCTTTGTCCCGGGTACGTTCCAGCAGGCGATCCAGGTCATTGAAGGTTTTGACGTCATCGGCGAGGGTTTGACGCCATTTTGTGTAGTCAAAGCGCTCCCGCAGGCGTGCCGGGATGAAAAGATTGGTTTTGTAGGGGCGATTGTAGCAGCAGTTATCAAGATATACGCGCATGGCAGGCACCTCTGGAGATGGATTTTTCCGTCGGGCGGAAGGGAGGGGGCTTTGTTCCAATTATATATCAGGGGATTTCTTATCGTCAACACGTGACAGCACGCCGTATGTATAATTGCAACGGAAGGTTCGTCAGGGGGCCGCTCCGTTTTATACTCGCGGTCAGAGAAATAGGCAAAGTCAAAATAATCTCACCGCGAGTATATGCAGAGAGCGTAAGAGATTTACTTCGCTTCGCTTGTAAATTTTAACGCTCTCTAGTATGGCATGGCGCGGTTTCGGCGTGTATTTTGGCGAGATATATGGTATAATGGCGGCAAAATGCAATTGACCGGAAAGTGGGGTTTTATCGTTGCGCATCGTGGTAGTGGGCGCGGGCAAGCTGGGGTACAGCATCGCGTCGCTTCTTTCCAATGAAGGATATGAGGTCGTGGTGGTGGATCGGGACGGGGCCCGGCTCGAAGCGGTGAAGAACACGCTGGATGTGCTGACCATCATGGCCAGCGGGGCGAGCCCGACGATCATGGACGATGTGGAGGTGCGGGGGGCGGATATCCTGATCGCCGTGACCGCCAGCGATGAGGTGAATATGGTGGCCTGCAGTCTGGCGAAGCAGCACAAGGTGCGCCATACGATTGCCCGTGTCCGGGACGCGGAGTTCACGCCGGAGGCGATGGAGGAGATCAAGCGCAATTTCAGCATCGATCTGATACTGAATCCGGAGTTGATCACGGCGCAGGAAATCTTTCGCACGCTGATGACGCCGGCGGCGCTGAACGTGGAGGATTTCGCCAGCGGCAAGGTAAGGCTTTTCGAGGCGAAGGTGAAGAAGGATTCGCCGATGGCGGGGATTCCGCTGAAGGACCTCGATATCCCGCGGTCGATTCTGGCGGCGATGCTGTTCCGGGATCACCAGATGATCATTCCCCACGGCGACGATTGCCTGATGCCGGGGGATAACGCGTATTTCATCGGCAGTCCGGAGGCCATCGCCCAGTTCAGCGAGAACTTCGCCCAGCGCGAGGCGCGGCGGCTGGAGCGGGTGATGATCATCGGGGCCGGGCGGACGGGGCGCTTTCTGGCGCCGTTGTTTGATCGGACCGAAGTGCAGGTGAAGGTCATCGATAAGGACCAGGTCCACAGCCAGATGGCGGCGGAGCTTTTGACGAAGGGGCTGGCCATTTGCGGCGACGGGACGGACATCGATCTTTTGATGGAGGAGGATGTGAACCACGCCGACGCGGTGGTGTGCCTGACGGAGGATGACAAGCTGAATCTGATGATCGCGCTTTTGACGAAGCATCTGGGGGCGCGGGCGACGGTGGTGCGGGTGGCCCGCAGCGAGTATGTGGAGCTGATGGAGAAGGTGGGCGTCGATATCGCGCTGTCGGAGCGCCTGCTGTCGGCGGCGGAGGTGCTGGCCTACGCCCGCCGCGGCGGTGTGGTATCGGTTTCGCTGCTGGAGGGGGCCCAGGCGGAGGCGCTGGAGGTCATCGTGCAGCCGGGCGCGCCGGTGGCGGGTCGGCCGCTGAAGGAGAGCCGGCTCCCCCGGGAGTGCCTGGTCTGCGCCTATGTGCGGGGCGAGGAGGCCTTCATCCCCAACGGCGATTCGGTGCTCCGGGCCGGGGACCGGGCCATCCTCATCATCCAGAAGCAGTTTGCCCAGAAGGTCATGAAGTATTTCAAGGGAAGGTCCTAGCGCATGAGTGTCCGTCTTTTGGTCTATCTCCTGGGACAGGTGGCGATTCTGTCGGGGGTGGCGGCGCTGTTCCCGCTGCTTTACGCGCTCTGGCACGGCTCGGCGGAGGTGCCGGCGTTCGTGGCCGAGGTGCTGCTGGTGATGACGCTGGGCGAGGTCATGCTCCGCGTGGGCCGGGAGCATCCGCAGAAAATGGATCTTTTGGACGCGGCGGGTGTTCTGGTTTTCCTCTGGCCCTTCGCGTCGGTGCTGGGAGCACTGCCTTTCTGGTTCTCCGGGGCGCTGGACCCGGTGGAGGCGATGTTCGAGAGTGTTTCCAGTATCACTTCCACCGGTATTTCGCTGCTGCCGGAGCCTCATCCCTTCGCGCTGGAGATGTGGCGGAGCCTCATCGCCTGGGGCGGGAGCCTCGCGTTCATCGTTTTGCTGGTGACGGTGCTGCCGCCGGTCTGCGGTTCCTTTGGCCTGGTGCTGACCTATGAGAAGAGTCTGGCTTTCAGTCCGCTGCTGCCACGGATGACGCGGGCGGCCATCCGGGCGTCGCGCATTTACGTCTGCCTGACGGTCTTTTCTACGCTGCTCTTTTGGCTGGCGGGGCTGGGGCCGCTGGACTCGCTGGCGATGGCGATGATGTCGCTCTCCACCGGCGGCGGGGCGGGCAATCCCCTCTATCTCTCCCGGCAGGACCCCTGGCTGGAAGTGGCGGCGATGGTCTCCATGCTGATGGCCAGCACCAGTTTCGTGCTCTATTGGCAGGCGGTGCGGCGCCGGGATTGGCGCAATATCTGGAAGGACTATGAGCTGCGGGTGTTCCTTTTGCTGCTGGCCGTCGTCAGCCTGATGGTGGGAGGTCATCTCTGGTACACCGGGACCTACAATTTCGCGGACAGCATGCGCTATGCCCTGTTCGAGGTCATTTCCTTTTCCAGCACCAGCGGCTTCATGGTGGCGCCCGTCGCCGACTGGCCGGACTTCGACCGCTTCGTGCTGCTGCTGCTGGTGTTCGTCGGCGGTTGCATCGGGTCCATGACCGGCGGCATGAAGATCAAGCGGTTCCTGATCCTGTTCAGGATGGCTTTCAGCGAGATGAAGCGCACGCTGCACCCCCACATGGTCATGGACATCCGCCTCGGCGGGGAAACGATTTCCATGCGCAGTGTCACCCATATCCTCTGCTATTTCTTCGTCCATCTCGTACTGTTCTATATCTTCGCGGTGCTGCTCACCCTCTCCGATATCACGCTGCCCGAGGCGGTGGGCCTGTCGGTGGGGATGATGTCCAGCGTCGGCACTGCCTCGGGGCTGTACGGACTGGAGACATTCACCGGCCTGTCGGCGGGCTTCAAGGCAACCTGCTGCCTGTTCATGCTCATCGGCCGCATGGAGATCTTCGCTCTGATGCTTTGGTTCAGCGGCCGGCTGGACCGGGCGGAGCGGCGCTGGTAAAGGAGGGGGCCTGTCTTGAATCTGCTTCTCATCGCCGAGGTTCTGGCGAATCTTGCCCTCGCTGTCAGCGCCATCCTGATGCTTCCTTTCGGCTATGCCGTCTATCTCGGCGAGGGACAGGCGGCGCTGGACCTCATCGCCAGCTCTTTCATTGGCCTCGCCGTGGGCGGGATTCTCAAGCAGAAGGGAAAGATGGAGGAAAACGCCGATATTCCGGTGCGGGAAGGCGTCGCCATCACCGGCCTGGGCTGGCTCATCGTGAACCTTATTGCCACGCTGCCTTACCTCATCGGTGGTTACCTCGATCCTCTGGACAGTCTGGCCGAAGCAATCTCGGGCTTGTCTGGCACCGGAGCCGCTTTCATTGACGACATCGGTATCCTGCCCCAGAGCATCCTTCTCTGGCGCAGCCTCACGAACTGGCTCGGCGGTATCGGCATCATCGTCATCTTCATGGCGCTGTTGCCGCAGTTTGGCCGGGGCGGCATGAACATGATGAAGGCCGAGAGTACCGGCCCCGCCGCCGAACGCCAGCTCCCCCGCATCCGGGACAACGCTGTGGCCCTGTTCGCCGTCTATATGGGCTTTACGTTGATCGCCATCCTTGTTTACCGGCTCTGCGGCATGAATACCTATGATGACGTGAGTCACGGCTTCACCACCATCGCCACCGGCGGCTTTTCCACCAACAACGACAGTTTCATTCATTATAACAGCCCGCTCTTGGAGGCTGTCGCCAGCTTCTTCATGCTCGTGGCCAGCGGCAGTTTCGGCATGTACGTCCTGGCGTTTCGCGGCGGCGGCTGGCGCACCGTCTGGAAGAACACCGAGTTTCGCGCCTTTCTGGCCCTGTTTGCCATTGCCACGGTCCTCATCATGACCGACCTCATGACCGAGCTCGGCTGGGATTTCACGAAGGCGTTGCGCTATACCGTGTTCCAGACCGCCTCTCTGGGCTCTACCACCGGCTATGTCTCCTACGACTTCGACACCTGGCCCTCCTTTTCCAAGGGCGTGCTGCTGCTCCTGATGTTCATGGGCGGCTGCGCCGGCTCCACCGCCGGCGGCTTCAAGATCATCCGCCTCGTCATCATGGTGAAGCTGGTCCGGGCCCTGATCTGGCAGAAGCTCCATCCCAACATGGTCGCCTCCATCCGGATGAACGGCAACCCTGTTCCCGGGCAGATCGTGTTCAACGTCGCCCGTCATTTCTTCGTCTATGTCATGATGGACGTCCTGTTTTCCTTTTTCCTCATCGCCGACGGCATTTCCATGATCGATGCCGTCAGCGTCGGCGTCTCCACCATGGGCAGCGTCGGTCCCGGCTTCGGCATCGCCGGCGCCACCAGCACCTACGCCATCCTGCCCCCCTTCTCCAAGGCGGTGGCCTGTGTTTCCATGTTCCTGGGACGTCTCGAAATCTTCACCGTCCTGGCATTGTTTACGCCGGAGTTCTGGTACAAAGGCAAGGGCTGGTAAAAGATAGATGTTATTGTTATTCGAGAATAAATAAGAAACATCACGTGCCCTGATTTGCAACACAGGTTTGTATATTAACTCGTTGATTACAATAATTAAAAAGAAATAAACAGGATGATAGGCGCGAAATGGCGTAAAATAAGCGTTCTGCTTATTTAAAAACTATGTTCGCCACAATATGTGATTTTCGAGCCGCTGTTTGCTTTTTCGACGACCAACTGTTCGCCTTTTGGCAACAGAGGCTATTTTTTTTCCCGATTTCCCCTTGCAGAGTAAAGAAAAATGCGATATTATATCTATGTAACAGTTACCGTAAATAACACCAAGGGGGCTAAACCATGATTACGGGAGAACATAAACTGACCTATGGAAGGATAGGCTTATCGTCCATTCATACCGGGGCGCGGCGACGCCTGGCGAAACGCCTGGTCGATATTGATGACGCGTTCCTGTTATCCATCAATCAGGACAAGAATTACCTGTTGCTCCTGTTGCAGGAGGCGGATAGCTGGAAACTGGTGGAGGACACCGCCGCCGATCCCTCCCGGGGACAGGTGGAGGTTTATCACGAGCTGGCCATCGATCCTGAGGGCCTGCCGGTTCTCTGCCGCCTGGCCCAGCAGGCCGCCGAAGCCACGCCCAGCCGTCCCCCCGGGCGGCCCGCCGTTTACGATGACGCCAAGGAGGGCCAGGACATCTACGTTGCCCACGTCTATGAAGGCAAGTCTATCCGCACCATCGCCAAGGACATGAAGATGAGCCCCTCCACTGTCCAGAAGATCCTGAACCGCGTCCGGTTCCAGGTCGCTGACAAGCTTGTCGCCGGTGAGCTCTCGCTGACGCCGGACACCTTCGCTTACGGCCCCAGTCTCGATGTGCTTCGCTGGGCGATGAAGAACAGTGAGGGCGAGCTGCAGGAGAAGTACCGGACATTCCTGCGCTCGGTGCTTTAATCAATTATTGTTCTGGTATATCGGTTTTTGATTACGAATACATGCCGGTGAGAGGAGACGGAGGTGGCTGATATGGAGGGACCGGAGGAAAAGGATTCCGTTTCAACGGGGAACGCAGACGGGACAGTGGGCTCCGCTTTGGGCGATCTGCTTTATATCGCGGGGGGAGCTCATGGAACCGGCGGCGGATTTTGCCGGCGAGGTGGCGGAGAAGGTCATTGATTCCATCAGCGACGTTGATTTATAGGCCGCATGCCGGCGGAAAGGAGCGGACAGTGTGGGGCTTTTTGGCGTAGCGAAAGTCGTGAAGGGCATTGTGAAGGGCGGCGTCAAGACGTATCAGGCGGACGAAGCGCTTGACAAGCTGATGAACCGGGCCGAAAAGGAGTTCGGGGATGCCCTCACGCCGGAGGAGAAGGCGCTGGGCGAGCGCTACCGGGACTGGAAGCGGAAATTTTCCCGCAGCGAACTCGCGTCGAAGGTAACCGACGCCAAGCTGGCTTACATGGACGCGCTGGCAGCCAATGAAGCCCTGCCGGAAGACCTCCGCGACGAGATCCGGCGCGCCGTCAATGGCTACAAGCGGGCGGAAAACTTCGCCCTGGACACCCTGGAAGAAGTGGTGGCGGCAGAGGCAAAGCCCGGCGGGCAAAGAGACACCGTGCGAAAAATCATCGATGAACAAAAGCGGAAATAAAGACGGAAAAGGCCCCTGCCGTAACAAGGCAGGGGCCTTTTGGGGTAAAAGGGGCGCTTTGGCGTGGCAGGAGGAATGAAGAGGCGCTCCACGCAAGACGCTTCTCTGCGCGGCGAAAAGGCGGCAGATTATGTTTTCGCTACGATAGTCGGGTGTCCGTCGTGATGACCGATATTTCAGCGGCGATGGCTGACGCCATGATTTGTTTTTGCTGAATCAGTTTGCGACTATACGCCTGCTGCTCCTGCCAGTGCCGGAGTTTCTTCTCGCGCTTCGCTTTTTGGGCGGCCGCGATTTTTGCCTTGCGTTCCGGCGTTTCGGTGCCGCCGCCGATGTAATACACCGTTCCGTCCTCGTGGATGGCTACGCCGCAAGGCTCGTAGGTCAGCCCCATGGCCGCGCACTCCGTCTTCCACTGCGGGATATGGTCGAAATAGTACTGGATTTTCTGCTCGTAATACCGCGCTTTATCCCGGTTTGTTGCCATTTCGTCCAGGATGTTCGGCGCGATTACCACGTCGTTGCCGCTCATGTTGCGTCCAAGGGCGTCCAGGCTTTCCTGGTCCTTGCCAAACGCTTTTACGGTTACGCGGACGCTGAATTTCTCCGTGAGGTGCTTTGCGTAGGCATCGCTATTGGCAAAAACCTCCGGCTCGGTTGCCGATGAAATTCCCGCCAGCGCTCGCAGCAGGTTCAACCCATCCGGTACATTTCCCACGGTTTCCGCCGGCTTTGATGCTGCCGTTGGCGCCGCGCGCAGCGCTTCATGGAAGGACATGCCGCCCCCGGTGTGCAGCAGTGTCCCTGTGCTCGATGGCGGGCAACACGAAAAGGCGCGTGAGATGCCCGTGTTACAACAGATTGACGAATCCATAGTCTCCTTTCCGCAGCCCTTCCGTCATTCCGGGTTGCGCCGCTCTCCAAAACGGTCCAAGCGGCATAGTTGTTTATTCGGCAGGGGTAATTGTCATTCCGTGCCCATAGGCATCGCCTCCCACATGTATTATCGATGATTTTCCGGAAAACTTAACTCGAAAAACGAACCTTGGCGCTTTTTAGCCAACTTAAAAAAACGGCAGCCTGCTTTCAGACTGCCGCTTTTGCGTTGGCCTTTATCCTGCGGAAAAAATCACTTCGTCCCCTGCCGTCGCCTGCGACAGGCCGCCGGGTTGTCCTTTCCCGGTCGCGTCCGTTTACAGCAAAGGCGCAATCTTCTTCCGCATCGCCGGCGGGACTTTTAATGAGTCCATCGCCTTCGTCTTTGACCACTTTGTTGTTTCCATCAGGCTGCGAAGGTTAGCGACCAAAGTCTCTTCCCGGCCTTTGGCTTCTCCTTTTTCCATTCCGTCTGCCATAGCCTCTTCTTTCCAGACTTCTCTGGCGATGTTTTCGTCCCATTTCATGCTGATCATATCAGTGACCTCCCTTGCGTTCTGTTCCAGAAAATCGGTCAGTATTCCATGCTCTATGCAGTAGCCGATCGTTTCCCGGATGGCGTCCTCCTTGCTGGCGCCGTCCTGTTCTTTTTTCTCCACCATGTCCATGAAGAAGCTGTAGCCGTCGAGGGTTTTACTTTTTTTAGCAGGGGATTCCGGATGTCCCGGCTGATGTTGTGCACTGTCACCGTGAGCTCCATCATGCCGCCGGGCCCGAGGAAAGCGTCAGAGAGCCGCAATGTCATTGTCGGTGGCAGTTTGGCCTTGCCACGATAAAAGACGTGGAACTGCGGCGTCGGTATCTTGAAGAGCGCGGCCCGGTAAATCATTTTGGCGTCAATGAGCCGGTAATAGATTTTGGCGGCGTAAAACAAACAACGCAGGGGCATGTTTTCGTTGACGGTGGACTGGTGCTCAAAGAGGATGATGAACTTCCCATCCAACGTAAAGGCAACATCATTTTTGACGTCGTTGAAGAAAGTCCCGCGCAGGGTGGCAATCCGGAGGGCTTTCGGGTCACGGTAGTTCGTGTCTGCCAGCGCGTTATAGAGCTCCAGCAGGGCTTTCTTGTCGTTGAAGAGCTTGCGGAACATGGAATCGCGGTAATTGCGCTTCGCCTTCATCACGCCGCCTCTTTTTGCCTATTATACCACAGAAGCCGTATAATTGACATACATGTTTGCAAAGAAAGATGTTTGTGTTATACTGTCTCTGGCGTTGTCTGGCGGTTGTTTCCTGTCCTGTTGGGGGCGGTTTTATGGCAAGACGGCGCGTTTGAATCGGACGGGAGGCGGACGTATGGCGACGCGGGGGAAGAAGCTGCTGGATTTGGCGCTGCTTTTGCTGTTTTTCGCGGGGCTGTTGGGGATGTTCCTGCCCCGGTGGCTCCATGAGGGGCTGGGGGTGCTGCTGCTGGCGGGGTTGTTGCTCCACCTTGTGGCGAACGAGGCCTATTTCCGGACACTGCGGAAAAATCTCCGGGGCGCCAGCCAGCGGGTGAATCTCGCCAACATCGTGTTGCTGGCGGGGAGCGTGCTGGCGCTGGCGTTGTCGGGAGCGGCGCTGGCGGGGTGGCTGCCGCTGGGCGCCGGTGCGAACTGGCGCGCCTGGCACCTGGGAGCGTCGGTGGCGGCACTGGTGCTGCTGTTCCTTCATCTGCTGCGCCACGGCCGTCGCTATATCCGGGGCCGGCGCTTCGCGTTTCTGGCCGGGGCGGGTTTCCTGCTGGCGGCGGTGAGCTTCTTCGGGCTGCCCTATCTCGACCGCTGGTATCATACGGTGGTCGTCGATCCGGCGGCGCTGGTGGAGGGCGAAAAGGCGGCGCTGCCGGGGCGGGTGCTGACGGTGTATTTCAGCCGGGTGGGCAATACGAACTTCCCCGAGGATGCCGACGCGGTTTCGGGGGCGTCGCTGATGCGGGATGAGGCCGGGGAATTGATCGGCAACGCCCAGATGATTGCCGCCATGGCGCAGAGTGTGGCCGGCGGCGATCAGGCGGCCATCCTGACGGCGGTGAAGTACCCGGCGAACTATGGCGAGACAACGCGGCAGGCGAAAAAGGAGCTGGAGCGGGGAACGCCGCCGTCCTGGCGCGTTTTTCCCCGGGTGAATCCGGCTACCTATGACATCGTCATTCTGGTCTATCCGCTCTGGTGGGGCACGATGCCGCCGGCGGTGGCGGCCTTCGCGGCGGAGGAGGCGCTGACGGGGAAAACGATCATTCCCATCGTGACCCATGGCGGCGGCGGTGCCGGGGACAGCATCGCGGATTTGCGCCAGCAGACGAAAGCCCGGGTGGAAGAGCCGCTGACGGTTTACAGCAGCGATATTCCCGTCGCCCGGCAGGCCATCGCCGATTACCTGAAAAAGATCCGGGAGAAGATGTGACACATACGCAAACAGCATAAGGAAAGCGCCCTGACCGGCGGGTTGAACCGGTCAGGGCGCTTTTGTCTTTGCCGTCAGGTCTTTCAGGTTGTCTCCGCTTTCGCCTGCGCCCGCTTCTCCTTGAATTCCTCGGTCAGGATGTAGATGAGGGGCACGACGACGAGGGTGAGGAGCGTCGAGGTGGTGAGGCCGCCGATGAGCACGACGCCCATGGACTGACGCAGCTCGGCGCCGGAGCCCAGCCCCAGCGCGATGGGCAGCATACCCAGGAGCGTCGAGAGCGTCGTCATGAAGATGGGCCGCAGCCTGAGCGAGCAGGCTTCGAGCGCCGCCTCCCGGATGCCGAGGCCGCGCTCCCGGGCTTGGTTGGCGTAGTCGATGAGCAGGATGGCGTTCTTGGTGACGAGGCCCAGCAGCATGGTGCAGCCGATCAGCGACATCATGTTGGCGGTCTGGTTCGCCACCAAAAGGCCCAGCACGGCACCGATGATGGCAAACGGCAGGCTCATCATGATGACGAAAGGCTGGCTGAAGCTCTCGAACTCCGCCGCCAGCACCATGTAAATGAGGACAATGGCGAGGACGACGGCTTTCACGACTTCCCTGAAGACGCGGGACATCATGTCGGAATCGCCGATGAGCTTGTAGCGGTAGCCGAGATCCATGTTGAGCTCGGGGATCAGGTCATTCTGGATCTTGCTCAGAAGGTCGCCGGGAGAGGTGCCGACGGCGTTGGCATAGACGGCAATCTGGCGCTGCCGGCCTTCGCGGTCAATGCGGGTGGGGCCGGAGCCGAGCCGCACTTCGGCTACGTCGCCGAGCCGCACGAAGCGCCCGTCCGCCGCCGAGACCATGAGATCGGCCACGTCCTGCAGCGTACGGCGGTTCGCCTTGTCGAGCTGCAGGATGATGTCGTAGTCGTTGTTGCCGATGGTGTAGGAATGGCCGGTGCTCTTGCCCTGGAAAGCGTACTGGACGACGGTGCCGACGCTGGTGTTGTCGAGGCCGAGGTCGCTGGCCCGGCGCTGGTCGAGGCGGATGATGACTTCGGGCTCGGGGTCGATGCCGATGACTTCGACGTCGGTGGCGCCGGGGACTTGCCGGATCATTTCCGCCAACTGCTCGGCGTAGCCGCTGAGTTTTTTGATGTCGCTGCCCCGGAGGCCGATCTGCACCGGCCGGGGGTCGCCGCGGCTGCCCTGGTTGGTGACGACGCCGACCTGCATGACGCCAACGTCGGCGAAGGCGCGCCGCAGCTCCGCCATGATGGCGAGCATCCCGCGGTCGCGGTCTTCCAGGGGCTTCAGCTTTACCATGATGCTGCCCTCGTTGACCGGGGTGCGGGTACCGCCGAGATACATGGCGGTGGTGGCGACCTCCGGCTGGGCGATGATGATCTCTTCCAGGGGCTTTGACCAGCGGGCCATCTGCCGGAGGCCGGTGCCGGCCGGGCCTTTGAGGTTCACCCGGAACTCGCCGGAGTCATAGACGGGCTGGAGCTCGGTGCCGACGAAGGGCAGCAGGAACAGATTGAAAAGCAATGTCGCCAGCGCCCCGGCGATGATTTTCTTCGGATGGCGCACGGCGAAGGCCATGAGGTCGTTGTACATGGCCCGGACGGCCTCGAAGCCCCGGTTGAACCAGTCGAGGAACCGGGTGAGGAACGCCGGGCGGGACGAGGCTGTTTCCGCCGTTCCCGGAGCTTTCAGCCAGTAGGCTGATACCATCGGAATCAGCGAATAAGCGGCGACGGTGGAGAAAACGAGGGCGAAGGCCACCGTCAGGCCGAACTGCTTGAAGAACTGGCCCACGGTCTCGCCCATGCTGCCGATGGGGACGAACACGGCCAGAAGCGACATGGAGGTGGCGAGGATGGCCAGCACCAGCTCCTTGGTGGCGTCGCCGGCGGCCAGGAACGGGTTCTTGCCCATTTCCATGTGGCGGAAGACATTCTCCACCAGCACGATGGCGTCGTCGATCAGGAAGCCCACCGCCAGCGACAGGCCCATCAGCGACATATTGTTGAGGGAAAAGTCCATGACCTTCATCAGGAAGAAGGTGGCGACGATGGAGGTGGGGATGGAGAGGCCGCCGATGATGGTGGCCCGGATGTCCCGCAGGAACATATAGGTGATGGCGAGCGCCAAAAAGCCGCCAAAGAGGATGGTGTTCCAGACGTCGGCCACGTTCTCGCGGACGTAGCGCGACTGGTCCATGCCCGTCCGCATGATGATGTCGGGGGGCAGCTCGTTCCCGACGATTTTTTTGAGGGCCTGGTTGACCTCGTCGGTGACCTCGACGGTGTTGGTGCGGGACTGCTTGCGGAGGTTCATCATCACCGCCGGCTTGCCGTTCAGCCGGGCGAAGGTTTCCTCATCCTCCCAGGCGTCGAGGACCTCGGCCACGTCGGTGAGGAGCACGGGCTTGCCGTCGTGGTTGGCGACGACGATCTGCTTGAAATCGTCCACCGAGTTGAACTTGCCCACGGTGCGGACGGTGATGGTGTTGTTGTCATCGCGGATCTTGCCGCCCGGCGTGTTGAGGTTGGCGGCGTTGACTTTCTGGAGGATTGTCTGGAAGGAGATGCCGTACTCCTTGAGCTTTTCCGAGTCGGCGTGTACCTTGATGGCGCGCTCGCTGGCGCCCAGGACGTTGACGTCGGCCACGCCGTCCAGCATCCGGAGCTCGTCCACCACCACGTCGCTGAGCATCCGCCGGATCTCGCTGGGGGTGCGTACCTCGGAGGAAAAGACATAGGAGGCGATGGGGCGGGAGGCGATGTCAAAGCGCTGCACCACCGGCTCGTCGATGTCATCGGGCAGAATCCGGCGGGCGCCGGCCACCTTTTCCCGAACCTCGCTGGCCATCTGGCGCGGGTCGACGCCCATCTCGAATTCCAGCATCGTCTGGGAGAAGCCCTCGCGGATGGTGGAGGTGATGGTCTTGATGCCGGAGACCTGGCTCACGCGGTTCTCGATGGGCTTCGTGACCAATGTCTCCATTTCCTCCGGTGCCGTGCCCTCGTAGGTGACGGTGACCGCCACCATGGGCAGCTCGACGTCGGGGTAGAGATCGACGCCGAGGCTGGGGTAGGACTGGATGCCGAAGACCACCAGCACCAGGATGAACATGGTGGTGAAGACGGGGCGCTTGATGAAAGTATCAATCATGCTTTGCCGCCTCCTCCGGGGAGGCGGCGACACGCACCTTCGCCCCCTCGCGGACCTTGTTGAGGCCGCCGGTGATGATCTGGTCGTTCTCGGTGACGCCGTCCAGCACCTCGACGATGTTCTCACCGATGTAGCCCGTCGCCAGCACCCGGCGCACCGCCACGCCGTCCTCGATGACATAGACCGTGCGCTGGTCATCGCGCATGGCGATGGCCGACAGCGGCACTGTCAGCGCGTTCTCCTTCGGCTGGGCGGTGATGACGGCGTTGGCATAGACGCCGCCCCGGAGCCGGCCACTCTTGTTGTCCACCGAGACCTCGGCCTCGAAGGTGCGGGCCGGCATGGTGGCCACCGGGCTCACGCGGGTGATGGCACCCACGGCGGTCTTGTCGCTCCCGCTCATGGAGGGAATCTGGAACGTCACCGTGCCGCCCACGGCGACGCTGGCGATGTAGCCCTCGGGCACCGCGATCTTGACCAGCAGGGTGGAAATGTCGGCGATGTTGAACAGGGCGGTGCCCACCTTGGCGTAGTAACCCTCCTGATAGTAACGCTTCTGGATGATGCCGGCCCGGGGCGTGGTGACAACGGTGCCAAAGGCGCGGGACTCGGCCGCGTCCAGCGTGCCCTGGGCGGCGTCAAGGCGGGCCTCGGCGTTTTGCAGGGCAAAGCGGGCGTTCTCCACCTGTTCCCGGGAGATGGCGCCTTCCTTGTATAGTTCCTCAAAGCGGAGCCGGTCCCGTGACGCCTTTTCGAGATTCGTGCGGGCGTCGATGAGGGCACCCAGCGCGTTGCGGCGCAGTGCCTCGGTGTCAGTCTGCTCCAGCACCACCAATGCCTGGCCGGCGCTGACGGCTTCGCCCTCGCTGACCAGCACCTGCTCGATGCGGCCGTCCACCTTCGCCGCCACATCGGCCTGCCAGACCGGGTCCATGGTGCCGGAGAAGCGGAATTTCGGCACGATGGTCTGCCGCTTCGGGTAGTCCGCCGTCACCACCGCCACCTTGCCCCGGCTGCTCTTCTCCGCCTGCTCGTTCCTCGCCATGATATTCGCCGCCACCCGGAATCCTACCACCGCGATCACGGCCACCAGTATGAAAATCGTCAGGCGCACCCGGTTATCCGAAAGCCGCATGACTCCTCACCTCCCACTATCCTTTGCCTTACCGGCTCCGCACGGGGTTGCCGCGGGACCGGGACGGGCCACTATTCCAAAACTGATTATAGCACACAATTCCCCATTCATAAATTGAACGCTTCCTTAAATTTCAATTAAAAATCGGCGGGAAAGAAGGCAACGGTCAGGAGGAAACGGAGGTTTCCCAGAAAAATTTTTCAATCCGGCAGGATTTACCGTAGGAAAACCGAATATTTCCAAGAGGTAACTATCTTTTCTGAGGATGAACCGGAGATATAAAAATGAGCGCGTTTCCGTATAAAGTCCAGTACTTCAATGCCAGAGAGTTTGACAAATCCGGCAGTGAAATGGACAAGATGATTCGCTATCTTACCTATGTAGGGGCTGCCATGGCCGGTGCCATCAGGGGAGAAACCGGCATCCCCGGCTTGAAGATCGATTTCAACAATGGCCTGCGATTGCAGGTTCCTGCCGGCCATTGGCACGTGACGATTGGCGATCACGATTCGGGCATGGTGTTCTACGACCAGGATGTGTCGGAGACGGTCGTCGTTTCCGTTGAGAAGTATTACATCCATTGGCAGGTTGAGGTATATCGGGACGGGGCGCCGGTATTCGCGCATGTCTTCGATCCCCGGGGCCAGAAGGTCCGGCTCCATTTCAACAGCAATCTCATCGGCGATATGCTGGCGTTCCTGCCCTATGTGCCCTATGCCAAAGCGCTGTATCAGGCGGATGTCTATTATACGATTGACGACTGCATGGAAGAGATATGCCACCGGCTCCTGCCGGGGTTTCGCCGGCAAAAGCAGGCGGAAGAGGATACATACGCCACTTTTTATTTCAATGCCTGTCTGGATTTCCCCGGGGGCGCGCCCATCGACGGTCGCATGATTCCCATGACGCAGACGGGCCAGATCATCCTGGGAGGCGATCGCCCGGCCCCGAAACTCAAATGGCGTCCCGCGCCGCGTTCCATCGGGGAGCCTTATGTCTGCATCGGCGTGCAGGCTTCCAGCATAGGGAAAGGCTGGCTGTATCCGGGCGGCTGGGACGAAGTGGTCCGCTATTTGAAAGGGATTGGCTACCGGGTCCTTTGCATCGATAAGGAAAAGCGCTTTCCGGAGGATGATTATTCCATAGAGATGCCGGCGGCGGCCGAGGACTTTACCGGGAACAGGCCTCTCATCGAACGGGCGGATATGCTGCATCACGCCGCGTTTTTCATCGGCCTGTCCAGCGGCCTTTCCTGGCTGTCCTGGACAGTGGATTGCCCGGTCGTCATGATCTGTGGCTTTTCCCTGACGTGGTATGAGTTTCCTACGCCTTACCGCGTCTATAACCGTTTGGCCTGCAACGGTTGCTATAACGATCCGCGCGTGAACTGGCAAAACGGTGGTTGTCCCCGCCAGACGCCGGGAAGCGAGGGCATGTTCTGCTGTTCAAAGAGCATCACGCCCCGCATGGTCATCGCGGCCATCGACCGGCTGATGGCCGACAGGCGGGTCGGGAAATGCCGGGAGTGACGGGGCGCGAAGGAACACGAAGTGCCGCCGGCGCCAAGCGTCGTTATTTCCCGGGGAGAACGATACCATGAGGAGGCCGCCATGAGCCAGTTCCCTTATCCAATCCAGTATTTCAGCTGCCGGGATTTCGAGGCGTCGCCGGAAAAGATTCAGAGGATGCTGGAATATCTTTCCCAACTGGGCACCGGTCTGGCCGGGCCGGTGGCGGGGGAGACCGGTATTCCCGGATTGAAGATTGACTTCAACGATGGCATCCGGCTCCAGGTTCCGGCGGGGAACTGGCAGGTGACGATCGGCGATCACGATTCGGGGATGGTTTTTTACGACGGGGACGCGTCGGAGACCATCCTGATTTCCTTTGAGAAATACTACGTCCGCTGGCAGGTCGAGATCCGGCGGGACGGGGTGTTGGTGTTCTCGCATATCTTCGACCCGGCAGGGCAGAAGGTCCGGCTGGTTTTCAACAGCGTCCTGCTGGGGGACACGCTCTCCTTTTTCCCCTATCTGCCCCGGGTGCGCGAGGCCTTTGGAGCCGCTGATGTCTATTATTCCATCGACAGGAAAATGCAGGCGCTCTGTCAGCGGCTGTTCCCGGATATCCGGCAGCGGGATTACGCGGAGGCGGATACCTACGCGACGTATTACTTCAACAGCGGCATTGATTTTCCCGGCGCCATGCCGATCAACGGCCGCATCCTTCCCATAGCCCATGCCGGGCAGATGATTCTGAACCTGCCGTCGCCGGCGCCAAAGCTGCCCTGGGTGCCGGGCCCTCGTCAAATCAAGGAACCCTACGTCTGCCTGGGGGCGCAGGCGTCCCATGTGGCGAAGGGATGGCTCTGGCCCGGCGGTTGGGAGGCGGTTGTCGCCCATCTGAAAGGGCTGGGCTATCGCGTCCTCGGTATCGATCGGGAGAAGGAGTGCCGGGCGGCGTTTAAGGGGCAGAATTATACGGTGAAGATGCCGGACGGCGCCGAGGATTTCACCGGGAACCGGCCACTTTTGGAACGGGCGGATATGCTCCATCATGCGGACTTCTTCATCGGCCTGCCCAGCGGCCTTTCGTGGCTGGCCTGGACGGCGGACTGTCCGGTGGTCATGATAGGCGGTTTTTCGTTGTTTTGGCATGAATTCCCCACGCCTTACCGCGTCTATAATCGCTTAGCCTGCAACGGCTGCTACAACAGCCTGAAGGACATCTGGCAGGGGGACGGCTGTCCCCGGCAGAAGCCGGGTACGGAGGCGGTGCTCCAATGCTCGAAGACCATCACGCCCCGCATGGTCATCGCGGCCATCGACCGGTTGCTGGCCGATAAACGGACGGGGAGGGAGCCCCTATGAAGGGCGATGCATACCCGGTACAATTTTTCAGTTGCCGGGACAGTGGGCAATCGCCGGAGGAAATGCAGGAAACGCTGGCGCGCCTGGCCCGGCTGAGCCGGGAGGCCGGGCCGGTGGCCGGGGAGACCGGCATTCCGGGCCTGCGGCTCGATTTCAACGGCGGTGTGCGGGTCCGCGTTCCGGCGGGGAACTGGCGCCTGACCATCGGCGACTATGATTCGGGGATGGTATTTTACGACCAGGCGGTATCCGAGACGGTCGTGACTTCCGTGGAGCAGTATTACATCCGCTGGCAGATTGAGGTTGCCCGGGACGGGGAAACGGTATTCACTCACGTCTTTGACCCGGCGGGACAAAAGATCCGGTTGGTCTTCCTCAGCTGGCTTTTGGGTGATATGCAGACCTTCCTTTCCTATGTTCCCTATGTCCGGGATGTTTTCCGGGCCGATGTGTACTATTCCATTCATGTTTCAATGCAGGAAGTCGCCCGGCGGCTGTTTCCCGATATCCGCTGCCGGAACGAGGCGGAGGAGGATACCTACGCCACATATTATTTTCATGCCAGCCTGGGGGCGCCCGGCAGCGGCGCCCCCCTCGATGGCCGGATGATTCCGATGCTCCGGACCGGCCAGGTCATCCTGGGGCTTCCCACGCCGCCGCCGAAGATTCCCTGGCCAGCAGGGCCGCGCCGCATCAAAGAGCCGTATGTCTGCATCGGCGTTCAGGCATCCAGCGTGGGAAAGGGATGGCTCTGGCCCGACGGCTGGGACGAGATCACGGCGTATGTCAAGAGCCTCGGCTACCGGGTGCTCTGCATTGACAAGGAGAAGCGGCTGGAAAAACAGGGCTATGTGCTGGAGATGCCTGAAGGGGCTGAGGATTTCACCGGGGATGTGGCACTCCTGGAACGGGCGGATATGCTCCACCATGCCGAATGCTTCATCGGTTTGCCCAGCGGCCTCTCGTGGCTGGCCTATACCGCCGATTGCTCGGTGGTCATGATTGGCGGCTTTTCCCTGTACTGGCACGAGTTTCCCACGCCGTACCGGGTCTATAACCGGCTGGCCTGCAACGGCTGCTACAACGATCCGCGGGTGACGTGGCAGGAGAATCTCTGCCCCCGGCAGGTAAAGGGCTCCGATAAGATTTTTGAATGTTCGAAGACCATCACGCCCCGCATGGTCATCGCGGCCATCGACCGGCTGCTGGACGACAAGTCGGCGGGACGCGCGTGAGGTTGGCAGGATATCTGCGATGTGAGGAGGAACAAACGATGACGGCGGGAGAGAAATATCGTCAGACACGGCGCGAAGCCGCCGGGACAGGCTGGGCGCTGGTGGTGCTCATCGTCTTCTGGTGTCTGGCCGGGTTCGGCCTGTCCCGGGTGGAGGTACGCATCCTCCATCTGCCCCTTTGGGTGTGGGCGGCGGTGGGCGGATCCTGGCTTCTGGCTCTGGGCCTGGTGAAATACCTGACAACCCGGGTGTTCCGGGATATGGATCTGGGCGAGGAGGCAGGCCATGACGACCGGTAAGGACCTTTCGACGCTGCTGCCGCTGCTGCTGTTTTTGGCGGTCATGCTGGGCATCGGTTTCCTCGTCCGCTATCAGCAGCGGGCGGGGCTGGCAAAGGACTTCATGCGCCACTACTTCGTGGGCAACCGCGATCTCGGCGGCTTCGTGCTGGCCATGACGACGGTGGCCACCTACAGCTCGGTCAGCACCTTCGTGGGCGGGCCGGGTATGGCCTGGCAGGTGGGCTTCGGCTGGCTCTACATGGCCATCGTGCAGGTCACGGCCATCTTCCTGGTGCTGGGCATCTTCGGCAAACGGGTGGCTCTGCTGTCGCGGCGTTTCAAGGCGGTGACGGTGGTGGACATCATCCGGGAGCGTTTCCAGTCCGACACATTGGCGGCCCTTTCCGCCTTCATCATCGTATTGTTCTTCGGCGGCACCATGACGGCCCAGTTCGTCGGCGGCGCCAAGCTCTTCGAAACGGTGACCGGCTACAGCTACCAGACGGGACTGGCCATGTTCGCCCTGGTGGTGGTGGCCTATACGACCATCGGTGGTTTTCGGGCCGTGGCTTTGACCGATACCTGCTGCGCCATCATGATGATGGTGGGCATCGCGCTGTTGCTGCGCCATATCCTGGACGCGGGCGGCGGCTATGACGCCATCATGACGCATATCGAGACGCGGCACCCGGAGATGCTCGATCCCTTTTCCGCCGGGAAAATGCCGCTGGGGCTCTACTTCACCCAGTGGATTCTCGTGGGAATCTGCACCATCGCCCTGCCCCAGTCGGTGGTCCGGGGCATCAGCTACCGCGACACGAAGGGGCTGCACCGGGCCATGTGGATCGGCACCGTGGTCATCGGCCTCATGACCATCGGCGTGAACCTCACCGGCATCCTGGCCCGGGGCGTCCTGACCGGGGATCTGGCCGCCTACGGCAGCGTGGACTACATCATTCCGCGGACCATCACGGCCACCATGCCGCCGCTTCTGGCAGGTATCGCCATCGTGGGGCCGCTGGCCGCCTCCATCTCCACTATTTCCAGCCTGCTGCTGGTGGCGTCGTCCTCCATCATCAAGGACGTCTATCTCCACTGGAAGGAATCGCGCGGGGAAAAGGTGCCGGATCAGAGGATAAAGTTCCTCAGCATGATGATCACGGCGGCCATCGGCGCCATCGTTTTCGTCGTGTCGCTGACGCCCCCCAGCGTCATCTGGCTCATCAATATGTTCGCGTTCGGCGGCCTCGAGACGGCCTTTTTCTGGACGCTGCTCTTCGGGCTTTTCTGGCGGCGGGCCAACACCGCCGGGGCAATGCTTTCCACCCTCGGCGGCACGGCGGCATACTGCCTGACGCAAGGGCTGGGCATCAAGTTCATGGGGCTGCATCAGATCACCATCGGCATTTTCTGCTCCCTCGTGTTTTTCCTGTTGGGCTCGTATCTCGGCAAGCCCTCGGACGAGAGGGTGTTGCAGGAGTTTTTCCCTGAGGATTGAACGGAGTGGAAACAGAGTTCCCCGTTTCTGTAAGCGGGACAGAAGGCAATCGTTGGTAAACGACAGGACAGAGGTGCATGGCATTGGGAAATCGCGTTGTCTGGGCGGAGGTTGATCTCTCCGCCCTGCGGCAGAATCTGAAAATCATCCGTTCCCATATCGCCGGGGACGCGAAGCTCTGCGCCGTGGTAAAGGCGGATGCCTACGGCCACGGGGCGGTCGCCGTTGCCGGGGAAGCGGTGCGGCAGGGGGCGGACTATCTGGCGGTGGCGGTGCTGTCGGAGGCCGTCGCTTTGCGGGAGGCGGGCATCACGACGCCGATCCTGCTGCTGGGGCCGTCCCAGGCGGCGGAGGCGGATGAGGTGGTCCACTACGGCGTGACGGCGGCGGCTTTCACGCCGGAGCAGGGGCAGGCGCTTTCGGCGGCTGCGGAGCGCCAGAAAAGGCCGGTGAAAGTCCATCTCGCCGTCGATACCGGCATGGGGCGCATCGGTGTCCGGCCGGAAGCGGCGGGGGACATGGCGCGGACTTTGGCGTCCCTGCCCGGCATTGAGGTCGAGGGCGTCTTTTCCCACTTCGCGCTGGCCGACGCCCATGACAAGAGCTACGCCAAAGAGCAGTTCCGCCGCTTTCAGACCGCGCTGGCGGACATGGAGGACCGGGGCATCCGGCCGGCCATCCGCCATATCGCCAACTCCGCCGCTATCCTCGAGATGCCGGAAACCCATCTCGACATGGTACGGGCCGGCATCATCCTGTACGGTCTCGTGCCCTCGGAGGAGGTCGGCCCGGGCTATGGCTTCAGGCCGCTCTTGCGGCTTCGGGCCCGCGTGACCTATGTCAAGGACCTGTATCCCGGCGAGGCGGTGGGCTACGGCTGCACTTTCCGGGCAAAGCGCCAGACGCGGCTGGCGACGCTGCCCATCGGTTACGCCGACGGCTACACCCGGCTTTACGCCGGCAAGGCGTCGGTGGAGATCCGGGGCCGGCGGGCGCCGATTGTCGGGCGCATCTGCATGGACCAGTGCATGGCTGACGTCACTGACATCCCCGGCGTCGTCGTGGGGGACAAG
>JAFSWT010000049.1 GCA_017444395.1 Schwartzia sp. (in: firmicutes) | reverse complement strand
TTCGCAGGCGACGAATCCCGATTTCGAAACCTGGCTGGAACGGCAGTATCTCGATCCGGTCATGCACCGTCTGGCCGCGTATACCGGGCCGGAGCGGGATCTCATACGCCGTCTGCCCGCGTTGCGGATGGTCTTTGTGAGAAATATTCCGCCGCTCGTAGAGAAGGATAAGGAGGGGCTCCGCGGTATTTATCCCGATATCCTCCGGCAGTTGGCAAAAGACAGTGGCGTCACCTTTGATTTCATCGCGGCGTCTTCCATGGAGGAAGCGACCCGGATGATTGACGACGGCATAGCCGATATGACGCTGGCGGTCTATAACCGGGAAACTTTCCGGCAGGGGATGTTCTTCACCAATGCCATTTGGACGGACACGCTTTCCATCGTGTCCCGCAAGGATGAGGAGATTCCCTTCGGGGAGTCATTGCAGATTGCTATTCCGGAGTGGATGCACGGGGCACGGGAATATATCCAGCGACGGCACAGCAATTGGACCATCCTCGAATACGACGATGTGGACGCCTGCCTCTACAGCGTTTCCCAGAATATTTGCACGCTGGCAATGATTCCGGAGACCGTCCTGCATTACGAGGATACCCTGCTGACCTATCCCTCGCTGCAACGCATCACCGCGCCGGATTCCCACGCCAATTTGCCTGTATGCATCGCCATTTCCGCGAACCAGCCGCGGCTCCTGCAGGAGATTGCCGATAAAGCCATTCTCCATATGAACTCGGAGGTCTTGAATCAGATCGTCCAGCAGAACATGAGCCGGCGACGGTTGTCGCTTCGCTTTTTCCTGTCCCGCTATCCCCTGTACACTGCCGGGGCAATCATCTTCTTCGTCCTGGGCGGTGCTGTCACGGCGTTTTTTGCCTACTTCGCCCGGATGAAGAACCAGCAGGCCAAGACGCTCAACGAGAAAAACGAAGAGCTCCGGACGGCGTTCCGGGCGTTGGACGAGAAGAACAATGAGCTCCAGATGGCGCTCCGGGCGCGAAACTCCGCGCAGCGGGAAGCGGAAACCGACACATTGACCGGTCTTTTGACCCGGGTTGTCATCGAGAACGTCTGCAAACATTTCCTCACGGAAGCCGATGAAGGCACCACCTTTGCCTTTTTCATCGTGGATCTCGATCATTTCAAGGAAGTCAATGATACCCACGGGCATCAGGCCGGCGATGCTATCCTGAAGGGGTTTTCTCAGGCTCTTCTCCGCATCTTCCGCCGGACAGACTGCATCGGACGCTTTGGCGGTGACGAGTTCGTCATTTTTGCGCCCTATATCACGAAGGGCGGGGACATAGAGCGTCTCTGCCAGCAGATACTCGAAGCGGCCAGAGGGCTTTCTATTCCTGACGGCAGCCACCCGGTAACGGCCAGTATCGGTATCTCTTTGGCTCCGGCGCATGGGCGCACATACCAGACCATTTTCCAGGCCGCCGATACGGCGTTGTATCATGTGAAGGAGTCAGGCCGGAACGGCTTTGCCGTATATCGTCCCGATATGGCAGAAAAGGGATAAGGCGCCGCGGGTATGCCCCGCGTCCTTGATAGAGCCGCGCCAGCGGCAATCACGACAAAGGAGGCTGAAACCATGACGAAAGAAGAAGCGGTGTCCCGCCTCACCGACACCATCGCGAAGTTCGTCGCCTACACCGGCAAATGCCTGCCGGACGACGTGCGCGCGAAAATCCGGGAACTGGCCGCCGAGGAAGAGGCGCCTCTGGCCAAGGCCATCTACGAATGCATGGACCGCAACCAGAAGCTCGCGGTTGAGCGCAACTGTCCCAGCTGTCAGGATACCGGCGCGGTGCAGTTCTTCCTGAAATGCGGGGCAGGGTTCCCCTATATCGGCGAGCTGCCGGACTTGTTGCGGGAAGCCGTCGTCCGGGCAACGAAAGACGCGCCGCTCCGTCACAACTGTGTCGAAACCTTCGACGAATACAACACCGGCAAGAACGTCGGCACCGGGATCCCTTCACTTTTCTGGGAAATCGTACCCGGTCGTGACGACCTCGACCTTTCGACGTACATGGCGGGCGGCGGTTGCACGCTGCCGGGCAAGGCAATGGTTTTGATGCCGGGCGAGGGCTATGAGGGCGTGACCCGCTTCGTCCTGGATGTGATGACCAGCTATGGCCTCAATGCCTGTCCGCCGCTTCTCGTCGGCGTCGGCGTCGGCACCTCTGTCGATGTGGCAGCCCTGCACTCGAAAAAAGCCCTGATGCGTCCCATCGGCTCCCATAATTCGAATCCACGGGCAGCCAAGCTGGAACAGCTTCTCGAGGACGGCATCAACAAGATTGGCCTCGGCCCCCAGGGACTCATGGGCAAGCGGTCGGTCCTTGGCGTCAATGTCGAGAACAGCGCCCGCCATCCCTCGGTCATCGGCGTGGCTGTCAACGTCGGCTGCTGGTCGCACCGCCGCGGCCATATCGTCTTTGACCGTGACCTCAACTACACGATCGACTCGCATTCGGAGGTGGATTTCTGATGGCAAAGAAGATTTTGACAACCCCCATCAGCGCGGAGGACCTGGAAGATATCCATATCGGCGACGTGATTTACCTGAACGGCTACCTCACCACCTGCCGCGATGTGGCCCACCGCCGGGTCATCGAGGAAGGACGCGAACTGCCGGTCGATGTCCGGGGCGGCGCTATCCTGCATGCCGGGCCCATCATCCGGGCGCTGGGCGACGACCGTTACGAGATGGTCAATGTCGGCCCCACCACCAGCATGCGGATGGAAAAATTTGAGGAAGCCTTCATCGCCAAAACCGGCGTCCGTCTCGTCATCGGCAAGGGCGGCATGAAGGACGGCACCATGCGCGCCTGCCGCGACCACAAAGCGCTCCATTGCGTTTTCCCTGCCGGCTGCGCCGTCGTGGCCGCCGTCTGCGTCGAGAAGATTGTCAGCGCCGAGTGGAAAGACCTCGGCATGCCGGAAACGCTTTGGACCTGCAAGGTCAACGAGTTCGGCCCGCTGATTGTTTCCATCGACACCCACGGCCGCAACATCTTTGAGGAAAACAAGGTCATTTTCAACCAGCGCAAGGAAGAAGCTTACGAAGCGATCATCCCGGAGGTGCGCTTCATCAAATAACGGAAAACCGTTTTAGGCAGGAAACGCCGTCCGCTGTTTTTTGGCGGACGGCGTTTCGCGTTTTTCTGGCCGGTTTCGTATCGATTGGAATGGGGGCACGGTTCATAAAATGATGACTCCAGGGGAAATCCGGCAGGAATCGCGGCGTTTTCGTCGAATGAGTAAAGGGAAGATCATATAGACGATGAACAGGCATGAACAGGCATGAACAGGCATGAACAGGTAATATCTGTCAAAGAGCAATGGTTCATAAGAGAGGAGCGGGGCATATGGTCAAGCGGTTATATCTTATCGTGCTCGACGGTTTTGGGATAGGGGCTTTGCCGGATGCGGCGGCTTTTGGTGATGGCGATGTCCATACGCTGCAATCGATCATCACGTCGCCGGCGTTTTCCGCGCCGCATCTGGAGTGGCTGGGGCTCCTTAACATCGAGGGCGTGGATGCCGGGCGGCGGGCGCCTAATCCGGTTGCTTCCTTTGCCCGCTGCGCCGAACGGTCGAAGGGCAAGGATACGACGACCGGTCATTGGGAAATCTCGGGTCTCGTTTCGGAAAAGCCGATGCCGACGTTTCCCGATGGCTTTCCCCTGGAGCTCATCGAAAAACTGGAAGCGGCCTTTGGCCGGAAGATCATTTGCAACCGGCCGTATTCCGGCACGGCGGTCATCGAGGATT
The DNA here is from genome assembly GCA_017444395.1 of Schwartzia sp. (in: firmicutes). Lineage (GTDB taxonomy): Bacteria > Bacillota > Negativicutes > Selenomonadales > Selenomonadaceae > RGIG3544. The sequence continues at coordinate 9,662 of JAFSWT010000049.1, read as the reverse complement.
TCGGGCGGGAGCATGAGGAAAGCGGCGCTTTGATCGTCTATACCTCCGTGGACAGCGTCCTTCAGATTGCCTGTCATGAGCGGGTGGCGCCGGCAGAAACGCTGTATGAGTATTGCCGGAAGGCCAGGGCCATCTGCACCGGTCCCTACGCAGTAGGGCGGGTGATTGCCCGGCCTTTTGTCGGCGATTATCCGGATTATCGCCGCACCGCCGGCCGCCACGATTATTCGTTGCTGCCGCCGGGAGATACGCTACTCGACGCGGTTTCCGGGGCCAAAATGACGACCATCGGCGTGGGCAAGATTTCTGATATTTTCGCTGGTCGCGGCGTGGGCCGCCATATCGCCATGGACGGCAACGAGGACGGTATGCGAAAGACCATCGCCACCCAGGACGAGGATTTCCGGGGACTCTGCTTTGTCAATCTGGTGGATTTCGATATGCAGTATGGCCACCGTCGTGATGTGGAAGGATATGCTGAGGCGGTGTCCCGCTTCGACCAACAGCTGGGGGACTTCATTTTCCGTATGGGGCCGGAGGACGTGTTGATGATTACGGCGGACCACGGCTGCGACCCGGCGGCGCCGGGCAGCGACCATACCCGAGAGTATGTGCCCCTGTTGGTCTACGGGCAGTCGGTGCGGGGCGGTGTTGACCTGGGAACGCGGAGCACCTTTGCCGATATCGGGGCTACGGCGGCGGAGATGTTGGGTATCCCATTCAAGACGCCGGGCACGAGCTTCTGGGAGGAAATTAAAAAATAGGGAGGCAGCGTCATGCGGATGTTTGACCTGATTACCAGGAAAAAGCGCGGCGGTATGTTGACGACGGAGGAGATCGGCGCTCTGGTGGAGGGCTTCGTGAAGGGGGAGATCCCCGACGAGCAGATGTCGGCTTTCCTCATGGCGGTCTGGTTTCAAGGCATGACGGACCGCGAAACCAGCGATCTCACACTGGCGATGCGCGACTCCGGCGATTCCATTGATTTGTCAGCGATTCCCGGCGTCAAGGTGGATAAGCACAGTACGGGCGGTGTCGGCGATAAGACGACGCTGATCGTGCTGCCGGTTTTCGCCGCCTGTGGCGGCGTGGCGGCGAAGATGTCCGGGCGCGGCCTGGGGCATACCGGCGGGACCATCGACAAACTGGAGGCGATTCCGGGTTTCCGGACGACGCTTAGTGAAACGGATTTCTTTGCCATCGTGAAGCGGGAGGGGTTGGCCGTCATCGGCCAATCGGCGGAACTGGCGCCGGCGGACAAGAAACTTTACGCGTTGCGGGATGTCACGGCGACGGTGGACAGCATTCCCCTGATCGCGTCCTCGGTCATGAGCAAGAAGCTGGCGGCAGGGGCGGACGCGATCCTGCTGGATGTGACCGTCGGCAGCGGTGCTTTCATGAAAGAGGTGCCGGACGCTCTGCGGCTGGCGGAAACGATGGTTGCGATTGGCGAGGCGGCAGGAAAGCGTACCGCCGCTCTGCTGACGGACATGGACGCGCCCCTGGGCCGGGCGGTGGGAAACGCGGTGGAGATTGCGGAAGTAGTAGAGGTCCTGAACGGCGGCGGGCCGGAGGACCTCGTGACCGTGTCGCTGGCACTGGCGGCCAACATGCTGGTGCTGAGCGGGCAGGGAGACTACGATGCCTGTCGGGAAAAAGCGGCGAAGGCGTTGTCCTCCGGGGCGGCCTTTGACGCTTTCTGCCGGATGGTAGCGGCGCAAGGCGGCGATGTCTCCGCGGTCAGGGACACCGGCAAGCTGTCCCAGGCCAAATACACGGAAGAGGTCCGGGCTGCCGGTGACGGGTACATCACGCATATCGACGCGGAAAAGATCGGCCTGGCGGCCATGACGCTGGGCGCGGGCCGCGAGAAGCAGGGCGACAGCATCGATATGGCCGCCGGCATCTGCCTGAAGAAAAAGCCCGGGGATCAGGTCTTTGAGGGAGAGAATCTGGCGGCCCTGCTGACGAACGAGCCGGAACGTTTCGCGGCGGCCCGTTCCGTTTTGGCGGACGCCTTCCGGACCGGGGAACAGCCGCCGGAGGAACGGCCTCTTGTTTTGGCCCGGGTAACGAAGGAGAAGGTCGAGACGTATTATTCCGGCGGCCGGTGAGCGGAGAATGCCAGATTGTTTCCATTGAGGGATACTATGCTGAAAGATACGCGTTGAAACGGGAGGTTTTACGATGAAATGCGAATGCGCGGAGTGTCCTACGCATGCCTGTTATACCAAAGGAGTCAACTGCACCGGCCTCGACCGGGAGAAAGCCAAAGCCGCCTATACGGAGGATGAGCTGGCCATTATGCGGGCGGCGGCCTACGTCGAGGGAACTTTCTACAGCAACATCACCCGGCTCCAGGAAACAGGGGAGTTTGCCAAAGCGATGGGCTACAAGACGCTGGGCATGGCGTTCTGCATCGGCCTGAATGACGAAGCCCATTATATTGCCCGTTACTATCGCAAAGAAGGGTTCACGTTCTACAGCGTCTGCTGCAAGAACTGCAGCATCCCCAAGAAGGATCTGGACTTGAAGCAAGTCAAGCCGGAGCTGGAACATGAAGCGATGTGCAATCCGAAATGGCAGGCGGCATTCCTGGCGGAAAAGGGGACGGAGCTGTTCATTTCCTGCGGCCTCTGTGTTGGCCATGACGCGATATTCAACAAGAATTGCCCGGGCCCGGTCACGGCGCTGGTCGTCAAGGACCGGCTGCTGGCCCATAATCCGCTGGGGGCCATCTATTCGCGCTACTGGAAACGGAAGCTGGGCATCCAGGACGAAGGCGAGGTTTGAAGGGGCATACAGCATGAACAAGGTCACGCTTTATTACGTCATTACATTTTTCTGGGCGATTGCCACCTCGCTGGGCAGTGTGGTCGGCGCGGGGATGTTTGCCGGTGGCTATATCGAAAGCGTCCACGCCGCCGGCCAGGTGGGCCATCCGTCGCCTTTGGCGTTTTTCCTGCCGCTTCTGGGATTTGTCTTTCTGGGCGGCGTTTCCTTCCTGGTCTTTGATGTCGTGTACGCCTTCGCGGTCCTGCCGCAGGAGGCCGGGCGTTTCAAACACCTGGCCGGCAACCTGCTGTTTTATATCCTGACGACGGTTGCGGTGCCGGTCATCCTGGCCGTCATGAATTCGATGCTGTAGCGGCACTTCGCCGGGGAGAGAGGCGGGACGTATGGCCATAGCGGCGGCGGAAAGACAGCGCATCCAGGCGCAGATTGATGCGCTGAAAAAAAGGTTGGCAATCGACTCCAATGATCTTGATTATGAAACACATCTCCATACGATTCGTACTTTGCAGCGTATCCTTGACCATTCGGGGGCGCGGGAAACGAAGGACGAAGGAAAGGGAATGTGACCGGCGGCCCCGCGATGGAAGCGCTGTAGGAGCCGCCGGAGGAACAGGGTGGGCATGATGACGGATATAGTGGCGGAAAAATTAAAGCTTCTGGCGGATTCGCCGGGGGTCTATATCATGAAGAATGCCCAGGGAAAAGTCATCTACGTCGGCAAGGCGGTCGTGTTGAAGAACCGGGTGCGGCAGTACTTCCAGAGCGGCAAGAATCAATCGCCGAAAGTACGGGCGATGGTAGAGAAAATCGCTGATTTCGAGACCATCCTGACCGGCTCCGAGGTCGAGGCGTTGATCCTGGAGTGCAATCTCATCAAGAAATACCGTCCCCGGTACAATATCAGTCTGAAGGATGACAAGACCTACCCTTATGTGAAAGTGACACTGGCGGAAGAATATCCCCGGGTATTGCTTACCCGACGTCTCCTGAAGGACGGCGCGCGTTATTTCGGCCCCTATGCGAATGTCGGCGCCGTACATGAGAGCCTCAAACTCCTGCGGCGGCTTTTCCCGCTCCGCACCTGCAAGCGCATCGAGGGAAACCGTCCCTGCCTGGAATATCACATTAAGCGCTGTGTCGGTCCCTGCACCGGGCAGGTGGACATGGCGGAATACCAAGCGATGGTGCGGTCGGTCTGCTTGTTCCTGGAGGGACGGACCGGCGAAGTGGAAAAGGAACTGGAGCGGCGGATGACAGACGCTTCCGAGGCGATGGCCTTCGAGGCGGCGGCCCGGTTCCGCGATCAGCTCAAGGCGGTGCGACAGGTCGCGGAGCGTCAGCGCGTGGTCACCGGCGCCGGCGACCAGGACGCTGTGGGGTTGGCACGGTCTGAGCTGGGCGTCTGCGTGGAGATTTTCTTCATCCGGGCCGGAAAGATGATCGGCCGGGAACATTTTCTCCTCTCCGGCAGCGAGGAAGAAAGCGATGAGGCCATTCTGGCCGCTTTTCTGAAACAGTACTACCATCGGGCGGCGTTTCTGCCCCGGGAGCTGCTCTTGCCCCTGGCCCTTGCCGAAGGCGATGTCATCGCCGATTGGCTGAGCGGACGCAAGGGGGCAAGAGTCATCCTCGAAGTGCCCCAGCGGGGCGTGAAGCGTGATATCGTGAAAATGGCCGCGAGCAACGCCGGCAAATACCTTGCCGATGAAGCGTCCCGCTTGAAGACCGTCAGCGATCAGACCGAAGGCGCCGTAGCTGAGTTGGGTCGTTATCTCGGCCTGTCGCGTTCGCCCTGGCGGATGGAATGCTTCGATATATCGCATACGCAAGGCTCGGAAACCGTGGCTTCCATGGTGGTATTCGAGGGCGGCGTTCCGAAAAAGCAGGACTATCGGCGGTTCAAGATAAAGAGCGCCGAGGGGAAACCCGATGATTTCCTTTCCATGCGGGAAGTTACGACCCGGCGCTACGGCAAGCCGGAGGTCGAGAATATGCCTGATCTCATCGTCATCGACGGCGGCAAGGGACAGCTCAGCTCGGCCCTTGAGATCATCCGGGGGGCGGGGCACAAAGAGGTACCGGTCATCGGTCTGGCCAAACAGTTCGAGTGGATATTCACGGAAGGGAAGTCCGAACCGGTCATTTTGCCGCCGCACAGCCAGGCGCTCTATCTCATGCAGCGTATCCGAGACGAGGCGCACCGCTTTGCCATCACCTATCACAGGAAACTCCGGGGCAAGCGGAATCTCGTCTCCGTCCTCGACCATGTCAGCGGCATCGGTCCGAAGCGGCGGCAAGCCCTGTGGAGTCATTTCGGCACTTTGGCGAAAATCAAGGCGGCGACCCTGGAGGAACTGGCGGCGGCGCCGGGCATGACCCGTCCGGCCGCGCAGGCCGTCTATAATTTCTTTGCGGCGCAGGCGTCACTGGGACAAAAAACGTAGGCCGATGCCGGCATACACGCGGGGAGATCACATTTTTTTGTATACTTTTCTGTCTGCGGGTATATAATAGAATTGAGTATGAAAACATTTTCCGAAGGGAGAAATATACCCTATGGAACAGGAAAAACCCATCACGAACGCGATCATTCGTATCAAAGTGGTTGGCGTAGGCGGCGGCGGAAACAGTGTCCTGTTGCGGTTGGCCAAGGACCAGATGCCAGGGGTGGAGCTCATCGCCGTCAATACGGACGCGAAACAGCTGTCCCTGCTCCAGGCAGCTGGCGTACAGACCATACAGATCGGAAAGAACCTGACAAAAGGGCGGGGCACCGGCGGGGCGGCGGAGCTCGGGGAGCAGGCGGCAGCCATGGAAGAAAGCGCCCTTTTGGCAGCGGTGCGTGATGCCGATCTCGTATTCGTGACCTGTGGCATGGGCGGCGGCGTCGGCACAGGGGCGGCGCCGGTGATTGCCCGTCTCGTCCATCGTCTGGGCATCCTGGCGGTGGGAATCGTCACCGCTCCGTTCAGCTTCGAGGGACGGCGCAAGCAACGCATTGCCAGCGAAGGAATTGCCCGGCTGCAATCCTCACTGGACGCCTTGATTGTCATTCATAATGACAATCTCATGAAGATTCTCAACAATCGCCGGATGCCACTGGTGGAGGCTTTTCAGGAGGCGGACGGCGTCTTGCGCCAGGCAATCCGGTGCATCTCCGAGGTCATACTGATGTCAGGCATCATCAACGTCGATTTTGCCGATGTGACGACGATTCTGCGTCAAAGTCCGAGCAGTGACGCGATTCTGGGCATCGGCATCAGCGAGAAAGGCCGGGCGGTTGAAGCGGTCAGGAACGCGATTGAGAGCCCGCTGATTGAGCGTTCCCTGGAAGGATGCCGGGGGATCATCCTCAATATCAGCGGGGATGAGCAACTCAGCCTGTATGAAGTCAATGACGCTTCCCGCTACATCTATGAGCATACGCACCCGGATGTGAACATCATCCTGGGAACCGTCATCGAGAAGGGCCTGGGGGACTGTGTGCGGGCAACCCTGGTGGCGACGGATTTCATTGACAGCGTGGTGACCAGGGAGGCGTTGCTGGACTCGCGTCGTCTGGGCCGGGCGATGGCCCAGGCTGCCCCGGACACGGAAGAGGATGAGTCGGAAAAGGCGGAGCCGTCGAAGCCGCCGGCGCGAAAACCTGTCGGGATAGATGAGCTTACGGTGCCGAACTTCATGGGCAAAAAATCCGCCGGTGATTTTCCGGTATTTTCGCTGGACGGGAAAGGCCGCCCGCCTGAGAACTAAAGCGGAACCGTCAAACGGAAAAGCGTTCCCCGGCTCATATAGCGGGGAGCGCTTTTTGTTTTCTGTTCCGGCGGCGTCATGTTTCGTTAGGCTGGAAAAATGTGCACGGGTATGATATACTAAACAGGCTCAGCGGGCGGGTTCGCTCATTTAACGATATGGAGGCGTCAGGCTTGCGAAAGAAGCGGAGCAATTTCTACCTCGTGCGGGAGGAAATCCTGCCGGAAGCGATCAGGAAGACAATCCGGGTAAAGGAATTGTTGAAAAAAGGAGAGGCCAGGACCATCAATGAAGCGGTGGAAAAGATGGATCTCAGCCGGAGCGCGTATTACAAATACAAGGATTTCGTTTTTCCGTTCTATGAAGCCAGCAAAAACAAGATCATCACCCTGGCGCTTGTGCTGGAACATCGGAATGGCGTTCTGTCCGGCGTCTTGAAAGCGATTTCCCGGGATTACGGCAATGTGCAGACAATCCATCAGGAGATTCCACTGCAAGGAGTGGCCACGGTGACCATTTCATTTGAAACCGCCAGGCTGACCTTTGGCCTGGAATCCCTTCTCAAATCCATTCGTGCCGTGGACGGCGTAAAAAAGCTGGAGATATTGGGACTGAAATGAAAGCGGAAAGGAATGCGTCATGAAACATCCGATCAAAATTGCCTTGTTGGGCTCTGGGACCGTCGGGACCGGCGTTGTGCGCGTATTGAAGGAAAACGCCCACGAAATCGAGCAAAAAGTCGGGATGCCGGTGGAAATCAAAACGGTACTGGTCCGGGATATCCATAAAAAACGTCCTTATCTGGAAGGGCTCCAGCTGACGGACGATATGGATTCGATACTCCGGGATGATGATATCAGCATCGTCATCGAACTCATGGGAGGGATTCATCCGGCCCGGGAGTACATGCTCGCCGCCATGCAGGCCGGAAAGCATGTCGTTACCGCCAATAAAGATGTGGTGGCCCAATTCGGGCGCGATATGTTCGAGATGGCGGAACAGCGTCAGGTGGAATTCCTGTTCGAAGCCAGTGTCGGCGGCGGCATCCCCATCGTGACGCCGCTGAAGGAATGCCTGACCGCGAACCGGATTACCGAGGTCATGGGCATCGTCAATGGCACGACAAATTATATGCTGACCAAAATGACGCAGGGCGGCAGCGACTACGCGGCGGTCCTCAAGGAAGCTCAGGAAAAAGGATACGCGGAGGCGGACCCGGCAGCGGATGTCGGTGGCCTGGACGCGGCCCGCAAGGCGGCGATCCTGGCATCGCTGGCCTTCAATACGCGGGTGGGGCTGGAAAATGTATCCGTAGAGGGCATCACCCATATCACGCCCGAGGACATTGTCTATGCCCGGGAATTAGGCTATGTCATCAAGCTCCTGGCAATCGCCCGGGACCTGGGCGGGCAGGGCGTCGATGTCCGGGTCCACCCGTCGTTCCTGCCGGTGGGCCATCCTCTCGCCGCGGTCAGTGATGTATACAACGCGATCTTCATCAAGGGCAATGCGATCGGCGAAGCGATGTTCTACGGCCGGGGCGCGGGGGCTTTGCCAACGGCGTCGGCGGTCATCGCTGATATCGTGGCGGTAGCGCGCGGGCTGGTAAAGGGCAACGCCCAGGGCATTGGCTGTACCTGCTTTGAGAAGAAACCCATCTGCCCGCTGGAAGATACCGTCTCCGCCTACTACATCCGCCTGCTGGTAGCGGATCAGCCGGGCGTCCTGGGCGCGATTGCCACGACGTTCGGCGAGCAGGACGTGAGCCTGAACTCTGTCATCCAGACGAGGCGGGTCGGCTCCCAGGCGGAAATCGTCGTCGTCACCCATCAGGTCCAGCATAAGAAAATCCTGCAAGCCGAGCAGTGCCTGACACAATTGCCGGTCGTGTCAAAGATTTCCAATGTGATACGCGTAGAAACGGCGGCGGAGGGAAAAGTGTGATGGAGAAAACAGTCAAGGTCCGTGTCCCCGGAACCAGTGCGAACTGTGGCCCCGGCTTCGATACGCTGGGCGTCGCCTGCACGATTTACAATGATTTGGAGCTTACGCTGCTGCCGGAGGAAAAACTGGAAATCGAAATCAGCGGCGAAGGCGCCGACCATCTGCCAACGGACGCCCGCAACATGGTCTGGCGGGCGGTACAGACGCTCCTGCAAAAAGCGCATCGGGAAAAGGAATTCCCCGGGGGCCGTATGAAAATGCTCAACCGGGTACCGCTTTCCCGGGGACTCGGCAGCAGCGCCGCCGCCATCGTGGCGGGGCTGAAAGCGGCGAATATCCTGATAGACAATTATTTCAGCCGCCGGGAACTCTTGCAGATTGCGACGGAGATCGAGGGACATCCCGACAATGTGGCGCCGGCCATCTTTGGCGGCTTTACGGTCAGCCTGCTCCACCACGGCCGGGCGGAAAGCTATTCCTTCCAGCCGCGTCTCCCGCTGAAGCTGATCGTGGCGGTGCCCTCGTTCTCACTGTCGACGAAAGAAGCCCGGAACGCCTTGCCGGAAACCGTCCCGCTCCGCGATGCCGTATTCAATGTCAGCCGGGCGTCGCTTTTGGTGGCGGCACTTTCCCGGGGCAATGCCCGCTTTTTGCGGCACGCCTTTGAAGACGCGCTTCATCAGCCGTATCGGGCGAAATTGATACCGGGCATGTATGAGGTCATCGACGCGGCGAGGGAGGCGGGCGCCATTGGCGCGGCTATGAGCGGCGCCGGTCCCTGCCTGATTGCCTATACCCAGGACCATATCGCCGACGTCAGCAACGCCATGACCGGCACTTTCAGAAAACACGGGATAGAATCCCGGAGCCTGGTTCTCGACATCGACCGCCGGGGAGCGCATATCGCCAAAGAGTGAAAGCAGTAATGGGGGCTATCACACGGAAACGTGCGATAGCCCCTTTTTTCAAACTTGCCCGCTATGGAAAACGGGGCTGTTGCATGTAACGAAACATGCGGCAGCCCCGTTTGCTGTGTCTAAAAGTAGCTTGTCACTTTCTGGTTCGCTTAGGAATTGTCCTTAAATTAATTCCCTGTTTTCTGTTGTAAAAAACGATCAATTCTGGTATGATGGTCTTACCAAAAACAAATTTGGGAGGCCATTCGATGA
>JAFSWT010000048.1 GCA_017444395.1 Schwartzia sp. (in: firmicutes) | reverse complement strand
AGAGGATTGCTTAAACATTGGTATGTAGACCGAAATCGGAAACAGCGAGGGGTGCAGTGGCAATTCACTACTGCAGAAGCGAGAATCAAACTCGCGCACCTTTACCCCATAATCAACATTTAGATGTTACACGGTACTAGGGTATGGAAAACCGTCCGATGAAATAGGGGGGCTTTTTCAGCCCGCCGTCGCGCGGGTAACAACCCGTATTTGGCTGTTAAGTAAAATCCCCCGATTGCTGGCCGTCATGGGCAGTAACCGGGGGATTTTCGTTTACGACGGAAGTCGTTTCCGCGGGGTTCGCGTGATTATCACAATGCGCCGCGGACCGCTGCGTTGGCTTCTTCGATGGCCTGATGGGCCAGGTCGATGGAGAGACCGAGGGTGCGGGCGATCTGGTCGGGATTGTGGAAGCCCACGCCGTTTTCGGCGGCGGCGTAATCCCAATACCACTGCGCTTCGCGCAGGCGGAGCCGCGCGGTGGCGAGTTGGGCGTCACCGGCGCCGGCCTGCATCGCTTTCTGGATGGTCAGGTGCGCTTTGGCGACGGTGTTGCCGGCGATGCGCTGGAGCTTGAAGGTGTTGTCGTGGATGGTCTTCACCCGGGCGAGGAGCGTTTCCTTGCTCTCGTCATGGCATTTCAGGCACGAGGCCTCCATGGTCTGGAGCGGGCTCGTCATCCAGTGGGAGGTGTATTTCCGGCCGCTGTCCCGCATATAGGGCATGTGGCAGTCCACACAAGTCACACCCGCGTCGGCGTGGACGCTGGTGGACCAGGTCTCGTAGTCGGGGTGCTGGGCCTTCAGCATTTTCGTGCCGGAGTCGGGATGCACCCAGTCCTGTTCAAATCCTTTCGCCAGGCCGGAGGAATAATACTGGAATTCCTGCTCCGCCGTCGGGCCTTTGTCCCAGGGCAGTGTCACGCGGCCGTCTTCCTTGGCGAAGTAATACTCCGTATGGCACTGGCTGCAAACGTAAGCGCGCATTTCGTTGTGGGTGGCGTCGCCGATGTTCTTGCCCTGCCGCTGGAGCGCCTCAACGAGGGCGGGATTGAAGACGCGCAGTTTCATGGTCTCAGGCTCATGGCAGGAGGCGCAGCCGAACCAGCCGTCGTCGGGGATTTTCGCCGCCAGCTCGTCAAAGGGCTTTGTGGCATAGCCCCAGCCCATTTCATCATAAAAGACGTCTTTGGTGTAGGCGGTCTTGCAGGTCACGCAGTTCCCCTTCTGCCCGGGGCGGCGCTTGGATTCCAGGATGTCCTTGCCCGCGTAGGTGTGTCCGCGGTCGTCGTCATACTGGATGGCGAATTTGTAGCCCTTGAAATTTTCCAGCATCTCCGGCTCTTCGGCGAGACGGGAATGCGCTGCCTGGCTGCCGCCGTACCCGGTGGGCGAAGGCATCATCAGGTTGTTTTTCATGTAGGAGTTGTATTCCAGCGGATAGGCGTTTTCGTATGCTTTGCTGCCGAGATGGGCGTTTCCCTCGGTGGAGATCTTCGCGATCTTCAGCGTCTCGGATGGCTGCGCCACGCCGACGCGGACAACGATAAAGCCGAAGAACGCCGCCGAAGCCGCCATCACGCCCGCCAGGATTTTCTGCGTCTTATTCAACTTTTATCCCTCCCTCTAAGTGGTTGGAGCCGTGCGCGATTCTCCGGTGGCATTTCAGGCAGTCCCGGTTCGCTGTGGCCGAGTGGTACACGCCGTCCATCGTCGCGCTGTGGCAGCGCAGGCAGTTTTCGTTCACCATTTTGACGCCGTCCGGCGAGAGCTTGATCTTTGCCGGATAATCCCGCAGGACCTCATGGTACATGTCCACCATGCCGGTCGTCGCCTTCGCCGTCATGTAGATGGCGAGGTTCTGATGCGGCAGATGGCACTCCGTGCACGCCAGCGCACGATGGGAGGATGCCGCGAATGTCGCCTTTTCCTCTTTCATGGAATGGCACGAGCCGCAGAAAGCCGGCGACCCCGACACCGATGTGAAGAACGCTCCGGCGCCGCTGGCCACGACGCCCAGCGCGAAGCCCGCAATCAGAAATTTCAACGTGTTCTTTTTCAGGAAATCCCCAATCTCCACACATACCGCCTCCTTTCAAAACATCTCTTCATCATAGTCCCGTCCGCTCTTTGACGGCAATCCCCGCGCCGGCTGTCGTCAGCACGGCGCCGAACCAGAGCAGCCAAATCAACGGCTTGGTGCTTACACTGGCCGTCACCGGGAGTTGCGCCTCTTCCTGCGCCGACGGCAGGACTTCCACGCGTACCCGCCGGGCATCGGTGGAAACGCCGGTCAGCCGGAGACGCTTCTTGCCGCCGAACACCGGCACCGGCCGCGCCGACGGCTTACCGTCCCGGATGATGATGTATGGTCTCGCCTCCTCCATGTCTGTTCCGTCCGTCACGCTGAGGACGGCGGTAATCCGCTCCGCGTCCCCGGCGGTTTCCTTTTCCACGCCCTCGAAAAGATAGGCGTAGTTCTCATCCATCCCCGTCTTGCCGCGCTTGAGCAGAAGCTCCGGCCGGGCGTCACCCTTCGGCGGCGACGGAGCGATATAGACATCGCCCGCTATCGTTTTTCGTATCGCGGGTTCCCGGGCAGCGTCCTCGCCGTTTTCCCGCAGCTTTGTCAGCGCCCGCGTCTCCTCGCCGTCGATGGCGAAGCGGTAATATTTTTGCGTCTGCTCTTCGTTCGTTTCCGTCCCTTTATAGGTAATTTCGTGGCCCAGAACCGCCTGCGGCTCGTCGGGCGTGAAGGGGACGGAACGGGTTTCGCCCCCGTAGCCGGAGAGCATCATGGCCAATAGGGAAAGGGCCACGCCGATATGGGCCACGGCCGCGCCGCGCCCAATGGTCTTCTCGCGCCATGCCGCCAGCTGGGCCGCCGCCGCGGGCAGAGCCAGCGCCGACGCCATGAGCGGCAGCACATCGTGGATGCCCAAGGCCAGAGCCGCCGCCAGTCCCAAAAGCGCTGTGCCCGCCAACCACGCGGGAAGGCGAAGGGAACCGTTCTTTCCCCATCGCCGGAGGGTTGCCAGCGTCAGCGCCAGCAGCAGGAAAACGGCCAACGGCATCGTCGTCCGTCCGTAAAAGCCGGTATCGACCGCGGAGGGCGCGTCCGCGAGTTGTGTCAGGAGCGGCATGGACATGCCGATGAAGACGACGGCGGCGATGAATACGAGGGCCACCATGCCCGCCAGCGTCCAGAATTCCCGGCTGTCATGGGCGGGGTAGAACTCCCCCTCCGGCAGGCGCCCGGCGCGACGGAACAGGAGCAGCAATCCCGCCAGGAGCAGCAGGCCGTTGATGACGGCCAGCAGCAGGCCGATGCTCGTCCCGCTGAAGGAGTGGACCGAGAAATCCCCCAGGAGACCGCTGCGGGTGAGGAAGGTGCCGTACAATACGAAGGAAAAGGCAAACAGCGCCGCCAGATGGGCGAAGATGAGGTTCTCGCCCCGGATTTGGGCCAGCCGTACCGTATGGAGAAAGACGGCAGCGATGAGCCACGGGACGAGGGAGGAATTCTCCACCGGGTCCCAACCCCAGTATCCGCCCCAACCGAGTACCTTGTACGCCCAATAGCCGCCGACGAAGATGCCGGCGCCGAGAAAGGCGAAGGCAATCAGGCCCCATTTCCGCGCCGGGGAGAGCCAGTCTTTCGCCGCCGCCTCCGTCCACAGAGCCCCGGCGGAGCAGGAAAGCGGCGCCGCCAGCAGGGCGTAGCCGAGGAAAATCAACGGCGGATGAATCGCCATCCACGGGTCCTGCAGGAGCGGGTTCAGCCCGGCGCCGTCCGTATAGATAGCCTCCGCCGGCAGGAAGGGGCTTCTGGCCAGCGTCATGATGGCCAAAAGGACGCCAATCATCGCGTAAACGGCGACGGCGGCGCGCCCCGGTCCCTCCCCTCTGGCAGGCAGGCAGCCCGCCGCGTTGTGGATCAGCAGCCAGAGCAGGAACGAGCCCTGCTGCCCCGCCCAGAAGGCCGCGACTTTGTAAACTACCGGCAAGTCCTTCGCGGAATAGCTCCAGACATAGTCAAACTCAAACCGGTCGGCCAGAATCAGCCAGAGCAGTAACGCGCTGGCGCCCAGTGTCGCGGCGAAGGCCAGCCGCCGGGGAAGTCTCGTATCGGCCGCGTCCCTTTTCCGCAGCCCGCAAAGCAGGACCGTGGCGAGCGAGGCGAGCAGGGCCGCGCCCAGGAGCATATTTCCGGCCGTATCAGCCATAGCATACATCAGCTACTTTTTTCCTTTTTGCGTTTCGTATTTGGACGGGCACTTGATCAGCAGCCGGTCGGCGAAAAACGCGCCGTCGCGGAAATTTCCCACGGCCACGATATGATACGCCTCGTCGAACTGGTCCGGCTTTACGCCCTTATAGCGCACCGTCATTTTTCCGCCCTGCTCATCCGTCAGCGGGAACACGAAATAGTCACCCTCCTGAACGGGAGGCGGTGCCGCCTTGTCCAGCAGGCCCTTGACCTGTACGGTCTTTTCCGAGACCTTTGCCGCCTGGATATCGACATACGGCGTCAGCGTGTCGGCAAAGGTCCAGCCGGCGTAAGCGATGAACAGAACGACCAATCCGATAAGCAGATACGTTTTATTCCTCATGGAGTGATTCTTCCTTTGCCGCGGCGCTGTCCCGCCGCAGCAGCCAGATATAGATCAGCGTGGCGTCCGCCAGGGCGGCAGCCAGCACCGCCAGCATCACGGGATCCATTTCCACCCGCCCGGACCCGCCCAAAAGCGGCGACGGGTGCAGGGAAAAGGTGAGACGCGGCAGGATGAATACGAGAAAGGGGACCGTCAGGCAGGAAAAGAGCGAGTAAACGGCGGAAATGACCGCCCGCCGTCGCGCCTCCGGCACCGACGCCCGCAGGGTGAGATAGGCGCCGTAGATGAGAATCAGGATGAAAATCGTCGTCTGCCGCGGGTCCCAGTTCCAGTACGCGCCCCAGGTGAGCTTGCTGAAGATGGCCCCGCTGGCCGTGGCCAGGAGCACGAACAGGAAGCCCAGCCGGGCCGAGACGCAGCTCCTGGCGTCGTCGCGCATATCGCGCCGCCGGAGATACGCGGCGGACCACCAGGCGCTCATGACGAAGGCCAGCACCGACATCCAGGCCATGGGAATATGGAAGAACGCGATCCGGACAAGATTTCCCAGCCCCTCGGCCGGCGGAACGACAAAGAACACCGCGCCGCAAACGGCCAGCGTAAGGAAAACGACCGCGAGACGAAACACCGGCTTCACCCGCCCCAGACATAATCGAACAGAACCGAAGCGCCGACACCCAGCAGAAGGTCATAAAGGCCCATCGCCACCAGGTAATGGAGATTCACGGTCTCGCCGGCGAAAAGCTCCGCTGTCACTGCCACGGCGGGCAGGAACACCGGCAATATCACGGGAAATGTCAGTATGGCGAACAGTCCGGCCCGGACCTCCGCCCAGGCGGACAAGGCCGCCGTCAGGGTTCCCGCCGCGGCGATGCCCAGCACACCGAGCAGCAAGACGCTCAAAAACAGGAACGGCGCGCCGACGCTGCCGCCGATGAAGACGAGAAACAGCGGCACCAGGAGTGCCGAGAGGACGACGAGCGTCAGAAAGGCGCCGGCCAGCTTGCCCAGCAGAACGGCTGTTGCCGGCGCATAGAGCCGGAGCGTTTCCAATGTCCCGGCCGCCGCTTCGTCCAGGAAAATCCGGTCCATGCCGACGGTTGCGGCGAAGAACAGGATCACCCAGAGCAGCGCCGCCAAAAGCCGCGGCCCGGGCACGCTCCCCGCCAGCGCCATGCTGACAGCGGCCAGAGACGTGAAGGAAAACATCAGCATCGAGGCGGCCGCCGATTTATAGCGAAGCCCGTTGATCAGTTCCTTGCGGAAAACGGCTTTCGCCCCGTCCCATACGGATGACCGCATCGGCTATCCCTTCCTCGGTGGAATCATTTGTGGCCCAGAGAACGAGGCGCCCTTCCCGGGCCGCGCCCTGTACCTCCCGGCATATCATGCGCCGTCCCGCCTCATCGAGATTGGCCCCCGGCTCGTCCAGCAGCCAGACCTCGGCGGCCGCCGCCATCATGATGGCCAGTTTGAGCCGTTGCTTCATGCCGGTGGAAAACTGCCCCACCGGCTGCCCGGCGGCCTCTGCGGGAAGGCCCACCCGGTCCAGCAGACGCTTTGCCTCGCTGTCCGTCAGCGTCAGTCCGCGGGAGGAGGGAAAGAACCGGAGATTCTCGCCGGCGGTCAGGCGCTCGTAGAGGTTCATTTCCGGCGCGGTCATCGCGAAATGGGACCGGTACGCCTCCGGCGCCACGGGAACATCATTGATGCAGAGCGCCACCGTACCGTCGTCCGGAATCAGAAGACGGGCAGCGAGCTTCAGCAGCGTGGATTTCCCGCTGCCGTTGGCGCCGGTTATCGCCAAAATCTCGCCCCCATGCCCCTCGAAAGAAAGGCCGCCGAACAATTCCTGCCGGCCGAAGCGTTTGCGCAGGCCGGCGCATCGCAACGTGACGCGTCCCGTCGTCATTTCGAGGCTTTGGCCAGCGCGGAGGTGTCCAGCTCCATCCAGTCATCGCCGCACCGCAGAAGCCTCGCCCGCGACATGGCGCTGATTTCCCGCACCAAAGCGCTGCGATTGCATTCCAGCGCCTTCGCCAACTGCATCTTGCTCGGTACCGTCACCCGGTCGCTCTTCTGGCGATCGCTCTGCTGTATCAGATAAAGCGTCAGCCGGTCCCGCAGGGACTTATGGGAAAGCAACTCGATTTTCTGCATCATCAGCACGGCCTTTAGGGAGAAAGACGTCAGCAGGTTCTTCATGACGATGCCGTGCACCCGTCCCAGCTTCATGCCGGAAAGGAGCAACTCCCGATATGGGATCAGCAGCGCCGCCGTCTTGTTTTTGGCCGCCACGGAGGTAAAGGCGTAGTCCGGGCCCAGGATGGCCGAGACGATGCCGAAAAGCGCACCCCGTTCCAGCGTATGCCCGATGGACTCGTTGCCAAACCGGTCCTCGGCGATGATCTGCGCCCGGCCTTCGAGCATCATGCCGATGAACGCATTGCTCTCGTAGGCGCGCAGGATGCGGTTCCCTTTTTCATAGGAACGGATGACCGACTTGGTCTTCGCTACGAATTCCCGGGCCTCCTCGGCCGACAGCCCGGAAAAAAGCGGATATTCCGCCAAATCGAAAGCGTTCTCTTTTGGTTTTCCCACGGCGCACAAACTCCTGTCGATTCATATTGATTCAGAATCAGTATATCATCAACGAAATGTCAAAGCCTGTTGCAGTAGCAACACAATAATGACTTTTACAGAAAATTTTACCAAATCACGGTAGAGCAGAGCGGCCGGGAACGGGCAACGGCCGTTGTCAAGGCGCTTCCCGGTGAGGCTGTTGCCAAATTGTAATATCAGCAGAAAAAGGCCCCCGGGCGGACTACCCGGGAGCCGTTTTGGTGGTACGCCCGGCATGGGCGTATTCTAATCGGTGAAAGTCCCGGCCGGCCCTGGCAGTGGGAAAGGCATAGCTGAACACCAAGGGAATCCATCGTGAGGTGGAATCTGAAGGAAGGTGTAGGCAAACCTCTGGTCTGACGAACCCTAAAGGACTAGCTTCGCGTCGCAGAAACCACATCTCCTTTATTTCGACGGGTATGCCGATCCTGCTTTCGGGCTCCGCGGGGAAACGGCGAAGATGCCGCGTCGGCGGCCGGGGGCAATCCGCGGCCGGGACGCGGTTTCCTCTTGACAGGAGCCGGTGGATTTGGTATGTATTACACCGGCCATTAAATACCGCGCTTTCGGGGCTGTCGCACCCATTCTGTCGCCTGCTCAATACCGTGTATTATCCCCTCCCTATGGGATGGGGCGGCTAACGCGCAAGCGGAGCAAGGGAAAAATAGACATCGTGCATTACAACGGTACAATTTTGGTTGAACCACGAGAAGATGGACAGCGCTTCTCTCCTCGTTTTTCATGGGCTGACGGCCATCGAAAAATAGCCGGTCAAAAAATCAAAACAAAAATATTTTTGTTTTGATTTTTTGATTGCTTCGGCAATGATGACGATGAGGACTTGATGTATCTATGTTTGTTGCCAATCGGAACCAAGGGGGCTTCGCCAAAATTGCGTGTTTTTT
>JAFSWT010000047.1 GCA_017444395.1 Schwartzia sp. (in: firmicutes) | reverse complement strand
CCTCCTTCCGGCGCTTCGCGCCACCTCCCTCCAGAGGGAGGCAAGCCAAAACGGAACTTCCCAATAAAAAAAGCCGGCGGGCCATGTTGGAAAACATGGTCCGCCAGCTTTTTTGCCTTCATTCCTGCCAGGCAATGCGGTCGAGGTAGGCAGCGATGTTGTCAGCGACGCGCTTGGCGCTCTTGACGGCCTGGACGACGTTCCAGGGGCCGGTGACGACGTCGCCGCCGGAGAAGATGCCCTCGCGGGTCGTCTGGCCGTTCTCGTCCACCGCCAGGAGGCCCCGGTCGTTGACGGAGAGGCCGGTGGTGGTGCTGACCAGCTTGTCCTTGGGGCGCTGGCTCACGGCGATGATGGTGCTGTCGGCGGGAATCAGTACCGGAGCGCTTTCCGAGGTGACCTTGCCCTCCTCGTCAAAGGTGCGGCGGATGAAGACCGGCCCTTCGTCGGCGATTTTCTGGACGTCCATGCCGTACTCCACCGAGGCGCCGTCCGCCAGCGTGTAGTCGAGCTCCCGGGGACTGGCGGCCACTGTGGCCTCGCGGGAATAGACGGTGACGAAGCGGCTGCCGTGGCGCAGCGCCGTGCGGGCGGCGTCCATGGCGGCGTTGCCGGCGCCGATGACGGCGACGCGGTCCCCCAGTTCGTAGGCGTCGGGATTCTGCAGGTAGTCGATGGTGTAGTGGACGTTCCCCAGGCTCTCGCCGGGGACGCCGAGGCGTCGGGCCCGCCAGGTGCCGGAGCCGATGAAGATGGCGGCGTAGCCGTCGTTGAAGAAGTCGTCAAGGCGCAGCGCCCCGCCCACCGTCGTGTTGGGGCGGATATGGATGCCGAGTTGCCGCAGTTTTTTCTGGTATCGCTCCAGGATGGTCTTGGGCAAACGGAAATCGGGGATGCCGTAGCGCAACATGCCGCCGATCTGGTCCTTGCGCTCGAAGATGGTGATGTCATAGCCACGCTGGGCCAGGATGACCGCCACCGTCAACCCCGCCGGGCCGCTGCCGACGATGGCGACTTTTTCCCCCTTGCCGGGCTCGCGCTTCAATATCAGCTTGTCGAGAAAGGCGTTGGAAATGTAATGCTCGATGCTGGAAATCTGCACTGCGCTGCCTTTCTTGCCCTGGACGCAGTTGCCCTCGCACTGCTTCTCATGGTCGCAGACCAGGGAGCAGACGATGCTCAGGGGATTGTTGGCGAAGAGCATGGCCGCCGCCTCGTCGCTCTTGCCGGACAGGAAGAGCCGGATCATTTCCGGGATATTCGTCTGGATCGGGCACCCCTTGAGCCGGCAAAGGGGCTTCTTGCATTGCAGGCAGCGCCGGGCTTCGCGGATGACATGGACCGCCATACGATCGCCTCATTTCGTCAGAGTTTTTGTTTGTCTTGATTTGATTATAGGGCAATCCCGTGATAAAATCAATAATTATCCGATGCCAACGAGCATCTGCGGCCGGGAATAATCCGGTGGGAGGAGGCAGTCGCGATGAAGGGAAAATGGCTGATTCTGCTGCTGGCGGTGACAATTCTCGGCACCGCGGCGGCCATCTGGCGCCCGGCCCCGCGGGAAACGCCGCCTCCGTCGGCAACAACGACCGCTAACGGGACGGATAAAACGTCTGCACCTGACAACGAATCGCCAGCCCAGGCGGAGTCGGCGGCCCGGTTCGCAGCCCGGCTGGCGGAGGCAAAGCACGCCTGGCAGACCGACAACGACCCGGTGAAAGCGGAGCGTCTGTTGCAGGAGGCGCTGACGATGGCCCATACGGACGAGCAGCGCTTTGCCGCCTTTGCCTGGCGGGCCGAACTCTTCGACGGCCGGGACAACGCCCGTCAGCTCGCCGCCGGCCGGGCGATGCGGGCCATTGCCCATACCCCCCGGGAGCAGGCGGCGGCCGGTCATATCATAGCCCGGGCCTCCGAAAAGATGGGCGACTACCGGGCCGCCGTCACCGAATACGAAACCGCCGCCGGGCAGTACCAAAAATCCGGGCAGCCGGACATGGCCCGGCTGAATTACGCGGCAGCGGCCCGGCTGGCGATGGATAAGCTACACAACGGGGAACGGGGCAACGCCCTCTGGAAAAACGCCTGGCAGGCCGTTGAAAGCGCCGGCATGAGCGATACCGACCGGGCCGCCGCCTTTTACGACCTCTGCCTCGATCAGGCATCCTTCGCCGCCGCCCGCAAGGAATACGTCGAAGAACTGCGCTGGCACCGCGAGGCGGCCCGCTGGCAACCGTCCCACGCCGCCAGCGTCACGGCCCTGGAGGGAGCCTACCGCCGGCAGCGGAAGCTGTGATGTCTTTAGGGCGAATGCCGCTGCAAGCCTCTTTCTCTGCTTCGCGATACCATTGAAAGCAGCCCGTCAATTACGCGCGCATAGTTCCCGAAAGCGAAGCCTGTCCCGGAAAAACGCAAAAAAAGCACAAGGAGAAAAATCCCCTTGTGCTTTCTTTTTGTCTTGTGAGACGGTTCCGGATTAGCCCAGGATGATGAGGGACTCGCCGACCTTGACCGTCTGGCCAGCCGTGACGTTGATCGCCTTGACGGTGGCATCGGCGTCGGCCAGGATCTCGTTCTGCATCTTCATGGCCTCGAGCATCATCAGGTTCTCGCCAGCCTTGACAGCCTGGCCCTTGGAAACGAGGACTTTCAGGATCTTGCCCGGCATCGGAGCATTGATGGAGTGCTCGCCAGCGCCAGCAGCCTTCGCAGCCGGAGCCGGAGCAGCGGCCGGAGCCGGAGCGGGGGCCGGAGCCGGAGCAGCGGCCGGAGCCGGAGCAGCAGCGCGCGGAGCAGCAGCCGGGG
>JAFSWT010000046.1 GCA_017444395.1 Schwartzia sp. (in: firmicutes) | reverse complement strand
TCACCGATCTTCTCCGCCGCTGACCGGGATTCCTCGGCGAGTTTCCTGACCTCCTCGGCGACAACCGCGAAGCCGCGCCCGTGCTCGCCGGCCCGGGCCGCCTCGATGGCCGCGTTCAGCGCCAGGAGGTTCGTCTGCCCGGCGATGCCGGTGATGACCTCGACGATGGAGCCGATTTCCTTTGAACTCTCACCGAGTTTGGCCACCGTACCCGCCGACTCGGCCACCGTATCAGCGATGCGGTTCATCTGCTGTACGGTGTCGGCTGCCAGCGAATTGCCCTCGCTGGCCTGGGATACCGCGTCGTTCACGCCCTCCATGCCGGAGCGGACAACCCGGACCATATTTTCCATGCCGTCTTTCAGGCGATCGATGCGTTCGTTCGTCTCCGCCAGCGCGTCCAACTGCATCGCGGCGGACCCGGAGACATTGGTGACGGACTCCGCCACACTCTGGGTGGCCTGGGCTGATTGCTCCGTGTTTTCCGTCAGCCGTTCGGAGCTGTCAGCGACTTCCTGCGCTGTCCCCTGCATCCGTAGCAGGACGCTGCGGGTACTGTCGAGCATGTCATTGAAGTATTTGGCAATCTCGCCAAATTCGTCCGCTGTATCGAGCTCGATGTTCCGCGACAGGTCGCCGTCCGCCGCTTTTTTCGCGGTGGCGACGATGGTCCTGACGGAGTGACGGATGCTCTTTGCCAGCAGGACCAGGACGAGCACAGCGACGATGAGGATGACGACGCTGGCAACAATGGCCATCCGGATGACGGACTGGTAGGCCGCTTCGCCGCTGTCCAACGCCTCCTCCGTCCCCTTGCGGCACTCACCGGCGTCGGCGTCCATGGCGTCAGTCAGGGCCGAGAACGCTTTGGCCGCGTCCTTTTCCAGCAGTGCCTGGGCTGCCGGACGGTTGCCGGCAGTCAGCTGCGCGTCCACCTTCTTCACTTCGGCGAGGTAATCCTGCCAGAGTTTCTTCTCGGCGTTCAGCGTCTTGAAGTCGTTTTCCTTTTCCTCCGCCGAGTCGTATTCGGACTCGTTCAGTGTCTTCTCATAGGCCGCGAATGCCTCGTCCACCGTGGTCATGCGCGTTTTCATCGCGTCGGCCCATTCCTTCTGCGCCGCCGGATCGGTCAGCATGATGCGGTACATCAGCGCCCGATGCAAGCCCGCCGTGGTCTCGGAAATGATTGCCACGCGGTCGCGGGACTCCATCCAGTCACTGATGTTCCTGACTTCGTCGCCGATGTGCTGGGCCGAGCGCACGGCGAAAACGCCGAAGGCCGCGAACAGCAGGAACAGAATGCCAAAGGCCACGGCCAGTTTCTTCGTGATGGATAATCGGTTCATCGCTATTGCTCCTTTCATTATCATAATTAAAACATTACGACACGGAAATCAAAAATCCTTCTGCGTCATCACTTTTTCATCGCTTTTTTGCCATTGGGACCGGCAATCTTTCATCAGGGAATCATGAACCTTGGCCGGAATGGTGAAGCGCGGAAACCCGCTGGGCTTCCGCGCTTCATTCTCTTCCCGGCCAGGGGGCATAGGGGGCGTAGGGCAGGCCGAATTGGGCCAGCACTTTGCCGATGATGCACTGCGTCATTTTCTCCACCGTGTCGGCGCCGTTGTAGAATGTCATCATCGGCGGCACGATGCGGCAGCCGAGGTCAGCGGCCTCTTTGATGTTCCTGAGGTGCAGGGGGGAGAGGGGCGTTTCCCGCGGCACGAGGACCAGCCGCCGCCCTTCCTTGAGGCAGACGTCCGCCGCCCGCAGCAGCAGATTCTCGGCGTAGCCGCTGACGATGCCGGCCAGCGTCTTCATGCTGCAGGGAATGACGATCATGCCGTCGGTGGGGAAAGAGCCGCTGGCGATGGCGGCAGCCAGGTTCCCGTTTTCGTGGACGACATCGGCCAGCGCCGTCAGGTCTTTCATTTCAAGGTTCGTTTCGTAGCGAAGCGTCTGGGCCGCCCCCTCGGTGACAATCAGATGGGTTTCCATCTTCGGGATTTCCCGCAGCGCTTTCAGCGCCTCGTAGCCCAGGACAGCGCCGCTGGCGCCCGACATTCCGATAATCAGCCGCATACTCCGTTCCTTTCCGGCGCCCTGCCCTCCGGGAGACGGGGCGGCGCCCTGCTGTTCTTTCTCCTGCCAATGTACCACACCCGGAGGGTTTTGGCAAGGTGCCCGCCTGCCGGTTCGTCCGGTTCTCCTTACCACATTCTCCGCAGCGTCAGCGCGCACATGACATCCTTGTCGTGGGCGCCCTTTTGCAGGCCCGCCTCCCCTTCGAGCCACCAGCCGGGGACGAATTCCGCTTCGCCGCCGAGGCGCATGATGAAATGGGTCTTGTCCTGTCCGCTCCGCATTTCATAGCGGGCGGCGTTGTCGCCGATATAGCCGAAGGTCAGGCGCGGATCCGCGCCCGAAAACGCGTGCTTCACGCCGAGGCGCAGCGCGTAGCTGCCATTGGTGAGATAACGCTTGCACTCGACGCCGAACCCGCCGGCGAAGTAGGTGTTCGACGCGCTGTCCACCCGCTGGCCGAAGATGCCCGCGCCCCGCTCCGTATAGCCGTCCTGCCGCAGCCCGGATAGCTGCAGATTGATGTAGGGGCTGATATGCCAGGGCGTGTCCTTGCCCGCGTGGAGATCGTATTGGTATTCGCCGCCGAGCTCGAGAATGCGGCTGTCGTAGTTCGCTTTCGGGAACACTCCCATGCCGGCGATCGCCCGCGAGAGGTCGTTCCTGAGCCAGCCGTAATCCAGGCAGACGTAGCCCGTGTGAGGGCCGTGGCGGTAACCGCCGTAGAATCCGAGCCGCGTATCTTTGCGCTCGTTCCGCGCCCCCCGTGTCGGCGAAGCCCACCGTACCGTAGCTGATAAACGCGCCGGCGCGCCACGTTTTTCCATAGGCGCGGTCCCATCCGACAGATAGCGTCGTGCCATGATAATTGGCGCCGCCCTTGAGGCCGCCCCAGTTCTTCCCGGCCTTGAACCAGAAATCGTTGTCCATCGGCTGCGGGAGGTTCATTGGCAGTTCGATCCCTTTTTCCTTGTCCCCGTCCGCGAGATTCGCCACGGGGATTTTGACGTTGACGGGCTTCGTCGCGAAGGCTTCGGCGAGGCGCGAGGAAACGATGTGCCCGGTCATGGTGTTCGTCTGGGCGAGGCCCATGCTCTGCGCCGCCGCGTTTGACGAGACGGACGAGAGCGCCGCCTTCGCGCCCGGCGCGTCAAGGCTGAACAGTGGGCGCATTTCGTTGACGCGGGCGTCGCCGCTGGCGGCAAGGCCGTTGTACATATGCATCATCGCGCCGTAGGTTTCGTTCACGGCCGCGTCCGTCGTGCCGAGGTTGTTGGCCGCCGCCGTCGTGACGGTCAGCGCATTGTCGTGGATTGCGCCCTCCGTGTTGAGCATGCCCGTGGCGACATAGGGTGCGCCTGCGGGATTCGCGATGGCGCCGTTCACCGCGCCGGCTTCCAGCACTTTCCACGTTTCGCCGGGCAGGGCGTTCGTGACGGTGGCGACGGATCCACCGATGTCCGCGTCCCCGTTGACGGCGATATGTCCCGCCGGGCCGCCGCCGTAAGCCCGAAGCACGCCGTCGGAAACGAGCCGGCCCGTGATGTTCATGGTCGTGTCTTTCGTCGCCGCGCCGATGGCGCCGTGATTCACGAGTTGTCCCGTGGTGCCGTCGGCAAAGCCGTCCGCCATTATCGCGGTCATGTCGTTGACGGTGAAATCGCCGCCGAAAACGGAGGCGCCTTTTGCCACGGAGACGTTCACCACGTCCGCCGTGCCGCCGTAAAACAGCGTGCCACCGTTCACGTTCAGCTTCAGGTTGTCCGCGCCGGTGATGTCGCCGCTGTACGCGATATTCGCGTTGAAATTCAGGTTCGTCACCAGGTCGGGGATATAACGGCTATATCTATATATTACTTCGCCGTACTGAATGCCGAGCGGTTGCATCCCTTCGTTCATATCGCCGTCATAGCTGCCGTCGGTGTCGAAATGCTTCCAGTCACTGGTGATGTTTCCGCGAATCGACGCGCCCTCGTTCACGTTGATATTCTTCACGAACGCGTTTTTTCCGATGTAAATCGCATTCTCCCCGCCGGCGATTGTTCCGGAAAGGTTGAAATCCGTCACCTGCTCCCCCACCAATTCGTCGGCGGAGGCATTGTAGGTGTCGCTGTCCATAGCCGTCAGGTACATGTTGCCGGCTCGGGAAATATTGCCGGTTTCCTCATTGACATCCCGTTTATATCGAATATAGGAGCCCCGGTATTCGTCTTGCGCGCCGCCGGCACTGGAGCCGAAATTGAACTCCACCGCATTACCACCGGCGCCGCTGGCCGTCACGGTTCCCGCCAGACAGCGGTTGTGCTTGCGGCCATAGGCGAACAGGACGCCCTTGCCCCGATAGCCGTCGGCGTGGATTTCGGTGGCGGGAGGCACCGTGATCGTATTCTTTTCGCCGTCCACCCGTATGCCCACCGCGCCCGTGCCGCGCGTCAGGATATTCGCCGCCTGCGTCACGGTATTCCGCGAGCCGTAGATATGGAGGCCAACGCCAAGCGGGACGGCGCTGTATGTATTTTCGAGATACGCCGTGCCGTCGGCGTTCCGCGCCGAGTAGCCCCGCGTGTTCGTGATAGTCAGCCCGTCGCCGTATATCGAGCGGCCGTAGTATGCCTTGCGGTCGAAATCATAGCCCAGATCCTGCATGACCGCCAGCTCCACTTCCATGAACCCGGTATAGTTGCTGTAGAGGCGATGGCTCATCATGCCCGCTGTCTGGAGGTGGGAGCCCTCGAAGTCGTAGGTATCATAGCCTTCCCATCCATTCACCGGAAGGCCGTTCACGCCATGGAAGGTCGTGCCGTCCAGCGCCTCCGTCACATGGTCGCCCACGAAATAAGCATAGCCTTTGGCGCCCGTGAGTCCCGGCTCCCTCATTATGTTATCGACGATGAAGAAATCGGACGCTTTCAAACCCGGATTCGCCGCCTTCAGCTCGTTGAACCGCGCCGACGTGACAATCTCCATGCCGGGCTTCGCCGGGTTCAGGTTCTGGTCCACGAGGTGCAGGGCCCATTCGTTGGGATTGGAGAGCGCATCATGAAACCGGCTCAGGCGTTCTCCTGTCGCTGTGTGAACGGGCTCCGCGCCGTCAGGTAGCACGTTTCCCTCGTCGTCGATGTATTGGGCCTGATAAATGATGCCCAAAGCATGGCCCAGCTCGTGGCGGAATGTGCCCACGAAATCCGCCGCCTGCTCGTTCGTCGGCAGCACCGTATCCGTATCGACCCACCAGCCATCGATGGCGCCCTCCCGGTTTGCGCCGAGGTTCTGCCCGATGGTAATCCAGCTGAACGCGTAGTCGCCTTCGGCCAATTCGCCGCCTTCGCCGAATGCTTTGAGGGTCTCCTTCGTCGTGACGTTCAGTGTCTTGCCGTCCTGGATCTGCCTCGCCACGAAGTTTTCCGGAACCAGGCTCACGTTTTCCGTCTCGCTCACCTGAAGGGACGCCGTACCGCCATAAGCGTTTTGCTCATTCGCCTGAGTATCGACGAAAACCTGCCAGGGCTGCGTATTCTTCGCCCTGTCACCGAACATCCCGCTCCAATACGCGGTGCTGGACTTCGTCGCGTCCATCAGCGCCCGGTCGAGGGGATACTCCGCCTTATATTCCCACAATTCCCCATCGCTCTCCTCGAGGAAGTTCATCTCCACGAAGGGCTGCCCGTGGTGATAGACATATTCCGTCTTCATGGCCGAGACCGCCGGTAGCGGCAAGATCCCCGCCGTGATTGCGGCCAATACCAGCCGCGCCAGTTTCCTTTCGCGCCGTGCCATCGTTGCGCTCCTTTCCTCATACGATGTCCGTCTGTATGTATTATATTACATCTGTTTCCCTTCTCACAAGATATTTTGCGCCTGACCGCCGCCGGGCCACCATGAAATATTCAGAGAACCATCCTATACTCGCAATTAAAGAAATATTCCAGACCGAAGGAATCTCACTGCGAGTATATGCAGAGAGCGTAAGAGCTTCACTTCGCTTCGCTCGTAAAGTCTAACGCTCTCTAGTATATAATGCCCCATGACAGGAAGCGCGGCCTTCTTTGGGTGGCGTTGCCTGTGGGCGGCCCGGCTTTTTCCGGGTTGTCCTGCCGGTCATCATTCCCGTCGGGAAAGGAGTGACGATTATGTTCTGCAAGTATTGTGGGCGGGAAATCCCCGCCGGTTTGGCCGATTGCCCGGCCTGCGGCTTCTCGAATCCTTCGCCGTACCGCCGTGATACGGTATTGCTCCTCTGCCTTTTGGGCTTCGTCGGCTTCGCCGGCATTCACCGCTTCTATGTGGGCCGCTGGGTCGGCGGGGCGTTGTTCTTCCTGACCGGCGGGTTCTTCGGGGTCGGTACGGTCATTGACCTCTTCAAGATTTTCCGCAACACTTTTAAGGATGCCGACGAGCGGCCGGTACTGCCGTAACCGCAAAAACCTTCCGCGCCGTGACTCGTTTTCTTCCGGCGCCGGTTCCGGGCCACTCCTACGAAATTCTGTTTCCGGCAACAAAAAAATATGCCGGCTGCCCCATTCCGGGGTAGCCGGCGTTTTTTGTTGCCGCGATAATCAGTTGTTGAAGATGTTCTTGAGGGCCTGCATGTTGACGTCGCGGTTGAGCTGGGCCAGGTAGGTGGTCAGCTTGATATTCTTCGGGCAGGCCTGGACGCAGTTCTGGCTGTTGCCGCAACTGGTGATGCCGCCTTTTTCCATCAGGGCGTTGAGCCGGGTGGGCTCATCGTACTTGCCCATGGGGTTGATGTTGAACAGATAGGCCTGGACGACCGGGGCCGGGCCGATGAAATCGGACTGCGGGCCGACGTTCGGACAGGCTTCGAGGCAGCAGCCGCAGGTCATGCAGTGCGAAATCTCGTAAGCGGTTTGCGCCGTGTACGGGTTCTGCCGCGGGGCCTCGTGGACCTTCCAGGAGCCGTCCACGTTGATCCAGCCGTGAATCCGCTTCAGGCTCTCGAACATGACGGTGCGGTCGATCAACAGGTCGCGGATGACCGGGAACGTACGGGCCGGGGCCAGGTGTACGGGCTGCTTGAGCTGGGCGACAAGGGCGCAGCAGGCTTGCTGGGCTTTGCCGTTGATGACCATCATGCAGGCGCCGCAGACCTTTTCCAGGCAGTTGCACTCCCAGACGACGGGAGCGACCCGTTTCCCGTCCCGGGTAACGGGGTTTTTCTGAATCTCCATGAGTGCCGCCACGACGTTCAGGGCCGGGTTGTAAGGGACGTCGAATTCCTGGGTGTAGGGCTTTTGATCCGGGCCGTCCTGGCGCTCGATGACAAAGGTGACTGTTTTCTGTTCGGCCATTCTCTTTTTCCCTCCCTTACTTGGAACCGTAGGTCCGGGCCCGCGGCTTGATGAGCGAGTGATCGAAGTCCTCATAGGTGATCACAGGCTCTTCCGTCTTCGGGTCGTAGTCGGCGACGGTGATCTTCATGAAATGCTCGTCATCGCGGTTCGGGAACTCGCGCTTGAAGTGAGCGCCGCGGCTTTCATCGCGCATCCGGGCCGCTTTGGTGATGACGAGGGCGTAGAGAATCATGTTGCGGAGCTGGCGCACGAACATGGCTTCCTGATTGGCCCAGTGCCCGCGGTCGGTGACGCCGATGTTGTTCCAGCGGGCCAGGATCTTCTTGACTTCGCCGAAGCAGAAGTCGAGGTCCTTGTTGACGCGCTCGATGGTGACGTACTTGTTCATCAGGCGGCCCAGCTCCTGATGGAGCTCATGGGCGTTCTCCTCGCCGTTCATCTGCAGGATGTTCTCGAATTCGTTGACGCATTCCTGGCGGGCGGCTTCGAGCTCTTCGTCCGTCAGCTCGTCGCCCAT
Organism: Schwartzia sp. (in: firmicutes); assembly: GCA_017444395.1. Taxonomy (GTDB): domain Bacteria; phylum Bacillota; class Negativicutes; order Selenomonadales; family Selenomonadaceae; genus RGIG3544. Next base: position 2,561 of record JAFSWT010000046.1, on the reverse strand, counting down.
TTCCATACGCAGCGCGTAGAGGTTGTTCTGGTCGATGACCGGCGGCTTCTCGGTGCCGTCCGACTCGATCTTCGGCTGCATGACCATATGGATGGAGCGGGCTTCCTTCAGCGATTCCTCGTAGAGCCTGAGGTCGCTGTCCGAAGGCTGGGCGATGGCTTTCTCCTGCGCCGCCATCAGGGATTCACCCTTGGACTTGCGCGCCAGCCAGCCCTCCATCTCGCGGAGCTTGTTGCACCGGGTGGCCCACTTCATGGCGACCGGGCCGACGATGGTGCCGGAGTAGGCCGCCGACAGAAGCGAGTTCGCGCCGAGGCGGTTGGCGCCGTGGTACTGGTAGTCGCACTCGCCCGAGGCCATGAGGCCGGGGATATTGGTGTTGTGTTCGCGATCCACCCAGATGCCGCCCATGGAGTAGTGGACGGAGGGGTAGATGGTCATGGGAACCTTGCGCGGGTCCTGGCCCATGAACTCGGAATACATCTCGAGGATGCCGCCGAGCTTGCGCTCCAGATAGTCGGCGGGGATATGGGAGAGGTCGAGGTAGACCTTGTTCTCGCCGTCAACGCCGAGGCCCTGGTTCACGCAGACATCGAAAATCTCGCGGGAGGCGATGTCACGCGGGACGAGGTTGCCGTAGTCGGGATACTTCTCTTCGAGGAAGTACCAGGGCTGGCCGTTCTTGTAAACCCAGATGCGTCCGCCTTCGCCGCGGCAGGCCTCGGACATCAGTCGGTTCTTATCGGTGCCGGGGATGGCGGTGGGATGGATCTGGATGAACTCGGGGTTGCCGATATGGGCGCCCTGCGCGTAGACAGCGCCAACCGCGGAGCCGTTGCAGATAGTGGAGGCCGTGCAGAGGCCGAAGATCTGACCGGGGCCGCCGGTGGCGAGGATGACCGCGTCTTCACGGAAAGCCTTGATTTCCATGGAGTTCATGTTCTGGGCCACCATGCCGCGGCAGACGCCCTGCTTGTTCTTGATGATCTTGATGAATTCCCAGAAGATGTAGGTATGGACCTGTCCCTTCGTCTCCCATTTGCGGACCTGTTCGTCCAGCGCGTAGAGAAGCTGCTGGCCCGTCGTCGAGCCGGCGAAGACGGTACGCTTCTTCTTCTGACCACCGAAGTTCCGGAGGTCGAGGACGCCCTCTGCGGTACGGGTGAAGGGGACGCCCATGCGGTCGAACATCTCGACGATGCCCGGCGCCGCTTCGCACATGCCCTTGACCGCGACCTGGTCAGCCAGGAAGTCGCCGCCGTAAACGGTGTCGTCAAAATGGATATAGGTGGTGTCGCCCTCGCCCTTCGTGTCCATGCAGGCGTTCATGCCGCCCTGGGCGCAAAGGGAGTGGGAGCGCTTCGGCGGGCAGTAGGAAAAGAGATCGACCTCGCCGCCGGCTTCGCAGATCTTCAGAGTCGCCATGAGGCCGGAGATGCCGCCGCCGACCACCGCGATCCGGTTTTTCGCAGTTGCTTTAGCCACGTTATTTCTTCCCCCTTATCAAACGAGATAAATCGCCATGAAGGCCAGCGAGATGAGGCACAGGAGAGCGCAGAGCGCCATGCTGCCAGCGTTTATGACCTTCTGGATGCGCGGGCCCTTGGCGATGCCCCAGGTCATAGCGAAGGTGGTGATGCCGTTGCAGAAGTGGAAGATCGCGGCCCACATACCGAGGAGATAGAGCACCCAGTAGACAGGGTTCTGGAAATAACTCTGCAGGAGCTGGAAGGAGATATGCGTGCCGCCACCTTTCACGAGGATGCGCAACACGAATACGTGCCAGGCCAGGAAGACCAGGAGATACCAGGCCGTCATGCGCTGGAGCCAGAACTGGATATTGTTGATATACGAATAGTTCTGCGGGTTGTTCTTTGCCTGCCAGCCGATATAAGCGCCGTAGATGGCATGGAACAGGAACGGGGTGGCGACGAGACCGATTTCCAGCGGAATCATGATCTGGGGCGGAATCGAGGCCAGAAGATCGACGGCGGCGTTGAACGAGGCCGGGCTGATGAGGACCCGGGCGTTCGTCAGGATGTGCTCCAGAAGGAAGCCGCCGAGGCACACCAGGCCGCAGAGAGAGTGCAGCCGGCGCAGGTAAAATGTCACATTGTACATGCTAAACCTCCTATAAGGTTTGGAGACAGGCAGCCGGCACTCCCGACACAGCCACGCTTTCACGCGAACCGCGCCGGGTGCCGGAACTGCAGGAACACATTAAATCTCGCGGTACGGTTTCTGGCCAATCTCGTAGAAGTTGTTGCCCTCGGTGTCAATGACGACAATCGCCGGGAAATCCTCGACGGTGAGCGCCGCCAGCGCTTCCGGGCCAAGCTCGGGGTAGGCGATGACCTCGTACTTCTTCACCGACTTGGCGATGAGGGCCGCCGCGCCACCGACGGCCGCGAAGTAGGTCGTGCCGTTCTTCTTCATGGACTCAACGACTTCGGGCTTGCGGGAGCCCTTGCCGATCATGCCCTTGATGCCCTGATCCAGCATCGTCGGCGTGTAGGCGTCCATACGGCCGGAGGTGGTGGGACCGGCCGAGCCGATGGGAT
>JAFSWT010000004.1 GCA_017444395.1 Schwartzia sp. (in: firmicutes) | reverse complement strand
GCGTGAAGTCCTGCGGGCCGGCGAACGCGACGCTGGCAAAAGCCATGACGAAGAGAGCGGCCAGGAAGAATACCTTGAACGATTTGATTTTCTGCATGAGATATACACCTCCATTAAATAATTGAGCGATGTGTACCCATCGCATCCGCGGGGCATTTCCACACACCCCGAACCTGTTTGAAGTATACCACGGATTTTTGAAATTGCAAGCGAAGCGATGTGAATGGTACCTGAAGCGATGTGAATGGTATTTTTTGACCATTCACATCGCTTCAGGTACCATTCACATCGCTACTATGGACAAACACGTTTTTTCGCGGTATCCTATAAGGAAGCCGGGCGAAGATCCCGGGATACAGAAAGGAGCATGGTAATAATGCAGAAAAAGAATCCTATCGTGGGGGCGGTGCTGGGGCTGTTCCTTATCGGCCTCATTTACTCGGGCGGGGTGAAGAAAGGGCTTATCACCGGCATCGGGCTGTGTGTCGTCGCGGTTGTGCTGAACATGGCGCTGGGGACGGCGGCCTTCAGTTTCATCGCGGACGCTATCGGCGCCTTTCTCGGTTATAAGTGGGCGCAGGAATACAACGCCTCGCTGGACGGGAATCTGCCGGAATCGGCAGAGGTTTGAGGGAAGGGGCGCGGCGGTTGCCGCGCCTTTTTTCCGTTAATGGAGGGAATCTTGCATGAATGACATCTCGACAAAACAACGCATTCTCGCGGTGGCGGCCCACGCCGGCTTCCTGCTGGGCGGCATCGGCTTTCTGGTGTTGCCGTTCATCATCAAAGTCATCTGGAGCGACGACGAGTTCGTTGCCGCCCATGCCCGGCAAGCCTTCAGGATACAGATCGGCGCGTTGCTCGTCTCGATCCTTATCATCCCCCTGGCGCTGGTAATCTCACCGGTAATCGCGACCATCGCCGGCATAGCCTTACTCGCTATCGGATGGGGGTTCTTTGCCATCTTTGCCGCCATCAGGGCATTGGCGGGGGAAATGTACGTCTACCCCCTGCTGAAGATGTTGCATTTCGAGTGAAGTACCCGGCGGAGCGTCTCCGGGGCTGCGGCGGCACCATAGCGCGCCGGGGCATCCTTCCGGGGCGCCATACAAAAACTCCATTCTGCCAAAAATAACAAGCGCGTTTTCAGGGGGGCGCCCCACGCGCGAATCGTTAGGAGATACTGCCATGAAACGAAGGATATGCCGTAAACTTGCCGCTCTGGCGGTCTCTGCTTTGCTGCTCCTTCCGGGTTGCGGCGCGGAGACGAATCCCGTCACGCGTTCCCAGGCGAATGCCATTACACGTTCCCATGCCAGCGCGGACTTTTCCAAATCCTATAACACGTCCGATACCTGGGTCATCTACTGGTATCTCTGCGGTACCGACCTGGAAACGAAATACGGCGCGGCCTCCGCTGACCTCCGGGAATTGCAGAAGGTCCAGCTGCCGTCGAACGTCAAGGTCGTGATCCAGACCGGCGGCGCGAACCAGTGGCAGACCAGCGGTATCCCGTCGGGCGGTGCGGCGCGCTTCCTCTATGACGCCGACGGCCTACACGACCTCGGCCCGGTATCCGGCGCGGACATGGGGAGCGGGCAAGGCCTCGCGGATTTCCTGCGCTTCGGCAAGGACAATTACACGGCCGATCACAGCGTATTCGTTTTCTGGAACCACGGCGGCGGCAGCGTCGGCGGCATTTGCTTCGACGAACGCAGCCAGAACATGATGAGCCTCGACGAGGTGCACGATGCCTTCGACGCGGTCTATGGCGCGACTCCCGACAATCCCCCCTTTGAGCTCATCGGCTTTGACGCCTGCCTGATGGCGACGGTGGACACCCTGGCCTCAATCCACGGCTTCTCCCGTTACATGGTCGCCTCGCAGGAGAGCGAGCCGGGTTGCGGCTGGAACTACACCGGCTGGGTCGGCGCTCTGGCCGGCGACCCGTCGATGGGGGGCGCCGCGCTCGGCAAGGTCATTTGCGACACGTATTATGAGGGCTGCGTGGCGGACGGACCGGAGTCGGCCTCCATCGCGACGCTTTCTGTCACCGACGTGTCAAAGGCGCCGGATCTTGTCGCCGCTTATGGCGCCTATGGCATCGAAGCGCTCCAGGCCGCCGCGCAGAATCCGCGCCAGCTGTTCACCCAACTGGCGCGCGGCGCGGAAGCCTCCGAGAACTACGGCGGCAACACCCGCGAACAGGGCTACTACGACATGGTCGATATGGGTGAGCTGGCGAAGAACACGAGTCATTTGATGACCGAAACCGCCGGACCGCTGCTGTCGGCCATCGATGATTGCGTACTCTATCGTGTCAACGGCTCGTACCGTCCCCGGGGCCTGGGCATTTCCTGCTACCACCCCTATGACGGCGACGCTGACGTTTGGCGCACTTACGCAGCCATCGACGTTTCCCCGGGCCCCATCAAATGCCTTTACTACTACCTGATATTCGGCCAGATGCCCGACGCCGCCCAGGAATACATCTCCGGCATGGCACCCGCTTACACGCCGGAAATCTCCGCCCCCGGCACCGGCGCCAGCATCAGCGCGACGATTCTCGGCTCGGCGCCCGCCGCCGCGCCTGCCGCCGGTTCGCATCCCATCTACAACCTGCAGCAGCTCGTGAATACGCCGGTGGACATTGACAAAGACGGTAACGCCTTTGTGCTGCTACCAGCCTCGGCGACCGATCTCTTGTCCGTCGTCCACTGCCAGCTCGCTTATCTGGACCCGCAAAAGGACATCATCCTCTTCCTCGGCTCGGATTCGAACATCAATGCCGACTGGGACGCAGGCCGCTTCACTGACAACTTCTTTGGCACCTGGCCGATGCTGGAGGGCCATCCCGTTTTCGTCGAGATTACCTATGAAAACGATGACTTCAACCTCTATTCCATCCCCATCAAGCTGAACGGCGTCCCCTGCAATCTGCAGGTCGTCTATGATTACAAATCCGAGAAATACCACATTCTCGGCGCGAGAAAGGATGACAAGCGGGGGCTCGAAAGTCTCATGGCCAGCCGCGAGCTGATCCAGCTCAAAGCCGGCGACACCATCACTACCCGGCACTACTGTATGACGCTCTCCGGACCCAAGGACGAAGAGGCCACCGAAGTTGATGTGGATACCTTCACCATCGGTGACAATCCCCAGGTCAAGGATGAGCAGGTGGGTGATGGCATGTACGCCTACTTCTTTGAATTCGTTGACCCGCTGAACAACACCGCGCTGTCGAGCATGGTCACCTACACCATTTCCGGTGGCCAGATCACGACCTCGGTGGACAATACCGGCAGCCCCGGCGCCTCTGGCGGCTTTGCTGAGACCGGCTACGGCGCCGACCCGGCGCTTTTGCAGACCGGCGGCAGCACACCTTCCGGCGGGATTGCCGATCAGATGACGGGCGGCGGTGCCCCCGGCGGTTATGCCGATGGCCCGGCCAGCGACAACTCATACAATGGCAGTGCCCCCTCCGGCGGCGGCAGCATCGCTGATCAGATGACCGGCGGCAATTCCGGCGGCTATGCCGATGGCCCGGCCAGCGACGGCTCATACAATGACAGTGCTCCTTCCGGTGGCGGCAGCATTGCCGACACCATGATGGGCGGTCATTGACAACGACAGCAGAAAGAGAGGAATTCCTGTGAAAAAGATCCGGAAAGCGTCCGCTATCCTGGTTGCGCTCCTGGCGAGTCTTCCCGTACTCGCTGAGGCGGCCGTCGCCATCGAGGACCGGACATACAACGCCAACGAAAGCATCTGCTGGCCTTGCGTGACGGCAGAGGACAGCGCGGCGTCGCATCGCATCAACCTTCATACGGAGGGTGAGGCCCACGCCTTCCTCCGCAAGGTCATGCACACAAAGGAGGTTTCCGGCGGCGAGCCGGTGCAGGCGCATCTCAGCTACGAAGTCATGCGCAACGACGATATCCTGAGCATCGTATTCACGGAATACCGCTATGTCGGCAAGGCCGCCCATCCGATGGTCGATCTGCGGACGATGAATTTCCGCGTTGCCAGCGGCGAGTCCCTCTCCGCCGACAGCCTGGAGGGGACCGGCCCTGGCGGACCGTACGCGCCCGAGACCGTTACCCGGAAACTCCGGGATTGGGCGGACCGGGAAAACATCCCGCTAAAAGCGAATTTCACGGAGCTGACGTCGGTGCCCCAGAGTTTCTATTTCGACGCGGATCATCACGTCCATTTCATTTTCCAGCAAAACGAGGTCGCGCCCGCCGCGGCGGGCATCATTGACCTTGACGCCGACGCCTGATCTAATCTTCGATAAGAATTTTATATAAATTCTTATCGAAGACACGCCCAAAACAGTCCACTGGACTGTTTTGCACAGGCTACAGCCGCGCCTACGGCGCGTCTGACGTCAGCTTTGCATAAGCGACCGCTAAGGCGCTATGCTGTGGCGCTTTGTGCTTTTCAGCACTTAGCGCCACACATCTCGTATGGGTAAGCGCCAAGCGTCTGCTTATCATGCACTCGCTGCCTGTGCCCTTTAGGGTATAAGAAATAAAATTTCTAACAGCGAGTAGTATGACGCGCGATGCCTGTGGGAAAAACGCTTTCTGGCAGAGCGAATCATGCCGGGCAATTCTTAAAGGAGGAAACAAAATATGGCTGAAGAAACGAAAAACCCTTCCGAAACGGAAGGGCAGGAAGAACCGAAGGAAAAAGAGCTGTCGAAGCGCACGACGCAGCTCATCGCGCTGACGGCGCTGGTACTGGCAATCTGCGCCACCTTTTCCTCGCTGAAGGCAGGCGCGTTCAGCAGCAAGGCAATCCTGGCGCAGAACGCCGCCTCCAACGGTTGGGCCTACTATCAGGCGAAGAGCCTGAAGGAGAACACCTACAAGGTTCAGCTTGATCACCTGAAGTTGGCGGCGGCCAGCCTCGACCCGGAGGAAACCCCGAAGGTCATGAAGAAGTACCAGGAGACGGTAGACCGCTACAAAGCCGAGGAGAAAGAAATCATGCAGACGGCGCGCGACGCCGAGGCGGAGCGTGACCGATCGCTCTCCCTCAACAAGGGCTTCGCCGGGGCGCTGACGTATCTGCAGATTGCCATCCTGCTCGTCTCTCTGTCGGCGCTGGTAAAGCAGGTCTGGTTCTGGTACATCGGTCTGGTGGTCGGCGGCTTCGGCGCCGTACAGTTCGTCTCCATGATGATGCAGACGTTCTGAATCCCTCTTCCCCTTCCGGAGAGGCGGCGCGGAGAAGGCCGGTCACGGAAGACGCCGGGATGAGCGTCCGTCACCGGCGATACTCCCCTGTCACCCATCCCCAGGAAGGTAACGACATACGGCGAACTGGCGGAAAATAAAAAAGCCTCCCGAAAACGAGCGTGTGATATAGGGATGTTATTAATAATCCGATAATCTTCAATCGAAATAAGCCATGCAGGTCAGTACAATGAACTGCATGGCTGTTTTTGTAATCGCGTACCTTCCAAAGAGCGTTTTTATTACGGTATCATTCAATCATGCTATGGCATAGAATTCAATGAACTTCCCTGTGCCCGTATCGTTTCCCCCGACACACTCTATGCGGCCGGTTTCCTGAAGGCCGCTCATATCTTTCTGGATTATGCACCTCGTTATTCCAAGCATTTTACCTAATGCCTCATGATAGATATCCGGCTCCTCTTGCAGAATCTCAATGACCCTATGTTCCATTGTTCCCGCCAAAACGCCATCGGATTTGGTGCTTTAGTGCTTTGGGCTGGCCGATAAAAGCTCTTTTTAGCGAATGGCAACGAAAGCGGAGCGTAGTTCCCATCAACTCATAAACCGGAAGCTCCGCTCCCATTTCCCTGCATTCATCGCAAATCTTTGGGACGCCCTGCCCCCAGTTTTCAATAAACCCGGCACTATAGAACACGCTGGCAATATCGGGATTATATGGCTTGAAATCATGCGGTTCCACAAACGTATCTACTATTCAGCCATCCGACAGGGCGCAGCTGTTGCTTATGATAATCGCATCCTCCTGAACCCTTATCTGTATTGGCGCTTCATACATATAACAGTTGTGCGCGATTGCATTATAAACGGCCTCGCGGATAGCTTCCCTGGCAAAAGGATTTCCTCCTCGGGGACAGGTTTCAAGCTGCGTGATGATTCGTTATTGCTGGTTTTGACTTTCCTTGGTTCTCTGCCGCTCCCGCTTGATTTCCGTTTTTACATCATTCAGTTTTTTTCAATGCTTTGATCTCTTGCTTGATGGCGTCAATTACCGCTTTTGTTGCGGGAGAATCGATTGCTCGCAAGTTTTCGACGACGCACAAGGAGAAAAACCTTTTGAGAGATGAGGAATTTGCAAAACTCAAAGCCCAATAAAATCAAGGCATAGGAAAGAATAAAAAAGGACTTCACCCCCGAAACCTCGAATAATATAGGTGACCAAACCAAAAAACGAGGAGGATGAAGTCACTATGATTATTCGACAAGAACTCTTATTTTCCTTCGAGGAACTGCAAAAATTTGAGCCCAAGAGCCAGCTGGAGGTTCTCTTCGAAAACCTCGACCTCACCCCTTGCCTCAAGATGATCAAGCTCTTGCCAGGCCGGCCGCCATACCCCCGTGCGGCTATGCTGCGTGCCCTTATTGCCCAGCGCTTGCTCTCCATACCGACCTTCTCCGCCCTGGCCGAGCGTCTCCAGTATGACCTCCGTTTCCGCTATGCCTGCGGCTTCGATGTTTGTCACAGCACGCCATCCGTATCGGCATTTAGTCGTTTCTTCAAGAACCTGAGCCGGTGTGATGGCTTGCTGTCCCTTTTCCGTTCCCTGGCCCGGCAATGCCTCGAAGCCGGACTGGCGGACGGGACTGTGTTGGCCATTGATTCCAGCGCCCTTCATGCGCATGAGAAGCCCTGGGCGAAGGACCGGCATCCCCATGACGGCCAATGGCCGAATGGGGCCACAAGAAGGATTCCCACGGCAAGCCGATGACCTGGTACGGCTACAAGATACACGCCGCCGTCGACGCTGGGAGCGGCCTCCCGATGGCGATGACCGTTACCCCGGCGAACGAGGCCGACTCGGCCGAGGCAATCCCCCTGATGCAGAATCGCCAAGCCCGGCGGACTATTACTGCATGGACAAGGGCTATGACGCCAAGCGCATCTACGAGAAGGCCGCGGGCATGGGAGGTCAGGCAGTGATCCCCTTGAACCTGCGCAACGAGAAGCAGCCGCCGGAGGGGCTCAGTCGTACGCGGACGCCGGTCTGCTCCATGGGCTACGAGATGCCCTACTGGGGCTGCGACAAGAAGGCGGGGACGCTGAAGTTCCGGTGCCCCCATGTGCTGGGGAAGGTGGACTGCCCGCAGGGGAGCAATTGGTGCTCAAGCTCGGACTATGGCTGCGTGGTCAAGAAACATGTTGCCGATGATCCGCGCAGTTTCTGCCTGCCCCATCGCGGCAGCCGGGAATGGAAGAAGCTATATAACCTGCGTTCATCCGCCGAGCGGCTGTTCAGCCGGGGAAAGGAGAAACTGGGGCTCGATAACATCCGCTTGCGGGGGCGCGCGAAGGTCACGGCGCATAGCCTGCTGTGCGGCATAACCGTCCTGGCAAGCGCAATCGCCCTGCAATAGAACAAGTCAAGCACCATACCGGAAACCAAGGCTCGAAAAGCGCGGGATACGTCTGCCCTTTTTTCGTCTATGCACGCAAGGGATGGACGGAAAAAGGGCTTTCGTGTCTTTGATGGTGCGTTTACGCCAGGATTGTGAATTTACTTTCTATCTGTTCATTGCTATTTCGGGGTTTCGCAAAATCCTCGTTATAGAAAACAAATAGGTCAATCATTATTGGATCTTAATTCATCAATAAATATAAAGAAACAACTTGAAATATAAAGAAATAGTTAAAAATCATTGAAATAACAAATTAAATATGCTATAATTTTAGAACAAAAGCTGGGTTTTATGTGGAGGTGCGGTATGGATGAGCAAGTCAGCGAAAGCTGGATAGGAATAGAAGAGGCTGCTAAGCATTTGGGAGTTCGACCAATTACTGTACGTGGATGGATAAAAAAAGGAAAAGGCATGCCTGCACATAAAATTGGTAAATTATGGAAATTTAAGTTTTCCGAACTTGATGAATGGGTTAAAAGCGGAAAAAGTGCAATGGGATAGGTTATAATAATTTGAAAAGATAAGCATAAACACGTATATTATGTTGCATCCGTGTAATGACTGAAAGGGTTAACTTTATTATGAGATATAAGAATGAAACAAAGAAAAAAAGTACTGGAGCTGTTTATACTCCAGTTGAGATGGCAGATTACGTTTCTCGGCAAATGCTTAAATACTCTCATGAACTTCATGGAGATACAGTTTATGTCCTCGATCCAGCAGTAGGGGCGGGAGAATTACTTATTTCCATGATTCAGGCATTATTGCCATTAGAAAAACAATTATACGTCGTTGGATATGAAACCGATGAAGAAGTTGGAAAAGCAACGGAGTCCAATCTAAAGGAAATGTTTCCAACCATTTCTGTTGATATCAGAATTGGGAATTTTCTATCTGCAGTCGAAGGGAAGCAAGTTGAAAAATTTGATTATGTTATCGCAAATCCGCCCTATATTCGAACGCAAATAATGGGGAGTGAAGAAGCACAAAAAATTGCCGATAAACTTTCTCTGGCCGGCAGGATTGATATTTATTACGCCTTCCTTGTTTTTACGCATAATGTCTTAAAAGAACATGGAATTGCTGGCTATATTACATCTAATAAATTTATGACAATCAAAGCTGGTAATTCTGTTAGGAACTATATGTTTGAGAACTATGATATGCATCACATTATAGATTTGGGCGACACAAAGCTCTTCGACGCTTCAGTTCTTCCCTGCATAATGGTATTCTCTCTTGGTCGAACAAAAGACAAACAGAATGTTCATTTTACATCAGTCTATCAATGTCAAGATGTATTGAAACGTCAAAATGTTGTTAATATTAATAGCATTTTTGACGTAATAGATAAAGATGGATTCTATTCTATTCCTGACGGCAGAATCTACCAGTTTAAACAAGGGACTATACAAAGCATAGCCAAGAATTCTTTATGGACGCTCTCATCTGATGATAACGCAGAATGGCTATCAAAAGTAGATTCGAATACGTGGATGACTTTCTCTCAAATTGGGAAGATTAGAGTCGGGATAAAAACTACCGCTGATAACGTCTTTATCGGCGATGACTGGACGGGGGAAAAAGCAAATTTAGAATTGTTGAGGCCGCTAATTACACACAGGAACTCAGGTCAAATTGTTGCAAATAATACCTCTCATTGGCAAGTGTTATATACACATACCACAGAAAACGGAAAGAAGGTTGCATATGATATTGATGGTTTTCCAAAAACCAAAGCATATTTGATGAAACATTATGAGCAATTGTCCGGACGGCAATATGTGCTCAAAGCGAATAGAAATTGGTATGAGATATGGGTTCCACAGAATCCTGAATCATGGGGACACAAAAAAATAGTATTCAGGGATATTTCAGCGAAGCCGGAATTCTGGTACGATGAGACAGGCGCTATTGTAAACGGCGATTGTTACTGGATTGACATCAATCCTGGTACACTTGAAGAAATTGTATATCTTGCGTTAGCAATAGCAAATAGTAAATTTATCGAAAAATACTATGACGTAAAATTCAATACGAAACTTTATTCAGGAAAACGGCGATATCAAACACAATATGTTGAGCAATTTCCTCTTCCATATTATGGAACCAAGGAAGCACAACAAGCAATAACTATAGTAAAAGAAATAATAGCTGAAGACAATTCTAAAACTGTCTCCAGCCAAAAAAAGAAATTAGACGATTTGGTTGAAAAGATGTTTTCTTAATCGAAAAAATTGACAGGGAGAGGGATTTGAATTTTGGAATTTGTTCCCCTTCCTTGAAATAATGGGAAATACCTTGAGAAATCTGCTCCCGTAACAAGGTATAGATTTCGCAATAATACACGATTACCTTGAACCTGACCATCAAAAATTGCATAACGGATATCTTGACTATAGAAACTTGTGTTCCCAATAGTAACTATCATTTGTCCATCTTCTGGAGAATGAAGACCCAAATCTATCGTAGGAGAAGTTTGTAGTTTGATTTCAAGGAGCTGATTAGCAATATCTGGATATTTACCGTCATCTTTAAAAATGGAATATCCGAGATTAGTACAAATCATCGCATGTAATTCGGCTCCACGATTCCTTTCTTGTACAACACCTCGATAATCCACAGTTTGCCCCACCATTGGTAGCAACCTTTTATAGATTTCTGTGATTCTTAAAAGTTGATTGCTTTTGGGGAACTCATTCGGATTGACCTCGAGTAATACACTACCATTATCAATAATCCACTTTTCAATGTTTGAAGTATCACATTGAGAACAAAAACTACGATTATATTCCTGCATTCTCGCTTGAAACTTCTGTGTCAAAGTTCCTGTCCTATCATATTGAACCAACTCTTCACCAGAAATAACTCTTACAGCAGTAATCACATCCTCTTGATTTGCTTGTAGAAAAACATATCTTCTATTTGCAACAATCTCTTCATTCCATATCTGGACATTGAGACTCTTCTGCGTATAAACATCAAAGTTCTGTCCGACAAATCGCGGTTGTGTCTTTTTAAATGATGGCGGTACAGGGTATCCAAGAGCCTTACAAATTTCAGATTTCACAGCTTTGGACCGAGTACGAAGTGGAAGCCCTGAAAAGGATAGCCCTACCAGATATCTTGATAGTATTATTTCCAGATCGTAGGTTGGAATATAAAGATAAATATCATTAGGTTTGATAGGATTATATATTGAAAGGCCGCTGGTCTTAATGTTTTTTACATAGTCAATCATGCTGATTCTCCTTAAATTTCTCAACAGTTCCAAATAATTCGGACAAAGAAACACCCAGACCTTGTGCGATTTTTTCAATATTCTCGATTGATATGTTTCTTCGCCCAGACTCTACAGAAGCATAATATGTCCTGTCCATGTTGATTTTAAGAGCAAACCGCTCTTGACTAAGGCCAGTTTTGGACCGGAATTCTCTAATACACATTCCAAAGGCTTTTTGAATTGATACTTCCATATCATTAACCTCCATGTATGAGTGTGTCATTGAACTCATATCGAACAGTTAGCAAAGATATTGCCGAATTAAATCACGGCTGATCTGTTCTTAATTTCCTCGCACCATGCGTCAACTGTATTGTTAACATCACCGAGATTATCACCGAGATGAGCAAGCAAATGTGCTTTATTTAGTAAGTAGATAAAACAAATAATCTCTTTCGCTGTCCGCCGTTTCTCTGCTTCAGAGATTACCGACAAGAAATCAATCTCCATACTCTGTGCCTGTTCTTTCCTATGGCTGCCATTGTTAAGGACGATACGATACATTAAGTTTTTAAAGTATGATTTATGTTCATCACACATTCCGGCTAAAAGAGTATCATCCGTTGAAACTTTCTCAATCCCTTTCTTATATTCAAAAGTTGCAAACGCCTCAAGTGCCTGACGCATTACATTGCCGATAACAATATCGTATTCACCGACATTACCACAGCCATACGCGTAAATCAGTCTGATAAGTTCCGTGTATTCTTGACGATTCCGATACTTAAAACGCTCTAAAGTACAGTTTTTCAATTCCCAAAGATGATATTTCATATCTTGACCTGAAAATACCCTCTTCCAACTTGCCTCAAGTTCTTGACATATTTTTTCGAGATCAAAGAATGTCAGCAAATCATGTGTTAAGATAACCGCCCTGCTGTTTACGTTTCCATCCAAGAATTGACTTAACTTGTATTTTAGGAAGGACAGGATTCCAACTTTGTTCTCAAAATCGTAACTGGACACAGGGTCATCAATTATGATGAGATGCTCATCGTTATAGGCAGTATCTTTATTCTTACCAGTCATTATGCTGGTGAAGAAATAGCAAAGACCTATTATGTTTCGTTCTCCAACGGACACATCCTTTGGGAGCACAGGATGCCCATTTGAGAGGAGCTTATAGAAATCTCCATCACGTTCGATAGCAAGTCTGTCTTCAGCAAAGAAGATATATTTCAATTCGTTGTTAATGATATCAATTGCTATGTCGATACTTTTTCTACGCCCGTCTAAGGCTCCCAAGATTTTCTTCTTTCCATCTCTATTGTCAACAGCTTCATTATATGCTTTCTCCGCATTGGTCATTTCTTTTTTCTGCGTATCATGCTGTTCTGAATAACCAATTATATCGTAATAAGCAATCTGATTATTAATGGACACCAAAGCATCCACAATGGGCTGCGTTTTCACTGCATTGCTATTATGAGTTTTTCTTTCTTCTTCAAGCGTTTTCAGCGCTTTCTCTAGAGATTGAATTCCTTTTTCAATTTCACTGAGTTCTTCATCAATAATGGACGAATACGAATCGTCAATCTTCCTTTGAAGTATGGCGTTATTCATTATGAGAGTATCATTAATTGTTGTCATCAAATCCATACATGTCTGATATGATGGCAATGCTGAGAAAGGTGAAAGATTCAGTATTAACTCTGTAAGCTTTTGCGCCTTTAAATTAGACTGATGTTGCTTAACCTCATCGGTCAGTATCTTCTGAATCCGATCTAACAATTCTTTTTTGTACTCTGGCGTTAAATCCTGTAGGCAAAACGGACAGTATGTGGTTTTTTCATCGTTGAGATAATCTATGCGTATCTGTAATTCATCTGTCTCTTCCTTCATTACCAATGAGAAAAGATGTTTCTCCCGGTCGGATAGTTTTGGCTCTTCAACCTTCTTTTTTATTAGCTTATTAGCCAAGTCAGTTGAATAATTCTTATAATCATCAGGAACAGACGGCACGGCTGTATCAATTGTGGCTTCGCCACTTTTAGCTTCATCCAATTCCCTCATCTTGTTATTAAACTCAATAATCAGTTCATCTCGGGGCGTTTGCGGAACTAGTGTAATAAATTTCTTATATGTATCATTAGTCACAGGAGAATTATGGCGTAAATCTCTTACTTTACTATCTCTGCCAGCCCATCCATCGGCACGCCTAAGAATTTCAGTAATTTTGTTGATATAAAATTGAGGAGACTTTGGATTTGTGCTTGTCTGATATTCTTTGAGCGTGGCTTCTGCTGTATTTAATAAATCTTCAGCTTTTTTTAACTCCTTCTCAGCCTGTTCAATCTGTGCAGTCAAATCTGCCTGCTCTCCAATCATAATAATGGAGCCAAGACCACTTTCTGTAATACGTACGTTGGATGTTACGAAATCCTCATCAAATACAAAGATTCGGGCGCATTCTTCTTCTGATAAAGTGACTAACTGATTTGTTGTATTTAAGACATCGCTTATGATAATTGAGGTATCGGTTTCTCCTTTTATCTTACGAAATGCCTTTGCAATCGAACTTTTTCCAGACCCGTTCCGTCCATAGAGAAGTGAGGCCTTAGTATATTTTCTATCCGAGGAATCAAGAATTGGTAATGTGGTTTTAGAAAGAAAATTTTTCCCTTGTATGCTGATTGATGATATATCTTTGAGCATTGGTTATCTCCTTCCTGCTATGCTTGAAAACTCTTTCCGCTTTGTCTTCCTCCCGATAAGTGATTCCGAAAAATTGGATAGGTGCTTTCTGCGCATTAGTATATCTGACATGTATATTATAAAAAGTACACGGCAAATAGGACAACGGATTATAAGTAACAAATCACGAAGTCAAAACAATTTCTCAATTTTTATTATGTTTTCTTAAGAGTAGGATTAATCTATAAACGACAGCCCCACAAAGCGAGAAACAACTTCAGTTATATTACTATTTTTATGACGAAATAATGCCATAAGTAAAAGAGAGCCATACAGGTAAATTGCCCCTGTATGGCTCTCTTTCCGCTCGGAGATTATCGGTTGTTTGATAAGATCCCTATTGCATGCCCCCGAATGGGGAGGCTTTTTTTATTGATTTTTTTCGCCCGTGCGGGGTAAAATATAGACACAGAGAGAACATGAACCGAAAAGGGCGGCCGCGATGGTGACCGGCTTGCCGGAAAATCGTAT
The DNA here is from genome assembly GCA_017444395.1 of Schwartzia sp. (in: firmicutes). Lineage (GTDB taxonomy): Bacteria > Bacillota > Negativicutes > Selenomonadales > Selenomonadaceae > RGIG3544. The sequence goes on along the minus strand of JAFSWT010000004.1, from coordinate 22,143 downwards.
CACTCCGCCGCGGAAGCGGGCGCTCCGGCGCGTTCCTCATCGCCCAACCAGTACATCATCAGCTGCACCCATCCGTCTTCCTGCTCGAAGACGAGTTCGGCCCGGTACTTGTCGCGGAAGGCCGTCAGCGATTCCATGCCGGTGCCGTGGCCCGGCTCCGAGGTCATCGGCAGGCCGCCCGGTCCGAGGGCCAGCGGCGCGTCATACCGGTTCTCAACCGACAGGACATACTGCAGGGAGATGAAACGCAGTGACAAGCGTATCTCCCGTTCGCCCGGCGGCTGTTTCCGGCTGGCGTTGACGGCGTTTTCCAGCACGTTCGAAAGCATGACGGCGAGGTCCGTATCTGCCGCCGCCACGCTCTCTTTCCCACGCCCGGGATCATCCAGCTGAACCTTGTACGTCGTGCGGACACCGGCCTGGCTTGCCAGCCGCAGATATACGGCCAGCGCGGCGTTGATGATGGGGCTTTGGCAATACGCCGGAATCGACGAAGCCATCACGGCCTCGTCCTCGGCCGTGATCAGGGCAAGCGCTTCCTCCGTCTGGCCGTTCTGGAGCAGTGATGTCATCATCCGGGTGTAGTGGCGCAAGTCGTGCTGGAGGCGCCGCACACTCTGGTCGCGCTCGGCCAGGAGGGAAGCGTAGTTCTCCAGGGCATTGACCTCCTTGGCCAATACCCGGCGCTCGGCCTCCCGCTGCCGGGCCGCCGCCATGCGCCGGCTCAGCAGGATCACGTAACGGTAGATGACGAATACCCAGGCCAGGAGGAGCAGGCGCTCGATGCGGTCCGTCCAGGAATAGATGAACGTGCGACGCAGGAAGTTGATGATAGGGCTGGCGCAGAGCCCCAGCGGCAGGAGCGCCAGATACCAGCCCAGAGGGCGGTCATCAAAGAGCTGCGTCGGCGGCAGAAGATGGCGGAATACGGGCCGGACGAGTGGCAACAGCAACAGGAAAAACGTGATGAAAAGGGCTGTCTGAATCAGGGTGCGCTCGATACCCGACGCGAACATAGGCAGGAACGACAGGATGAACATGCCGGCGACCGTATGGACCAGGAGCAACCAGAGTGTCTGCATCCCGATGATGAAGAGATGACGCGGGATGCTCCGCGGCAGGACGAGAAACGAGACCCCAAGGAACGGGAAGCCGCCGAGGAAGGATATCTGCCGGTAGGATTCCTCCGTCACCCCCGCATGGGCGAAATAGCCGACATAGATGATGACGGCCGCCAGCGCCCACGCCGCGAGATACTTCCAAAGACGGTGCTGTTCCTCGACCGTCAGTTCTTCCTCAAACGGCAGATAGCGCAGATACGCGCCCAAAAGCTGGATGGTGGTGAGACCGATGGACAAAGAAAAAATATGATTCATGGCAGCCGCCTCGATTCACAGGATTGGGGTATCGCTAAGTCAGTGGCTACTCCCATTATACGTATCCCGGAGAGAAAAAGCAACAGAAAGGCAGGGAGACGGCTATGCGCGTCGCCATCATCGAAGACGACAAGGGTGATCAGGAGCACTTGCAGGCCATTATGGAGGCCAGCGCCAAAAAGAACGGGATTGCAATCGAAACCGATGTATACGAAACGGGGGAAGCGTTCCGGCGCGGCTTTAAGGCGGGCAAGTACGCGATCCTCTTCTTTGACAACTACATTGGCCGCACGCTGGGCATCGATCTCGCCCGTAAAGCGCGGGAACTGGATGCGAACGTGGCCTTCGTGTTCGTGACGATGACACCGGATTTCGCCGTGGACGGCTATGAGCTCCGGACGCTGCATTATCTGATGAAGCCCGTCACGCTCGCCGGCCTCGATGAGGCGTTCCGCCGCTGGAAAGAAAGCCAACCGTCGTTCCGACCGGTCCTCGAGCTGCTGTCTGATCGCGAGCCGGTGAAGGTGGCGCTGGAGTCCATCGAGTATCTGGAGGTCTTCAGCAATAACTGCCTGCTGCATTGTACGGATAAAGAGGTCATCAAGGTCTATTCCAGCCTCGACAGCCTGATGGAACTGCTCCCCTTGGCAGAGTTTCTTCGCCCGCATCGAAGCTTTGCGATTCATCTGCCCTGCGTCGCCCGGCTGGAAGATCTCGCCTTCGTCATGAAAAGCGGGGCGGAAATCCCCATCAGCCGCCGGATTGCGGCAGAATGCAAGCGGAAATACATCAAGTATCTGACCAGTTAGCTGCGCTTTTGCCGCAGGCGGCAGAGAACCAAAAGACGCCCCTCAGCCGGTTCTGTCCGGTTGGGGGGCGTTTTCCGCAATCTGTGCGCATCAAAAACATCGTGCCGGTATGCGTGAACCGGCGAATCTCCGATAAAGCATCTATCGGGGATTCGTATCAGAGGATGCCGTTGCCGCCGGGGATGGAATCGTCCGCCAGCGGCGGGACATCGCAACCGTTGGCGAGGGATTCCGGAGCGAGCGGCGTTTCACCGGACATGGCCTCACCGTCGCCGGCGCCCGTAGCGGGACGAGGCGCGGCAGCAGGACGGGGCGACGATGCCAGGAGGCAATTCTCGAAATACCATTTATTGAGGACGATTTGTTTGTCGGTGGTGGTGGCCAGGACTTTGTTGAGGTTCTGCCCCTGCACGGAGACCTGGATGACGAGCTTGCCCATGTGCTTCAGCATGCTGTAGACATTCGCATAGTCGGAGTCGGCGCTGAAGAAGAAAGCGGCGTCGTAGGAGTTGAAGAAGGCGTTGCTGAGCGCGGTGATGGCCAGGTTGATGTCGTTGCCTTTCTCGGATTTCACGTAGGTCCAGGGCTTGTTGATGTCCTTGGGCTCGTTGGGATCGGTGGCGCGGGTGATGTAGCGGCCCTCGATGACATCGAAGAAGGGCAGCGTCTTGAGCGTCTGGAGCCAGCGATAATAGCGGACGAAATGGTCGTCCTGCATCAGGAACTCGTCGGGGCGCGGGGCGAAGATGTAAGCCTTCAGCAGCTCCGTGCCCTCGACACAGCGCACGACTTTGCGAAAGAGCTTGACGAAGTCGAGGCGGGGCGTGGGCAGGTCGTTGGCGACGTAGAGGCTGTGCAGGGCAATGTCGAAGTTCAGGAGGTCAACGAAGATCATTCCTCGGATCATGGGCATTCTCTCCTTATCGGGCGGACGGGCCGCTTTTTATAAACAGTGGGTGTTTTCGTTTCGGGTTCTGTTTGCTGGGTTTCGATTGGAAAACCGGACTCACAGTAAAAGGGGTACCGCGCTTTTGCGAGGCGGCGCCCCTTTTTTTCAGACTTCCATGATGATCGGCAGGATCATCGGACGACGTTTGGTTTTTTCGTAGATAAAACGGCTTAGCGCATCCCGGACGCCGGACTTTATGGCGGCCCATTCCGGGACTTTGCCGTCGAGGCAACGGACAAGCGCCTGCTCGACACGCTCCTTGCACTCATCCATGAGTTCCTCGGATTCACGCACATAGACGAAGCCGCGGGAGACGATGTCGGGACCAGCCACGACCTGGCCGGAGGCCTTGTTCATGGTCAGGACGATGATGAGGATGCCGTCCTGGGAGAGCTGACGGCGGTCGCGCAGGACGATGTTGCCGACATCGCCGACGCCGAGGCCGTCCACCAGTACCGGGCCGGCGGTGACCTTGCCGGCGACCGTTCCGGTGTCCCGGGTGAATTCCAGAACCTGCCCGTTCTCGCTGATGAAGATATTTTCCTTCGGCATCCCGAGTTCCTGGGCGATCTTCGCGTGCTTGACCAGATGGCGGTATTCGCCGTGGACGGGGATGAAGAACTTCGGCCGGACGAGGTTGTGGATGAGCTTGATCTCTTCCTGGCTGGCGTGGCCGGAGACATGGATGCCCTCGGCATGGCCGTATATCACCTGCGCCCCCAGTTTCAGCAACTTGTCGATGGTGCGGGAGACGAGCTTCTCGTTGCCCGGAATCGGCGTAGCGGAGATGATGACCGTATCGCCGGGGACGATCTCGACCTGGCGATGCTCGCCGGTCGCCATGCGCGTCAGGGCGGACATGGGCTCACCCTGGCTGCCGGTGGTGATGATGACGATGTCAGAGGCTTTGTAGTTGTGGATTTCCTCGATGCCGATCAGGATGCCCTCGGGGGCTTCGATATAGCCGAGTTCCCGGGAGATGGTGACGACATTGACCATGCTGCGCCCCAGGATGGCTACCTTGCGCCCGTAGCGGGCAGCCGTAGTGATGACCTGCTGGATGCGGTGGACGTTCGAGGAAAAGGTGGCGACGATGATGCGCTGCCTGGCGTTGTGGAACGCCTTGTCGAAGGCGAGCCCCACGGTGCTCTCGCTGGGGGTATGGCCCTCGCGCTCGGCGTTGGTGCTGTCCGCCAGGAGCAGCAGCACGCCCTTGTTGCCGAGGTCGGAAAAGCGGCGGAAGTCCGTCATCTTCCCGTCCACCGGCGTGTAGTCGAGCTTGAAGTCGCCGGTGTGGACGATCATGCCCACCGGCGTCTTGATGGAAAGTCCCACGGCGTCCGGGATGCTGTGATTGACGCGGATGAAGCCGACGCTGAAACAGCCGGCGTTGATGATGTCGCCGGGATTGACCGCCTGGAGCCCGGTGGCGTTCACGCCGCCTTCCTTCAGACGTCCGGACAGGATGCCCAGCGTGAGCTTCGTCCCATAAACGGGAACGTCGGGGAACTCGCGGAGAACGTAAGGCAGAGAACCGATATGGTCCTCGTGCCCGTGGGTCAGGACGATGGCCCGGAGCTTGCCCCGGTTCTCCAGCAGGTAGGAGATATCCGGGATGACCAGGTCGATGCCCAGCATATCCTCCTCCGGAAACATCAGCCCGGCGTCAACCAGCAGGATATCGTCGTCCACGCGGACGACGGTCATGTTCTTGCCGATCTCGCCCAGACCGCCGAGGGGGATGATTTGCAGTTTTTGTGTACCTTTGGACAAAAAAACACCTCCGATATTTTTGTTTGGTCTTACTTCTTGGAACCGTTCCGATGCTCTTGGGAAAATAAAACCGTCCGCAGACATGCCGCCCATGTGCCTGAACGCGCATGGGGCACTGTCTGCCCATTCATATTCATTATATTATATCGCTTTTACGCCGTTCTTGTAAAGACTTTTGCCGGGAAAACTTCGCGGGGCGCTCCGGACGGAAACCGTCGGAACGCCCCGCGTAACACACTTTATAGGGAGATTACGCCGTAGCGGAGCTTGCTGTAGCGTCCGCCGACGAAGGACGAAAAGCCCAACCGGGAAAACTCCGTGCTGTGGCTGGACTCCTTCAGGACAACCCGGCGCCGGGCCACCCGGCAGGCCCCGGCTATCGCCGCTTCGCTGACGGGGCGGCTGTCGGCCGCGAATCGCAGCGGGTTCATGCTGGCGCTTTCGAGGAAGGGATGGCGGAACATGGGGTCAAAATAGACGGCGTCCACGGATTTGTCCGGCTGGGCGGCGAGATACTCGTGATAGTCCGCCCAAAGGGCCCGGACCCGGCGCATAGCCTGGCAGATGGCGGGATTGTCCCCGGAGAAATGGGCGAGACCGTGGCGGACGACAGCGAAAATCAAGGGACTGGCCTCCAGTCCGGTGACGCGTCCCGTTTCGCCGGCGACAGCGGCAGCCACGATGGCGTCGGAGCCGAGACCCAGCGTACAGTCGAGGACGGACATGCCCGGCGCGAGATCCAGCGCCTCCACCAGATGGTCGGGCTTGCCCTGCCGCAGGTTCTTGAGACGCAAGTGGGCCATGCTGGGATGGAAGAAGAGCTCCCCGGCCGGCGTGCCGAGGACGAGTTCGCTGTTTTTCGCCACCAGGGCCGCGCCGGCGCCGTGCTGCTGACAGAGCAACGACAGCGAGACGCGTCCCCGGGGGACATAGGGGAAGCCGAGACGGTCAGCGGTTTCACGGGCCAGGCGGATATTGGCGTCGCCGCCCTTGGCGCCGGTGGTGATGATGGCGGTTTCCATGGCGTTACGTCCGCTTGAACAGTTTCGCCAGGTCATCGCTGGTGAAGCGCAGGATGGTGGGCCGTCCATGGGGGCAGGTATAGGGCCGGGCCGTCGTTCGCAACTCGTCAAGGACAATCTGCATCTGACGAAGGTTCAGCTCGTCGCCGCGCTTGATGGCCGCTTTGCAGGCGGTCATGGCGATACAGGCGTGACGGATTTCCGATGCCGAAAGGTCGTGTTTGTCGGCCAGGGCCGCCAGGATTTCGCGCAGCACATCCTCCGCCTCGCCCACGGGAATGTCCGCCGGCACGGATTTCAGGCGAATCTGGGCCGGGCCGCTGGCTTCCATGTCGAAGCCCAGGCTGAAGAAGAGGTCCCGGCGGCTCTCCAGGAGATCCGCTTCCGCCGGGCTGAAATCGAGCAGGAGGTGGACGAGAAGCTGCTGGGATGGGATTTCGTCCGCCATGGCGGCGAAACGGTCGTAAAGGATGCGCTCATGGGCGGCGTGCTGGTCCACGAGATAGAGGGTGTCTTCGTCCTGGGCTACGATATAGCACCGCCCCACCTGTCCGATGGGAACCATGGCCAGCGGCGGGTCCACGGCCGCCTCATCGCCGAAGGAGGCTACGGGTTCAGCGATCTGTCCGGCGGCTGGGGGCAAGGGCCCGTACGCGGCAGACTTTTCCTCGCGGATGGCTGTCTGAGCTGCCGCAAAGCGGGCCATTTCCCGCGGAGCGGCATAGGCGTTGCCGGTGGCTGGGCGCGGGAGCGCGTGGGGCGCAGCGGGCGGCGGAGGCGTGGAGACAGCGCGGTCTTCCATCGGAAGTGGCAGAGGTTCCGCTGGGCCGGGGCGTCCGGCAGCGGCGGGTACCACCGCCGCGACGTCCTCCAGCCGTTGGCCCGCCGGGCGGATGGCGTCAACAACTGCCTTGTAGACGGCCTTGAAGATGCGGCCCTCGTCCTCGAATTTGATCTCGGTCTTGCGCGGATGGACATTGATGTCCACGCTGCGCGGCGGTACCGTGAAACGGATGACCGCCAGCGGGAAACCGGTTTTGGGCAGGAGCGAACGGTAGGCGTTCTCGACGGCCCTGGCGATGGCGGGGCTCTCGATGAGCCGGCCGTTGACGATGAAGGTCTGCCAGGAGCGGCTGCTGCGAACCATCGAGGGCTTCGTCAGAAACCCCTCAATGGTGAGATCCTCGTCGCTGAAAGAAAGCGGTAGCAGGGAATCCTCCACCGCGCCGCCGTAAACGCTGCGAATGGCGGTTTTCAGGCCGCCGCTTCCCGGCGTCGAGAGAACTGGCTTGCCGTTGTTGATGAAGTGGAACGCCACGTCGGGGTTCGCCAGGGCCTGTTTCGTCACGCCATCGCTGATGTGGCTCCCTTCCGTGTGGACGGTCTTCATGAATTTCTTCCGGGCCGGCGTGTTGAAGAAGAGGTCCTCCACTTTAATGGTGGTGCCGAGGCGGCAGCCGGTGTCTTCGGCCGGGGCTTTCTCGCCGCCGGTGACGGTCATCTTCGTGCCCAGTTCCTCGCCGGCGCGGCGCGTCACCAGCGAGAAGCGGGAGACGGAGGCGATGGTGGGCAGGGCCTCGCCGCGAAAGCCCAGTGTCCCGATGTCCAGCAAATCCTCGGCGGCGGAAATCTTGCTGGTGGCGTGGCGTTCCAGGGCCATGGCCGCGTCCTCGCGGCTCATGCCGCAGCCGTCGTCGGTCACCCGCATGAGGCTGGTGCCGCCGGCCATGATTTCGACTTCGATGTGCCGGGCACCGGCGTCAAGGGCGTTCTCAATGAGCTCCTTGATGACGGAGGCGGGGCGCTCCACCACTTCGCCGGCCGCGATTTTATTGACGGTTGCGGTGTCGAGTACGTGAATCGCGCTCATGCTTTGCCCGCCTCCTCCTTTGCCTGTTTCTGCAGTTTATACAGCTCGTTCAGCGCCTCCAGCGGCGTCATCGTCATGACGTCCAGCGACAGGATTTCGTCGCTCAGCGAATGGCCGAACAGCGACGCCATGCCCATCGGCTCCGCTTTTTCCACTGCGGGAGCCGCTTTGGGAGGCGCGGCCGGGGCGGGCGCTTGTTCCATCGTCTCAAGGATGGCCTGCGCCCGCTGCGTCACAGCGTTCGGCAGGCCTGCCAGCCGCGCCACATGGATGCCGTAAGATTTATCGGCGCTGCCGGCGACGATGCGCCGCAGGAACACCACTTTGCTGCCGTGTTCCTTGACGGCGACGCAGCAGTTCTTTACCGGGCCGCCCTCCAAATCCGTGAGCTCATGGTAATGGGTGGCGAACATGGTCTTGGCGTGGATGCGGTCGCGGATGTGCTCCACCACCGCCCGGGCAATGCTCATGCCGTCAAAGGTGCTGGTGCCCCGGCCGATCTCGTCGAGGATGACCAGGCTGTTCTTCGTGGCGTACTTCAATATCTGCGCCACTTCGTTCATTTCCACCATGAAGGTGCTCTGGCCGCTGACCAGGTCGTCGCTGGCGCCGATGCGGGTGAAGATGCGGTCCACCGGCGAGATGGACGCCTCCCGTGCCGGCACGAAGCTCCCGGCCTGGGCCATCAGCGTGAGCAATGCCGTCTGACGCATATAGGTGGACTTGCCGGCCATGTTCGGCCCGGTGATCAGCATGATCTCGCTGTCGGCATGGTTCAGCTCGGTGTCGTTGGGGACGAACATCTCCTGCGTCAGGATGCGCTCCACCAGCGGATGGCGCCCGTCGCGGATGACGATTTCCCCCGTGTTCTTCAGCCGCGGGCGCACGTAGTTATAGGACGCGGCCGCCTCCGCCAGCCCCGCCAGCACGTCCACCACCGCGATTTCCCGGGCCGTCCGCTGGATGTCCGTGAGCTCCCGCATCACGATGTCCCGGACTTCCATGAACAGGTTGTACTCGAGCTGGACGCTCTTTTCCTCGGCCCCCAGGATTTTCGTCTCGAATTCTTTCAGTTCCTGGGTGATATAGCGCTCGGCGTTGGCCAGCGTCTGCTTGCGCACGTAGTCCGCCGGCACCAGGTCGCGGCCGCTGTTGCGGACTTCGATGTAGTAGCCGAAAACCTTGTTGTAGCCGATTTTCAGCGCCTTGATACCGGTGCGCGCTTTCTCCCGTTCCTCGATTTCCTGCAGCATCTGCTTGCTGTCGCGGGCAATGCGGCGGTACTCGTCGAGCTCGGCATTATAGCCCTCCCGGATGATGCCGCCCTCCCGGATGGAAAAGCCCGGTGATTCCACGATGGCCCGTGCCAAAAGCGCCGCCAGGTCGTCGAAAAGGCCGATGTTTTCCCGGCCGTTGGCCAGCAGGAAAGCCGCCGTCCCGTCCAGCGCCGCCCGGATGGCCGGCAGCGCCTCGAACGAAGTCTTGAGGGCGATGAGGTCCCGGGCGTTGGCGGCGCCGACCTCCAGGCGCGTCACCAGGCGCTCGAAGTCATAGATGTTCTTCAATGCCTCGCGCAGGTCCTCCCGCTGCGCGAAGTTTTCCACGAGCTCCGCCACGGCGTCGAGCCGCCGGTCGATCTCGGGAATTGACAGCAGCGGGGACTCCAGCCAGCGTCGCAACAAGCGGCCGCCCATGGCCGTCCGGGTGAAGTCCAGCACGTCCAGCAGAGTGTTCTTCCGGCTGCCGTCCCGCAGGTTGCGGGTGATTTCGAGATTCCGCAGGGTGTAGACATCCACCACCAGATTGGCGGCGGCGTTGAGGCGCGTCAGCCGGTTCAGATGGCTGAGATCGGTGCGGACCGTTTCGTGGAGATAGTCGAGAAGGGCCGCCACCGCGCCCCGGGCCAGAGGCTCCTTCGGCTGCCCCTCGGGCGCGAAGTGCTGGCCCAGGCGCTCGTTCACGCGGTCGGAGGGTTCCACCGGCGTGAAGGCGCAACGGCCGAGACGCTGGGCCGCGAACTGGCGCAGTTCCTCCTCAAAGGACAGCGGTCCCGTCGTGAGCAGCTCCGGCATCATCAGGCGGTAGAGCTCGTCGAAAAGCATCGCCTGACGGCCGCTGCCCTGATAGACGCCGTAAAAGCACTCACCGGTGGAAATGTCCGCCCCGGCCAGAGCGATGGTGTCCTCCGCCTCGGCCAGCAGGGCGATGTAATTGTTCTGCTCCTTCGGCAGGGCGTTCTCCGACAGCACCGTGCCCGGCGTTACGACTTTTATGACCTCGCGCTTCGTGAGCCCCGGAGCCTTCGGATCGCCGATCTGCTCGGCGATGGCTACTTTATAGCCTTTGGCGATGAGCTTGGCGATGTAGCTTTCTGCCGCGTGATACGGGACGCCGCACATGGGCGCGTTCCCCACGTCGCCGCTGCGGCTCGTCAGCGTCAGCCCCAGCTCCTTTGAGACCAGACGGGCGTCGTCAAAGAACATCTCGTAGAAATCGCCGAGCCGGAAGAACAGGATGGCGCCGGGGTTCTGCGATTTCGTCGCCTGATACTGCTTCATCATCGGCGTCAGTTCCTGCCCGCCGTCCGCCGGATTCGTTTCTTGCTTCTTCATCACTTGATTCTCCATAAGAAAGAACAGGGCTTCAAGCGCCCTGTTCCAATACGCCTTTCAATACCCATGTCTGGGGCTCGGCCACCCGGACGCTGACCAGCTCGCCCGCGATTTCCGCTTCATGCGGCCAGAGGACAATCTTGCCGGTACGGGTGCGCCCGGTCCAGACAGCCGGGTCGTTTTGGCTCGGTCCCTCGGCCAGCACCTCGACGGCCTGCCCCCGCAACCTCTCATTGATGGCGCGGCTGATCTCGTCCTGCACCGCCATGAGCCGGTGCAGCCGATCGCGCTTCACCTCGTCCGGCACCTGATCGTCCATTTTGGCCGCCGGCGTCCCCGAGCGCGGGGAGTAGAGGAACGTGTACGCGGCATCAAAGCGGACGGCCCGGACGAGGTCCAGCAGCGCCTCGAAGTCCTGCTCCGTCTCTCCCGGAAAGCCCACGATGAGGTCGGTGGTGAGGCTCGCGCCCGGTACGGCGGCGCGGATTTCCTCCACCACCGCCCGGTACGCCGCCGCCGTATAACCCCGGTTCATGGCTTTGAGCAGACGGTCACTGCCATGCTGCACCGGCAGATGGAAGTGCTCGCAGATATGGTGGCCGTCCCGCACCGCCTCGATGACGCGCCGGCTGAGGTCCTTGGGATGCGACGTCATGAAACGCACCCGTTCGATGCCCGGCACATCGTCCGCCAGCCGCAGCAGGTCGGCAAAATCCGCCTGTTTGTGGTCCTTGCCGTAGGAATTGACATTCTGCCCCAGCAGCGTGATTTCCCTGTAGCCCTGAGCGACCGCTTCCTGTATTTCCCGCCGGATGTCCTCCGGGCGGCGGCTTCGCTCCCGCCCCCGGACATAGGGGACGATGCAGTAGGTGCAGAAATTGTCGCAGCCGTACATCACCGGCACCCAGGCGGACAGAGGCGTCCGCCTGGCGACAGGGCAGCCCTCGGCAATCGGGCCGGTGACGTCCCCGGTATCGACGACCGGCCCCCCCCGCTCCGCTTCCAGCTCCCGGACAACGCGCCCGAGCTCGCCGGTCCGGCCGGTTCCCAGCACGAAATCGATATGGGGCGCCCTTTTTATCAGGGCGTCCCCTTCCTTCTGCGCCATGCAGCCGGCGACGCCGAACAGCAGCGATGGCCGTTGGCGCTTCAGCCCCTTGATTTCGCCGATTTTGCCGTAGACCTTGTCCTCCGCCGTCTCCCGCACGCAGCAGGTGACGAGCAGGATGAGATCCGCCGCCGCCATCTCCTCCGTCCGGCGGTAGCCCAGCGATTCCAGCTGTCCCGCCATCCGCTCGGCGTCGGCCAGATTCATCTGGCAGCCGTAAACGCCAAGAAACGCCGTTTTCTCCGGCGTCGATTTTTTGATTTGTTCTGTCAAGATATTTCTTCGCTCCAAATAAAAATTTTTCCCGATTATACCACACCCGGGGCAAAAAAGAAACCGGCCGCGCCCGAAGGGAAAAGCGTCCGCTTCAGGAAGGCGTGGCCGGAAAGTGCTGCACAGGGTATACGTTCAATCGGAGATTTCTTCAAGCCCTTCCAGCGAGAAACGGGAAACGCGGGGGACACAGAGGACGTTGAAGGAGGCGATTTGGATATCACCGTTTCGCATGACGTTTTCCGGGTTTCCAAAATAATTGTCGGGATTGTAGAGCAACGGCCGGTGAGGGTAAATATGATAGCCCTTGGACCGCATGAAGGCGAACAGTGCCGGGTTCTTTTCGTCCCGGTCTGCTTCCATGTAAATGAGGGGCTGGCAACGGTCAATCAGTTCCGTAGCGCCCTTCAGGACGTTGAGTTCCATGCCCTCCACATCAATCTTGATGAAATCGCAGCGTTCGAGGTTCAGGGAATCCAGCGTAATGGCGTCCACCGGTTCGCCCTCCGTGGAGTTTTCCAGGGACACGCCGCCCCAGTTGTTTACCTGGCTGACATCCAGCACCGGGACCATTACTTTTCCCGGGTGGTCGGAGACGCATTTCTGCTCCGTGTGAACGTTCGTCAGGCCGTTGATGGCGACGTTGCCGGCCAAAAGCTGAAATACCAGCCGCTGTGGTTCAAAGGCCCAGAGGACACCCTGATCTCCAATCAACTGAGCCAAATGCACCGTGTGGGAGCCGATGTTCGCGCCGGCCTCAATGACCCAGTCCCCGGGCTGGAGCACCGCCTCGAAGAGCTCGGCCTCCTCCTGGCAGTATTCGCCGTATAGTTTCAGCGATTTCCCAACGTACATGTCCAGTTGGTTGTAGATGATTTTCCCGTAGCGAAAATCGTGGCAAAGGTTCATATTCTTCATGTGCTTTATCCTCCCGATGTGAAGGTTGCTTGATTCGAAACGGATGATTTCATCATATCAATCGATCCAGATCGGAATGACGCTTACCAATAAAGGCGCTTTCACAAAAGGGTTCCTTTCTCTGTCCGGTTAACAGGGCTTATCCGGTAACCTCCTCAACGCCTTCTATCTTAAGCCGGGACTCGTTTGGCAAACAAATGACATTCATGGAGATAACTTCCGCATTCCCAATCTGAAACGCATTTGTCGGATTCTTAAAGAAATTATCCGGATTATAGAGAGGAGGATTATGTGGGTAAATATGATACCCCTTGGACCGCAAGAAGGCGAACAGGGCCGGGTTCTTTTCCTTCCGATCCGCTTCCATGTAAATGATGGGCTGGCAGTGCTCAATCAGCTCCGTTGCGCCCTTCAGGACGTTGAGTTCCATGCCCTCCACGTCGATTTTGATGAAATCGCAGCGTTCGAGGTTCAGGGAATCCAGCGTGATGGCGTCCACTGGTTCGCCCTCCGTGGAGTTTTCCAGGGAAACGCCGCCCCAGTTGTTCACCTGGCTGACATCCAGCACCGGAACCATCACCTTGCCAGGGCGGTCGGAAACGCATTTTTGCTCCGTGTGAACGTTTGTCAGGCCGTTGATGGCGACGTTGCCGGCTAAAAGCTGAAATACCAACCGTTGCGGTTCAAAGGCCCAGAGGACACCCTGATCTCCTATCAACTGGGCCAAGTGCACCGTGTGGGAGCCGATGTTCGCGCCCACTTCCACCACATAGTCGCCAGGAAAAACTGCTGTGTCGAAAAACCTAGCCTCTTCCTGGGAAAATTCACCGTACAGTTTCAGCGATTTTCCGACGTACATATCAAGCTGATTGTAGATGATTTTCCCATAGCGAAAATCGTGGCAAAGGTTCATATTCTTCATGTGCTTTATCCTCCCAGTGTGAAGGTTGCTTTATTCAAAACGAATCAGTTCGCCGCGTCAGCCCTTTTCCTCCGGCTCTTCGATGTGATACATCGCCGCGTACATGGCGGGGAAAATCAGGAGCGTCAGGATGGTCGCCACTAAGAGGCCGCTGGCGATGGCGACTGCCATGGGCTGCCAGAAGGGATTGGGCATCATCGGCAGCATGCTCAGGATGGTGGTGGCCGCGGTCAGCATGATGGGCCGCGAACGCATGATGGCGGAGTCCACCACCGCGTCCCAGGGATGGGCGCCCTCCGCCAGGTGCTGGCGGATCTGGTCGATGAGGACGACGGTGTTGCGGATGATCATGCCTGACAGGGAAAGAATGCCGAGAATCGCCACGAAGCCCATGGCGGCTCCGGTCAGCAGCATGCCGGCGGAGATGCCGATGAAGCAGAGGGGCACCGTGAGAATCGTCAGCAGCATATCCTTGCCGTTGCCGAGCTGGATCATCAGCAATGTCATGATGACCAGCAGCATGCCCGGCATGGGGACCATGAGGTTCTTCATCGACTTGGCGCTGTCCTCCAGGGAGCCGCCCGGCTCGATGGTATAGCCCAGCGGCAGGTCGTCCCGGAGGTCGGCGATCATGGCCAGGGCCTTTTTCGCGGCGTCGTCGCCGGTGCCTTGCCGGATATTTGCCTGGACGGTGACGGTGGGATTGAGGTTCCGCCGCCAGATGACGCCGTCTTCCGCCTCATAGGAAATCTTCGCGATCTGCTCCAGCGGCACGTAGCCCTTGGCGCCGAGATAGACCGGTAGTTCCTTCAGTGTTTCGAGGTCGCCGCGGTCCTGTTCCGGCAGGCGGAGCTGGATGCCGATGGTGCGGTCGCCGCGGTAGTATTCCGCCACGTTGGTGCCGGAGATTTCGGTATAGAGCGTCTGGGCCAGTTCCTGGCTGGAAATGCCCATGCCCCGCAGTTTGTCCTGGTCGAGTTCCAGGCGCAGGGCCTTGGATTTCTCGTTCCAGTCGAGATGAACGTCGGTGTAGTTGTCGTCCGTCAGCAAGCGGCCCGCGACCTCGGTGGCCAGGGCCCGCACCCGGTCCTTGTCCTCGCCGGCCACCCGCAGCATCACCGGGTAATCCGCCGGCGGCCCCGTCTGGATGAGCTGGAGGTTTACCCGGACGTTGGGGAAATCGTCCGCCAGTTCCCGACGAACTTCGGCTGTAAGTTTCTTGCGGGTATCGACATCTTTCGCCACGATGACGAACTGGGCGATGTTCGGCGCCGGCGTCAGCGGGTTCTTCGTCAGCACGAAGCGCGGGGCGCCGTCGCCGACATAGTAGGAGTAGTTGTCAATGGAATCCATGCGTTCGTCGAGGAAAGCGGCGAAGCGGGCCGCCTCGGCGTCGGTGGCCTTCCTGGAAGAGCCCTCGGGCAGCCGCATCTCGACGAGGATTTCCGGCCGCAGCGACGGCGGGAAGAATTCCTGCTTGACGAATTGCAGCAGGAACACGGAAACGGCAAAAAACGCCGCCGTTCCGATCAGCACGATCCCCCGGTGGCGCAGGAACCAGCCCAGCACCCGGCGGAAAAGCTGATAGAAGGGCGTCTGATAGAGGACGACCGGCGCGCCGTCTTCCCCCGCCGGCTTTTTGACCCGGATCAGATAGGTGCCGAAAAGCGGCGCCACCATGACGGAAACGATCCAGGAAATCAACAGGGCGCTGGCAACCACCGGGAACAGCGATTTGCAGAACTCGGCGGCATCGCCCACGGAGAAGGCCACCGGGATAAAGCCGGAGCAGGTGATGAGTGTGCCCGTGAGCATCGGGATCGCCGTGACGTTGAAGGCGTGGCAGGCCGCGTGGAAGCGGTCCATGCCCTCCTCCAGCTTGACGCTCATCATTTCCACGGCGATGATGGCGTCATCCACCAGCAGCCCCAGGGAGATGATGAGGGCCCCCAGAGAAACCTTGTGAAGGTCGATGCCCAGCCCGTACATGACGCAGAGTGCCCCCGCCAGCACCAGCGGGATGCAGCCCGCCACCACCATGCCGGTGCGGACGCCGAGACTCAGGAAATTCACCAGCAGGACGATGAAGACCGCCTCCCGCAGCGAGCTCACGGAGTCGCCGATGGATTCCTCCACCACCGCCGGCTGGTCGGAGACGCGGCTGATTTCCAGGCCTGCCGGTTCCTCCGCCCGGATTTTGGCGATGAGATGGTTCAGGTCCTCGCCGAGCTGCAACACGTTGCCGCCCGGCTCCATCGACACGGCGATGCCCACCGCCGGCTGGCCGTTGAAGTACATCTTCGTCTCGCCGGGATCGGTGTAGCGCCGCTCCACGGCAGCGATGTCACCGAGGCGGAAGATGCGTCCCCCGGCGCTCACCGGCGTCTCCCGGATGGCCTCGACGTCGGAGAAGGTGCCGGTCACCCGCAGGAAGACGTTGTCCGTCTCCGTTTCCAGCATGGCCGACGGAGCGATCTGATTCTGCGTCTTGACCGCCGCCGCGATGGCCGTGGGCGGGATGCCCAGCGCCGACAGCTTCGATTTCTCAATCTCGATATAGACTTTTTCCTCCTGCTCGCCCAGAAGCTCGACCTTCTGCACGCTGGGAACCCGCAGGATCAGCCGCCGGGCCCGGTCGGCACTCTGCCGCAGTTCCTCGTAGGAGTATCCGTCGCCGGTCACGGCGTAGATGGAGCCGTACACATCATCAAAGCGGTCGTTGTAATACGGCCCGTAAACGCCCTCGGGGAGCTTCGCCTTCACGTCCTCACCGAAGTTCCGGAGGTCGCGCCAGGTCGGGCGGATATCCGCCCGTTTGACATCGTCCCGCAGGGTGATGTAGATGATGGTCGTGCCCGCCCGGGTGCAGCTCTTGATGTAGTCGATGCCCGGCAGGTCCTGGAAACGCTTCTCCAGCTTGTCCGTGACCTGCTGCTCCATCTGCTCCGCCGTCGCCCCCGGCCAGGCGGCGGTCACCACCATCTGGCGGATGGTAAAGGACGGGTCCTCCATCCGGCCCAGCCGGAAATAGGCGAGAAAGCCCGCCAGGAAGACCACGATGATGAAGTACCAGGCCAGCCCCTTATGGTGCAGCGATACTTCCGTCAGGTTCTTCATGGACGGCTCGCCTCCGGTCCCAGACGCACTTCGTCGCCCTCATGCAACTTGTGGATGCCGGCGGTCACTACGGTTTCCCCCTCGTCCAGGCCGCTGACCCAGGCCTCATTGGCGCGGAAACTCTCCACCGTCACCGGCTTCAGCGTGACCTTGTTCTCTTTGGTTACCACCCAAACCTTGGGCGTGTCCCCGGTCTGATAGATGGCGGAAAGGGGCAGCACGGCGCCGCGTAAAGCCCCGCCCTCCTGCGGCAACGCCACGCTGGCCGTCATGCCCAGCTCCATGCCCGCCGGGGGCGCCGGCAGAGAAACCCGGACCCGGTACGTCCGGGCCACATTGTCCGCCATCGGGGCCACTTCGCGGACGACGCCGCTGGCCGCCGCCGTCCCCAGCGCCCAGAAGGAAACCGCGGTGGGCCGTCCCACCGGCACCTCGGACAGACGGTTCTCCGGTACGTTGATCTCGACTTCCAGCTCCTCTGTCTGGACCAGTGTCATCACCGTCTGCCCCGCCGCCACCACCTGGCCTGCCTCGGCGATGACCGCCGAGATGACGCCGTCGGCCCCGGCGGTGAGCTCCGTATAGGAAAGGGCGTTATGCCCCTGGGTAGCCAACGCCGTCGCGTTCTGCCAGGCCGCCAGGGCCCGGTCGTAAGCCGCCTGATACTGGTCAAGCATGGCCGCGGGAATCGCCGATGCCGCGTAAAGCTCGCGGTAGCGGGCGAGATTCATCTCCGCCAGCTTGAGCTGGGCCTGAGCCTCCACCACCTGGGCGTCGCCCTGCTGGGCCTTCTGGGCGATGTCCTTGGGGTCGATGGTCATGAGTACCTGCCCCGCCTTGACCCGGTCGCCGAGCTGCACCCGCCGGGACAGGATCTGACCGCCCACCTGAAAAGCCAGGTTCGTCTCGTAGCGGCCCCGCACCGTTCCGGCATAGACGGCCCCCGTCTGGCCGGCGCCGTTCGTGACCCGCTGATATTTCACCATCGGCGGCAGCGCCGCCGTCTTCTTTTCCTCGCCGCAGCCCGCCAGCAGTGCCGCCATGAGGCAGACAACCGCCGCGCCCGTTATGATTTTTCCACGCATGAACGCATCCCTCATTTTTGAAAAACTGCAACCTCAAACCTTATTTTATTTCGACAGCTGATAGAAAAATCCTGCCGGGCGTCGCGTTTCTTCGCCGGGAATCTGTCCCCGGCCACTTTCCCCACCATCATGAAAAAAGGGCTGCCGCACATTGCCAATCGTGCGACACCCCTCGTTGTTTTACGCCGGGAAAACCGTCATTTCCCCAGCAGGCCGTTGATGGTTTTTGTCAGTTGCTTCCGGTTGTAGAACTGCTCCGGCGACGGCAGCACGAAATCCGGCGTCACGCCGCGGTCGATGTCGTAGAAGGAGCCGTTCTTCGTATAGGACATGCGATACGGCCCCGACAGGCAGAAAACGCATCCGTCGGCGCTCGTCATATGCTGCACGATGCAGGCACCGCCCCCTGAGGTCTGTCCCAGGATTGTGACCCGGTGGGAATTTTTCAGCACGCTGGGCACCAGATTGCCGCAGGAGAAGCTGTTCGGCGAAGTCAGGCAGAAGAGATTATATTTCAACAGATTGTCCCGTTCGTCAAACTTCCTGTCCAGATTCAGGTCGGTCTTATAATCCTGGGTGACCAGGGCCCCCGTCAGGGGATTGGCCAGGCTGATGGAGCCTTCACCCAGGAACATGCCGATGGTGTAAGCGGCGGAAGTGGAGGTGCCGCCGGTGTTATTGGAAAGATCCAGCACCACGTTTTCAACGGGACTGCCCGGCCGCGTTATCCGGGAAAAGGCGTGTATCATCAATCCCATCGTGTCCGTCAGATGGTCCTCCGCCTTCTCCGTGTAATAGTCTATGCCTTCATAGACAAAGGAGTCGAAGGTGATATAGGCGGTATTGCCGACTTCCTCATAGCCGGGGACGACGTCGGGGTAATACTTTTTCCGGGCGTCGGCGTACCGCTTCCGGTCAACGCGGCTTTGCCGGAACGATGTGCCCAGGCGGCGCTTCGGCTCCTCCTTCATCCTGTAAGAGCGATGGAGCAGGCCGCTGTGCTGGTCGTCGAGATACATGAAGGTCAGATCGCTGAGTGCCTGCCCGGCTTCCTGCGGGTCCAGGCTCAAAAGCGGTGCCTTCAGCCCCGACTGCAGGAGCATCGTATCAAATTTCCTGATGTTGTGCTGTTCCTTCAGGCCGTAAAGCGCGTCTAGGGCAAAGCAGATCTCGTTGTAGGTGAACGAGGCCAGCGCCTCGCTTCTCTCTTCCGGTGGCGGGACACGGTAATAGGCTTCCTCAAAGGGCTCTACGTTTCCACTGACCGGGACGAAGACGGCCTCGCCGTTGAACAGCGTATTCAGATTGTAAAACGACAGGAAAATATCGCTGAAAAGCTGCAACGGCAGATAGTGCGTCCCGTCCTGGCAGAACATGTCAATACCATAGTCCCCGGGCCGGAAGGTGATGGCATCGCCGTACCGTTCGAAGGAGGTATCGCTCCGCTGGAACAGTTCCGCCTCGCCGTTGTCGTTGAAGCCGGAAATCCCGATCGCGTCCATCAGCGTCGCCTTCGGATTCTGGCTGATGAAAGCGTCGAAATCCCAGAAGGTGATGGTGTCCGCCCGGCAGTCAAAGGTCACGGGATAATGGGTTTCCCGGCGCAGGGTCACCCGTTCCCCCGCTTTCTCCATCGTCAGATCGTAGCCGGGGGCGGTCAGCCTCGCTATATAGACCAGCAGGTTCCTGGCGGTTTCCACGGAAATGTAGGGAACGTCAGCCACGCCGTCAATGAAGAAGAGGTCGATGTCGTCCTTGTCCGCTTCCTCCATATCGCCGAAATGGATCGGCATCGTCTTTTTCTCAATCACATGGGCGTATTCCGCTTCGGGCGCCACGCTCTCCATCGTCTCCGGCGCGGGCGGCGGCGCCTCCTCCGCCTGGCACCATGCCGGCAGGAGCAACAGACTGCCCGCCAGCAAGAGGGACGCGATTCTGCTGTTGATCCGCTTCATTACTGTCCTCCCCCGTTGTCAGTTGCTCCGCTTGGCGCCGCGCCTACTTCACGACCATGACCGGGATTGGCGACTCCTCCATGACCTTCTGGCTGACGCTGCCGATGAGGGCGCCGCGAAAGATGCCGAGGCCCCGGCTGCCCATGATGATGAGATCGTCCTTGGCGCTGGCCGCGATCCGGACGATGGCCTTGGCCACGTTGCCGCTCTCGACGTGCTTTTCCGCCGCCTGCCCCTCGGGCAGCTTCTTCCAGATCTCGTCAAAGACGAGGTTGCTGGGGATATCCTTGTTGATGTCGCTGGCGACATAGAGGAAATCCAGCGCGGCGCCGCACTGACCGGCCAGGTAGGTTGCCTGCTCCACCGCCTTGGCGCTGCTGACGGAGCCGTCCACCGGCACCAGGATACGCTTGATGTTTGACATGATGAAAGTCCCTCCCCGCCACCGGGCAGTCCCGGCAGTTAATCGAAATCATTTCCTGTATTATTTCGCTAAAAAAACGGAAAATCCTTTTTTATAAGGCGAAAAACCCGGTGATCCGGGTATAAGGGGGGCGAGCGGGGCATTCATCGCCCGCAACCGGGGCGCGCCAGCCACGGGCCCATCTCGCTGGCGTCGTTCACGGGGAGCCCATCCTGTCGTCGCCCCTGTCGCTGCCGCAAACGCTGTCCGGACGGCCCGCTACAGCTCGCACAGGCCCAGCAGTACGGAAAGGCCCTCGTCGGTCATCATCGAGACACGGTTCCCCTCCCCGGTGCGTCGCATGTCCCGGAAGGCGGTGACGATATAGGTGGCATTGGCGTCCAGCGCGCAGGCCAGGAATTTGTTGTCGCCGGGATGGCGGCACAGCGCGGGCCGGGGCTTCGGCTCCACCATGTGCAGGCGCGTGGTGAAGGGGAGCAAGAGGTCCGGGCGGAGACCGCCCTCCTTTTTCGCCGTCAGCTTCGCCACCGCTGCCTCGTACTCCGACACGATCTCCGGCGTGGCAAAGGCCGGCAGCTTGTCCCGCACCACGAACTCCATGATCCGCTGGGCCGGGCCGCCGATGAAAAACGCCTTGAGAACGACATTGGTGTCCATGACGATTCTCATTGCCGCTTCTTCCTCCGGACCGATTTCGTGACCGCGCCCAAATCCGCTTCCGCGTACCCGGCCTCATTGGCCCAGGCCTGCGACTCGCCCAGCCACTGGGAAAACTCCTCCGCCGTCGGCAGTTCCACCCGCTTCAACACAATCACCTTGTCGGTGGCATAGACCGCCAAAGCGTCACCGTTGGCAATGGAGAGTTTCTCGCGAATTTTGGTTGGAATAGAAATCTGTCCATTGTTTGAAACCCTTATTACCTCGACTCTCATGACGTCTCCTTTCATTCTCTTCAAAAAAATCGAATTCAAATTTTTTGAATTGGATTTTTTAACCGCCGGTCTCGACACATGACAAGAACCTATATGGCAAAAGGAATTTCTCCTAGTCACCTCCAACGGCTCATAACCAAAATTGCGGTCGATTTGTCTATAGTATATCCCAATCCCATCTCCGGGACAAGATGCAAAGCGGCAAAAAGGATTATTCCCAACCGGTGTCGAATATATAAGGAATACTTGAAGACATCAAAGGAGGCGGCGCCATGAACGCCCAACAACTGAAGAACAGCCTGTTGCAGCAAGCCATCGAGGGAAAGCTGGTGGAGCAGCGCCCCGAGGAAGGCACCGCCGACGACCTGCTGCGCGACATCAAAGCCGAAAAAGCGCGACTCATAGACGAAGGCAAGCTGAAAAAAGAAAAGCCCCTGCCGGAAATCAAGGCCGAGGAGATACCCTTCGAGATTCCCGAAAGTTGGGCGTGGGTGCGAATTGGCGTGGTGTTCAATTTGCAAGCTGGAAAAAATATAATGTCGTCAGCAATCTATGAATCGCAAGATGAACCTCACCCATTTCCTTGCTTTGGAGGAAATGGCCTTCGTGGTTATGTATCAACTTATAATCGTGAAGGTTATTACCCTTTGATCGGTCGTCAAGGTGCTTTATGCGGTAATATTAATTTTGCGGCAAATAAGTTTTACGCGACAGAGCACGCAGTAGTTGTAGAAACGTATTGCGATACTTTCGTAAAATGGGCAGGCATATTCTTGGAAGCATTGAACTTAAATCGGTATTCAACAGCAACCGCACAACCGGGATTGGCCGTAAAAACCATAAATCAAGTATTAGTTCCCCTCCCGCCCCTCGCCGAGCAGCGGCGCATTGTCGCCAAAATCGAGGAACTGCTGCCCTTTGTCGAGCAGTACGGCCAGGCCCATGACGCTTTGACGGCGTTGGACGCGAAATTCCCCGAAGCGATGAAGAAGAGCGTC
>JAFSWT010000045.1 GCA_017444395.1 Schwartzia sp. (in: firmicutes) | reverse complement strand
TTACGCCATCTTCGTGTAGAAGGAGGTGGGGTGAGCATGGCCCGGGTGGTTTTGATTCAGTGAAATCAGGCGGTGTTCGAAGGGGCCATCGCGGCCGGGGTGCGCTTCTACGGCGGCTACCCCATCACGCCCTCGACCGAGATCGCGGAGGGCATGGCGAAACGGCTGCCCCAGGTGGGCGGCAAGTTCATGCAGACGGAGGACGAGATCGCCGGCATCGCCGCCGTCACCGGTGCCTCGCTGGGCGGCGTCATCGGCATGACCGCTACCAGCGGGCCGGGCTTCTCGCTGAAGCAGGAAATGCTGGGCTTCGCCTGCACGGCGGAGATTCCCTGCCTGATCGTCAATGTGCAGCGCGTCGGCCCCTCCACCGGCCAGCCCACCTCCCCCTCCCAGGGCGATGTGATGCAGGCCCGCTGGGGAACCCACGGCGACCATTGGATCATCGCTCTCTCCCCCACCAGTGTGCCCGAGTGCTTTGACCTCACCCGGCGGGCGGTGGCGCTGAGCGAAACGTATCGCTGCCCCGTCATTCTGCTGATGGACGAGGTGGTCGGCCACCTGCGGGAGCGCATCGACCTGCCGGACAGCTACGACGACCTTCCCGTGGTGCGGCGCAAGGCCCCGGCGGAGGCGCCGGAAAGCTATCTCGCCTACCGGGACACCGACGGCTCTCTGGTGCCGCCGATGGCCGCTTTTGGCAGCGGCTACCGCTGGCATGTGACCGGCCTCATCCACGATGAGACGGGCTTCCCCAAGGGAACCCCCGGCGCCACGGTGGCGCAGCAGGACCGCCTACGGAAAAAACTCGACGCGCACCTGGACGACATCGTGACCGTCGAGAAATACCGCCTCGACGACGCCGAGCTCGCCGTCGTGGCCTTTGGCGGCGCCGCCCGCACCGCCTACGACGCCATTGATATGGCCCGGGCAAAGGGCATAAAGGCCGGGCTGTTCCGCCCCGTCACCATCTGGCCCTTCGCGGAAAAGGAAATCCGGGCGCTGGCCGCGAAAGTCCGGGGCATTCTCGTCCACGAACTCAACTGCGGCCAGTATGTGCTGGAGGTCGAGCGGGCCGTGCAGGGCCGCGTCCCCGTCCTCGCCTACAGCAAATACGACAACGAATCCGCCACGCCGGAGGAACTGCTGGCCGAAATCGAAAACGCGATGAAAGGAGGCGCCGCGAAATGAAAGAGGCGCTGGTTGAGAAATACTTTCGCCCGGGGCGCCTGCCTCACCTCTGGTGCCCCGGCTGCGGCAACGGCATCGTCACCGCCGCCATGGTGCAGGCCATCGACCGGGAGGGGCTGTCCCAGGACGACGTCGCCCTGATTTCCGACATCGGCTGCTCCAGCCGCGTCTCCGGCTATCTGGACTTTAACACCGCCAACACCGTCCACGGGCGGGCGCTGGCCATCGCCACCGGCCTCAAGATGGCCCGGCCGGAGCTCACCGTGCTGGTCGCCAGCGGCGACGGCGACTGCTCCGCCATCGGCGGCAACCATCTGATCCACGCCGCCCGCCGCAACATTGATCTGACGCTCGTCGTCTTCAACAACAGCATTTACGGCATGACCGGCGGCCAGTACTCGCCCCTCACCCCCCAGGGGAGCCTCGCCACCACCGCCCCCTATCAGACCATCGAGCCGGCCTTTGACATCACCGCGCTGGCCCGGGCGGCCGGCGCCACTTTCACCGCCCGCGCCACCACCTACCACACGCCGCTCCTGACCGACCTCATCGGCAAAGCCATCCGCCACAAGGGATTCAGCGTGGTCGAAGCCGTCACCGCCTGCCCCACCAACTACGGCCGCCAGAACAAGATGGGCAGCCCCGCGCTGATGATGGATTGGCAGAAAGACCACGCCGTCATGAAGGCGAAATGGGACACCATGACGGAGGACGAGCGGGCCTGCAAGTTCCCCATCGGCGTCCTGTCCGAGCGCACGGACGCCGTGGAATACACCGCCGCCTACGACGAGATCATCCGCCGGGCGCAGGCATGAGAAAGAAAGGAGTGTGCTGACATGAAAAAGACATTCCGCTTTTCCGGCACCGGCGGCCAGGGCCTCATCACCGCCGGCATCATCCTGGCCGAAGCGGGGCTTCTCGACGGGCAGAACGCCGTCCAGTCCCAGTCTTACGGCCCCGAGGCCCGGGGCGGCTCGTCGAAAGCCGAGGTCATCCTCGCCGACGAACCCATCCACTTCGCCCGGGTGACCAGCCCCGGCACCCTGCTCGTCATGAGCCAGGAAGCGGCGGACAAATTTGCCCGCGACTGCGGCCCCGACAGCCTCGTCATCACCGACAGCCTGTTTGTAGAGCGCGTCGAAGCGAAGGTTGTCCGGCGCGTCGATCTCCCCATCACCCGCACCGCCACCGAAACCTGCGGCAAGACGCTGTTCGCCAACATCGTCGCCCTCGGCGCCGTGGCCGGCCTCACCCAATGCGTCTCCAAAGAGGCGCTGAAAAAAGCCGTCCTCGACCGCGTCCCGAAAGGTACGGAGGCGGCCAATGAGAAAGCGCTGGAAGCCGGTTTTTCGCTGGCCGCGAATGCAGCCAATCGCTGAATCACCGAATAATGTCGTCCCCTTTCCAAAATCCCCCGGCCCTGTCAGGAATCGGGGGATTTTCGCTTTTCCGCGTGCGAGCCGGACACCTCTGCGGCGCCCGGACGTAAACCACAGATGGAACCCGCGTCCCAGAACCTTTTTCCTTTCCGCTCTCGCCCTTTTTTCGCCCAGGTGCTATAATAAGGGGTAGACTTGATAAACCGCAAGGGAGGATTTTGACATGAAGCGGCGTGATTTCCTCAAATCCATGGCCGCCGCCGCCGGCTGGCTGCTGACGGGCGGCGTCACCGGCTGGCCGGGCATGGCAACCGCGGCGAAGAATGGATACTATCATATCGTTCTTTTGAGCGACCTGCATCTGCCATGGCGAACGAAGAAGTTTCCCACCGACACCGATCAGAGCGAGGTCTGGGAGCAGAAGCAGCAGGTTCTCGAGAACATCAATTCCTGGGAAGACGTGGACGAGGTGGCCATTCTGGGCGATCTGGCGGCCCGGTTCGGGACCGAGGAGGAGTTCGTCTATGTGGACGATTACCTCTCCTGTATCCATGTGCCCTGGTACGCGGTGGCCGGCAACCATGACTATGCCTACGAGGACGAGCCGAATGAGGACGGGAAGCTCCAGCGGGCGCCGCTGGCCAGCAAGCGCGCGAAGTTGGCGGCCTTCACGAAGCGGTATCATCTGCCGGATGTTTTCTACGCCCGGTCCGTCGGCCGCTACCGGCTGCTGTATCTGGCGCCGGACGGAATGGGCCACCATGTGGAGCTGTCGGCGGCACAGCTGGCCTGGATGGAGCAGGAAATCGCCGGCCATCAGGATGGGCCGATGCTTTTCTTCTGCCACGCGCCGCTGATGGGGACGCTACGGAATTACAAGGAGAAGATCAATACGCCGGACACCACGGCGCAGCCGGCGGATGCCCTGTCGAGGATTCTGTCCCGCTGCCCCCAGGGAAGTCTCTGGCTGTCGGGGCATACGCACACGCCGCCGAAGAACGACAGTTTCGCCGATGACAGCGTGAACCGATTCAACGCCAATCTGGTAAATATCCACAACCCGACGCTGGACAAGCGGCATGTTTACACGAATTCTCTCTACCTTTATGGCAGCCGGGTTCTGGTCCGCACCTTTGACCATACCCGGGGCAAGTGGGTGGATGACCTGGAGCGGGTATACGAGTCTCCCTGACCGGGCACGGATGATTTCACGGGCTTTTCGCCCCGCAAGGGCAGGGACGGCATCGAAGCGGCGAAAACAAAGCGGAAAGGAACGAGCGCCCGGTGGGGACAAAGAAGCGGCCGGCCCTGCGGCTGGCCAAACCAAGACGAAATCCGGAAAGAACGAAGCAGGCGCAGAAGACGATATCGGACCATATCCGGTGGGGCATCCTGCTTACCTGGTTGCTTTTCGCCCTGCTCACGGGGCGCTACGCCTGGCTGCAACTGGTACAGGGTGACGCGCTGGCGGAGCGGGTGCGGCGGGAGACCGGCGAAGCGGAGGTCGTGCAGTCGCCCCGGGGCTCGATTCTCGACCGGAACGGGCGGGAACTGGCGGTGAGCCTGATCCTGAAATCCCTTTTCATCGACCCGAACAACGTCGAGGACGCGGATGACGTAGCGGAGAAACTGGCCCCGCTGATTGGACTTTCCCCGGATGAAATACGGAAGGACATCCGGCAGGGCGGCGGCTTCGTTTGGGTGAAACATTTCCTGTCAACGGACGAAGTGCGGGCCGTCAAGCACCTGATCCGGGAGGAGGGCTACAACTGCCTGGGCTTCCAGAACGAGCCGCGGCGCTTTTATCCCAACGACGAACTGGCGGCCAACGTGCTGGGCTTCGTCGGCGCTGACGACATCGGCCTCGACGGCATCGAGCAGGCCTTCGACGAGATGATCAAGGGCGGCCAGACCGAGTCTTTCATCCAGATGGACAACGCCTCCAGCCGTCCCATCCTCGGCTCGCTGCTCAACAAGCGCCACTATGACGGCGACCAGTGCAAGTCCATCGAGCTGACGATTGACTCGACGATCCAGTTCATGGTGGAGGAGACCCTCGAAGAGGCCATGGCGGAGACGAATCCGCTGGCCGTGACGGCGCTGGTCATGCAACCAAAAACCGGGGAAATCCTGGCGATGGCGTCGCGGCCGACTTACAACCCGAACCATTTCAGCGACTCCCCGATGGAGGACTGGAAGAACCGCGGCGTTTCCTTTATCTACGAGCCCGGCTCCACCTTCAAGTCCATCGTGGCCGCTGCCGCCCTGCAGGAAAAAATCGTGACGCCGGACCAGGTATTCCACGATCCCGGCTACGTCAACGTCTCGGACCGTCGCATCCAGAATTGGAACGGCGAGAGCTTCGGCACCGTGACTTTCACCGATGTGGTCACGCATTCGCTGAATACCGGCTTCGCGCTGGTGGGGCTCGAACTCGGCGCCCAGAAGCTGACGCAGTACGCCAAACTCTTCGGCTTCGGCGAACCCACCGGCATCGAGCTGCCGGCGGAGGAAGCGGGCATCCTGTTCGACCCGGACGATATGCGCGAATCCGACATGGCCACCATGGCCATCGGCCAGAGCATCGCGGTGACGCCGCTGCAGCTCATCACGGCCATGTCCGCCATCGCCAATGACGGTATGCTGATGAAGCCGCATATCGTGAAGGCCATCCGCAATCCCGACGGCTCCGTCTTTGAGGAGACAAAGCCGGAAAAGGTGCGCCAGACCATCGATCCGGAAACGGACAAGATGCTGGTGGATTTGCTGGAGCAGGTGGTAGCCACCGGCGGCGGCGGCAAGGCAAAAGTCAAGGGCTACCGCGTCGCCGGCAAGACCGGCACGGCAGAGAAGGCCCGCACTGACGGGGCCGGCTATATGGAGGGGCGCTACATCGCCTCCTTCTGCGGCTTCGCGCCCGTCGAGGATCCCCAGGTCGCGGTGCTCGTCATCATCGACGACCCCTCGGGCATGTTTTACGACGGCCAGATCGCGGCGCCGGTGGCCAGCCGCATCTTCAGCCAGCTTTTTCGCCACCTGCAGATCGAGCCTTCCAGCGACCCCTTTACCGGCAGGGCGGCCGCCCCCGCGGCCAATGCCACCGGCGGCCAGGTCATCGTCCCTGATGTGATTGGCCTCGACGCTACGGAGGCGACGCTGACGCTCCAGAGCGCGGGACTGAAGATCCAGCCTGACGGACGCGGTACGGCGGTGAGCCAGGCCATCAGCCCCAACACGGTAGTGCCCCGAGGCACCGAAGTCGTTGTCCACTTTTCACCGTAGTCCCGCCGCGGGGCCTTCGGCTCGCGAAAAGCGCCCGAAACGGCGCTTTTCCTTTTGCTGCCGCCGGGCGGCGTGATAAAGGAAAGGAATTATCATGGCAGAAAAAAAACGGCGGGGCGTGTATACGCTTCCCGCATACGCGGGTTGGACCAATCAGCAGCTCACGAAAAATTGCGGCCTCGTTCCGTATCTTTTCCATAAATATTATGGCTTTCATGCGGTCATGGCCGGCGCGAAGATCGAGGATTCGTACCCGTACATGAAATACGTGAGCGGCATGGACGTGGAGTTTCTGCCGGACGGCGAACTATCGACGAAGCTGGACTATATCGACGCCCACGCCGAAGATATGGACCTCCTGATCCTGCACGGATACTATCCGAATTACGAGGCGATGGTAAAGCGCTACCGCGAGCATCGCCCTGACGGAAAGATTTATCTGGAACTTGACCTCAATTCCTGGCTGGCGGACCGGACATCATGGCGGATGCCGAACGTAGCGGCCCTGCTGGACGCCTGCGACGTCATCGGCGTGGCCGGCCGCTCCATGCAACGTTACATGGCCAGGAAATGTCCGTACAAAATCGAGTTCATCCCGAACGGATTCTAC
This sequence comes from Schwartzia sp. (in: firmicutes), assembly GCA_017444395.1. GTDB lineage: Bacteria > Bacillota > Negativicutes > Selenomonadales > Selenomonadaceae > RGIG3544. Next base: position 2,897 of record JAFSWT010000045.1, on the reverse strand, counting down.
AATTTCGCCGATACGGACTACACGCCGGACTTTGCCGCGAAGGAAAACATCATCCTGACGGTGGGGCGCATTGGTCTCCCCGAGAAGAACAACGATCTTTTGCTGGAGGCCTTCGCCACGGTGGCGGACGAACTGCCGGACTGGTCTCTTCGCGTTGTCGGGGGCATCGAGGCGCCGTTCCGGCCCTATGTCGAATCGTACTTCGCTCGTTTCCCCGCCTTGCGGGAAAGGGTGTCCTTCACGGGATTGATCACGGACCGTAACCGGCTGGCGGAGGAATACAAGCGGGCGAAGATTTTCGTGCTCACCTCCATCAAGGAGGGCGGTACGCCAAACGTGATCGCGGAGGCGCTTTCGGCCGGCGACTATATCGTGACTAGTTCCATAGACGCGGCGGCCGACGCCGTGGACGAGGGACGCTGCGGTGAAGTGTTCCCCATCGCGGACAGGGAGCGGCTCGCCAATGTCCTGGCCGGCTTGACGCGGAATCCCGGCAGGATTGCGCAGGGCGGGCACCATGCCGTGGAATACGCCGGGGACGTCTTCGACTATGGCGTCATCGTCCGCCGGTTGTATTATCTTTTGTACGGGGAGGACGGCATATGAGCGGAATCGTTTTGGATGACCGGCGGTTTTACTTCGATGACGCGTGCCGGGGCCGCGTCCTGCTGCTCGACACCGGAGAGGTCCTGGCGAACGCGAGCCGGGCGCTTCTCCACTACATTGATGATGATTACGTCTGGGTGATGCGGGACAATCTGAAAAACATCACCGAATACATCGGGCGGGGCGCCGATGACAACAGTTCGCTGCGCGCGGCGGCCACGGTGCTGGCAGTGCGGGAGTTCTGGGGCAAGTACCGCCAGCGTCGCCTGATGCGTTGGGGCCCGCTGGACCGCTCGGCCATCGCGTTGGCGAAGATGCTGCCGATTTTTCACGATGAAAACCTCTTCTTTATCGTCGCCCCCGACATGCCGGAGGCAACGCCGGAAGCCATCATCCCCGTCCGGACGTCGTACCGGACGTTTCCGCTGCCGGAGCGGGATTTCGACCTGTTTATCCTCGATGTGGCAGCGGCCGGGCAGGATCGCCTGCCACAGATTCTGCTGTCGCTCCGCCCGGGGGGATTGCTGCTGGCTTTTCTTCCCGCCGGAAGCGATTTTTCACGCGTCCTGCCAAACACGACCTGTCTCACTGACAATGCCGGCAACCGGCTGGTCAGCGTACGCCTGACTCCAGAACTGGCCCGGCTGCTCCGGGAAGAAACGGTGGTGGGGCAGTTGGCGCGGCAAAAACGGTTGATTGCCTATATGCTGGATGAAATCGGCGGCAGTCTCGGCCCCCTTCTGGCCTCCGGGGAAAACGGACCGCTGGACGCGGCCATCGCCCAGGCGTCGCTGGCAGAAGATATCATCCTGTCCGTTTACGAGGAACTGTTGAGTGACGATATCCCCTGGCTGGCGAACCGCTTCAAGGAATCCCTCATCGACTACCGTTTGCGGCGAACAGACAGGCTGCGGGCGCGGGTATTCGACGAATATCGTGCGTTGCGGCACGATATGAAGGAATATGATGATTTTTGATGCTCCGGCAGCGTCGCGGAGGGACTTGTTCAGAGTTTCCTCAATGGCAGGCAGGGAAAACGATTCTTTTGTCGAATGTATAAGATGAATAGACAGAATCCGGCATATCCCTGACGAAAGGAGACGATACCAATGAAAGAAGCGATTTTTCCGGCCCCTGGCCCCACCGGCCTGCACGCGAGGACCGCAGGACTCCTGATGAAGGCGGCGTCCGCGTTCAAGGCGCGAATTGATGTCTCGGCCAATGGCCGGACCGCCGACGCGAAAAGCGTCATGGGGCTTATGGCGCTGGGCGCCGAGGCGGGCACGCCGCTGACCATCCGGGCGGACGGCCCGGAGGCGGAGCAGGCGGTCAAGGCCATCGGTGCCTTCCTGACGGGACAACCCATAAAATGAGACGCATTCAGTGGGAGTTTTTGACTCCCGCTGAATTGAGTCGAATTTACCCAGGGCTTTACGAGCGCTTAGCTTCGCATAAGCGATGAGCCCACAATCAGCATGGCGTGATTGTGGCTCCCTGCTTAGCCCTCGTTAGCATCGGATAAAAGGAAATAAGTGAGCGCCGCCAACAAAGGGCGGCGCTTTTCTAAAATCCTGGCAAACGGGAGAGGGTACGATTTCCATCTCCCACAGCACAAAAGCCAAAGGAGCCGATGGAATGGAACTCAAAGGAATTGGCGTCTCGCCCGGCATCGCCTGCGGCCGGATATTCCGCCCCGACGAACGGGGCAAAGCGCGACCGGAGACGTATGTGCCAGGGACAGCGGCCGAGGAACGCCAGCGGCTGGAGGCGGCCTCCGGGCGGTTGGCGGCCGATCTGAACAAAGCGGCCGACGAACGCCGACGACAGGGCGAAACGGAAGCGGCAGACATTCTGGAGGCCCATGCCCTGATGGCCATCGATCCGACGCTTCTTCAGAGCGCCGGGCAGGAAATCGCCAATGGGAAAGACGCCCCGGCCGCTATCCTTGACGCCGCTGACAAGCAGGCCGCCATGCTGGAGGCACTGGCGGACGGGTATCTGCGGGAACGGGCCGCCGATGTGCGGGATATCGGTCAATCCCTTGTCCGGGCACTCACCGGCGCCAGGGAGTCATTGCCCGAGGGGGCGCTGTTGGTGACCGGTCAGGAGGTCTCGCCGGAACTATTGGGTACCCTGCCGGCGGAACGATTGGCCGGCGTCATCCTTGGCGGCGGCAGCGCCACGATTCACGCGGCAATTCTGGCACGAGCCCGGGGCATTCCGGCCGTTGTCGGTCTCGGCGCGGCACTGGAGAAGCTGCCCGAGGGGGCGACCGCTCTGCTGGACGGCGA
>JAFSWT010000044.1 GCA_017444395.1 Schwartzia sp. (in: firmicutes) | reverse complement strand
GCGGCAATGTTTGCGCTCGGGGCGTTCTTCCGCATGGAGAAGCCCGTCGTCTTCGCGTCCGCCACGCGCCTGGACATGACGCCCTCGCGCGGCGCGCTCTGGGCCGGGGTGGTCGTTGTCGTGGCCACGGTTGCGCTCTACGTGATCTTCTGGTGATTCGGTGTGTTATCGTACCACCAATTGGGTGAAAGAAATTTTCAAGAAACTTTCTGCCCTATTTTTCTTTTCCATCATATTTGGGAGATTTCTCTGCGTTCTCTGCCTCTCTGCGCCTCTGCGTGAGACTTTCAACTGGCGATTTTAGGTTTAAGTCTCAAATTTCAATTTTCATTTCGAACACAAGTTCGTGGGCTTGGCCGGGAGATAGCGTAATCGCGCCTTCCTTTGCGCGGAAGGCGGGACCGAGGCCAATGAACCGCTCGGTGTCGCCGGGGGCGAGATTGCGGTTGTGCGGCTCGACCGAACCCGGCGACCAGACGATCAAGCTGGTGTTGCCCTTGGCGGTGGCGGAAATCTTCCGGCCGGCGGCGGCGTCCGTCAAGGCAAAGGCGTCGCCGCGCCGGGGGAAGGCGGCGTCCATGCCGTCCACGGCGGCGAAATCCGCATCCTTCACGCCCTGCAGGGTCACGGCCTTGTAGCTGCCGACGGCGAAATACGGCTGGAATCCGCCGGAGAAGGAAAACGGTTCCTTCCCCGTGTTCACCGTGCGCATCGTTGCGGTCAACCGGTCGGTCAGGCTGAAGGTCAGCTCAAGGCTGGCGGCGTAGGGGAAGTCCGGATTCTCTCCGGCGGCCAGCGACAGTTCCAGCGTGACCGATGAGCCGATTACCGAGGTCCGCCGGGATTTCAGCACGAACGTCTTGTTGCGGGCGAAGCCGTGGATGGAGCTGGCGGCGGATCCTTTTTTGCCGAACCAGGGCCAGCAGATGGACAGGCCGCCGTGCGACCAGTCGCCATCTGGCGATTGCGGATTAGACGGCATGAAGAAAATCTCCTTGCCCGCCACGCGCCAGGAAAGGATCCGCGCGCCGAACAGGTCGATCTTGACGCGTCCGGATCGGCTTTCAAGGGTGACGATCCGTCCGTCGCCCGAGTCCTTGGCGCTGGTGCAGCCGCACAGGCCAAGGGAGCAGGTGATCACCATCAACGCTATCGGAATCAATTTCTTTTTCATGGGTATGCCTTTTTTTTCGTTTGGACACCATGGTATCAAATCCACCGCGAAAGGGCAAGCCCATCCGACGCATGGCCGGGTATTCCACCGACGGCTGTTTTTTGGTATAATGAGTGTGAAGGACGTATTGAGCATGAGCAGAAGCTTCAACGAGAATACGCGTGTGCAGGTTCCGGCGGCAATTCACCTGTGCCGCCTTGGATATAACTATCTTGACTCGATCAGCGAAGAGGAATACGAAACCAGCACCAACATCCTCGTGAAGGTTTTCCGTAAAGCTGTCTCAAGATTCAACCCGGACATTACGGAAGCCCGTATTGACGCACTACTGTCTGAACTCGTGCAGGCTGCCAAGAACGACGACCTCGGCCGTGAATTCTTCCAGAAGATCACCGCCACGAGCGGTGAACGTGTGATAGACTTCAACAACCCTGACAACAACTCTTGGCATTGCACGACCGAGTTCACTTGCGAAGACCCGGAGACGCACGAAAATTTCCGGCCCGACATAACGTGTTTCGTAAATGGTCTGCCGCTCGCGTTTATCGAGGTCAAGAAGCCAAACAACCACGAGGGTGTTCTCGCCGAGCGCGAGCGCATCAACAAGCGGTTCCGGGTCAAACCCTTTCGCCCGTTCCTGAACGTCACGCAGTTGATGATATTCTCCAACAATCAGGAGTATGACACGGCGAATGTCGTTCCCGTCCAGGGGGCGTTCTACGCGACCATCGCCAAGGAACAGACCTTCTTCAACGTCTTCCGCG
>JAFSWT010000003.1 GCA_017444395.1 Schwartzia sp. (in: firmicutes) | reverse complement strand
TAGTTTTCAAGCATGCGCAGCGCACTTACAGAACGCAAGCCGAAGGCGCAGCGTGATGTTAGTGCGCCACCGCTTGCATTGAGCCCCCCTCACGGAGGGGGGAGGGCGTCAAGGCTGCAAGGTTTGCGCAAAGCGAAGGCGAGTGCCCCTCCTTCCGGCGCTTCGCGCCGTGACAGTCCACTGGATTGTCACGCCCTCGCTGGGAGGCTGGCCGAGCCAAATCTTACGGTTTACGCGAAACTTGAAGGCTTCGCAAAGTGTAAAAGGTTGGCTCTGCTTGCCCCCCTCCGGGAGGGGGGTAGGGGGGAGCCAGCGGCCGTAGCATATGCTTTAGGTTAACGTAAATGGCCGCGATAAATTACAGCTTACGATATATCAATCCTGACGGGCAATGCAAACTGATGGTATTGGCGAAGAATGACGATTTGCGTAGTTTTATCATGCAGTGGCTGTCCCTCCTTAACCCCGAAGAACTTTTTTGTCCTTGAAAACCGAACAAGTGTATGCTATAATCTATAAACAGAACAAATATTCTATAAAGCGATTCTCCCGGAGCTCACGCCGGGGTGATCGCCGCCTATCGAAAGGATGGAAAAAGCTATGGACCAACTGCCCCTCGACAGCGAAATTCTCGCTCTCGTTCCCGAATACACTGACTGCGGCAACGCCGTCCGCCTCTTTCTGACCGGCGGCCGCGAGATGCTCATCGGCGGCACCCTGCGCGCCGTCCTGCGGGCGCTGGCCCGTCGCCGTTGCAAGGACCTGGGCCTGCTCCGGGCCTACGCCGCCCGCTACACCCAGCGTCGCTTCGCCAACCCCCTCGCCGTCAGTCCCGACCTCGTCCTCGCGCCGCTTCGCACCCGCGAGCCGAAGATTCCCGGCGATCCGACCCAGGGCCTCGTCAACGTCGCCGCCCCGATCCGTCTGGCTGACGCCGGAAACGCGGAAGATGCTCCGGCAAAGTCCCGCGCGCCGGCCCGCCGCCGGCCCGCTGCGGCGAAACCCTCGGCCACCGCCCCTGCGGGAAAACCCTCGGCCGCCGCCCCGTCGGGAAAACCATCCGGCGCCATCCCCACGGGAAAATCCTTCGGCGATGCCCCCGCGGGAAACGCCCTCGCCGTGGAACCGTCCCCTGCCATCGAACTCCCCGGCGGGCGGCGCATCCCCCTCGGCTGGTCCGCCGCCACCGTCCGCCGTCATCTGGCCGACGCCCGCTCCCTCCACGCCGACCTCGTCCGCGAACAGCAGGAAAGCCTCCTGCGCCGCCTCGCCGCCGGAACCGCCGCCTCGCTGCCATGATTCCGGAGCCGCGCCTCAATGTTTTCGGAAACCACTTCGCAGGGCGCCCGTTTTGTGGTATACTTGTCATAGGAGGAAAGCCATGACGACTGTGAACCGTACCTACAAAGATACCGTTTTTCGCTCCTTCTTCCGGGAGAAGGAAAACTTCCTCGCCCTTGCCGCCTGCGTCACCGGGGAAACCTTTGACCCGTCCCGGGCGCAGGAGAACACCGCCGAGAACATCCTGTTCCACAACTATCGGAACGATGTCTCCTACCTCATCGGCAACGAGAATTTCATCTTTTATGAACATCAGAGCACCTGGAACGGCAATATGCCCGTCCGTATGCTGTTCTATCTCGCTACACTCTATCGGGGCATTGTCCGCCGGGATCTCATCTACCTTGAGAAAACGGCCATGATTCCCGCGCCACGTTTTTTGGCTTTTACAACGGGCAGAAAGACTTCCCGGAAAAGGTGACGGTCCGCCTCTCGGACGCCTTTCCCCCGGGCGTGAAATCTGACATCGAGCTCACCGTGACCATCTACAACATCAACTATCCCCG
>JAFSWT010000043.1 GCA_017444395.1 Schwartzia sp. (in: firmicutes) | reverse complement strand
TCTACACCGCCCTTTATCGGAGACCGGGAAGCATCTGACAGAGACATTTTCCCAAAATTCTCCGCTCCTCCCATCACGGTGAATCTCACCATCAACGGCGACACGGAGCCGGAGGGCGTGCGGCGCGCAATCGTGGATGCCGGCCGTGAGGTACAGGAGTCTTTCGCTGAACAGATGACGGCGTTCTGGCACGAAAAGGAGCGGCTAAGTTATGGCTGAGACTTACACGACAAGAAGCGGTGATGTGTGGGACGCCATCGCCTACCGGACGATGGGGAGTTGCAATCACGTCGAGGCGCTTATCAACGCGAACCGGCAGTATATCAAGACATCGGTTTTTTCTGCCGGCACAGTGCTTACTTTGCCGGAAAAAAGATCGAAGAACACGGTCAAACTGCCGCCCTGGAGGCGATAGACGATGAAGGCACGACGGGCACGGCTCAAAGCGGTTTACGAGGGCAAGGACATCACGGCGGACGTCAGCCCGTTCCTGAAAGCCTTTTCCTTTTCCGAGGTCCTTTCCGGCGAAGCTGACAGCGCCTCCCTGACGCTGCAAGATGTTCCGGAGCTCTGGATCGGGGATTGGTTTCCGGAGCGCGGTGCGATGATGGAGCTGACGATGGCCGTTGCTGACTGGCAGGCACCGGAGGATGCGCCGGAGCTGCCGCTGGGGAAGTTCGAGGTTGACGAGATCGAGAACAGCGCCCCGCCGAACGAAGCGAAAATCAAGCTGGTGTCTATCCCAAATAACGCTGAAATCCGCAGCGTGGAGAAGACGCGAAGCTGGGAGAAGGCACGACTGTCAGAGATTTCCCGGGACATCGCCGATGGCGCCGGCATGACGCTTTTCTACGACACCGAAGAGGATCCCATGCTGGAACGGGCGGAACAGTCGGAAGAAACGGATCTCTCCTGCCTGAAGAAGCTGACGAAGGACGCTGGGTTGGCGCTGAAGGTGACAGACAAGACCATCGCCATTTTCGACGAGAAGAAATATGAGGCCCGGGAAGAAGTGATGACGCTTACTCGCAAGGATAGCGCCATCGTTTCTTTTTCGGCCCGCGCCACCATCCACAACATCTACAAGTCCTGTCATGTGAAGTACCAGCACCAGCAGAAGGACGAATTCCTCGAGTACACTTTCGACGCGCCCGGCCGTGAGAGCGGCATGAAGCTGGAGGTCAACGAGAAAGTGGAGACGATGGAGGAAGCCGAGAAGCTGGCGAAGAAGCGGCTCCGGGAGAAGAACCGCGAGGAAATCACGGTATCAATTACCGTGCCGGGGAACTTCGTGCTGGCGGCCGGGAACACCGTCGGCCTCGCGGGATTCCATGTCTATGATGGCAAGTACATCATCACCCGGGCGGCGCATGAGATTGGCACGGGCGGCTATACGACGAAAATCGAATTGAGGCGGTGTCTCGATGGATACTAAGGAACTGACGCGGGGCCTCCGGGGCATCGTCCGGGCGGGGCGGGTGTCCAGCGTTTATCCGGAGCGGATGACGGCCCGAGTCGTTTTTGACGAGAAGGATCAGAACGTCACCTACGAGCTGCCGGTAATGAACCGCTGCGCGCTCAGGAACAAGGATTACTGGCTGCCGGATGTGGGTGATCCGGTGGTCTGCCTCTTCGCGCAGAATGACAAGAACCTTTCCTCCGGCTGGATCCTCGGAACGTTCTTCAACGATGGCGCCCCGCCGCAGATCGCCGATAAGGACAAGCGTCGCCTGGACTTTTCCGACGGAACGTTCATCGAGTACGACCGGGCGAAGCATCGGCTCGAAATCAATTGCGTTGGCAATATCTATATCCGGGGCAAGATGATCTACCTGAACTGATAGAGGGAGGGAACGCGATGCCAGAGGCAACCCGGCACTATGACAGGGACACCGGGCATGATGCCTGCCCACCCAGGCCACTGGATTCTCACAGCCCCGATGTCTTTACCAATAATCGGGGTGCGGGGCGGGTGAACGATGTCTACTACACTCACGGCTGCGACGTTCATTCGCCTCATACGGGTGTCATCGCAGTGGGAAGCAAGACGGTATATATCAACGGGCGGCAGGCAGGACGCATCGGCGATCCTGTTTCCTGTGGCGGTAACGTCATGGAAGGAAGCCCGGACGTAATTATAGGCGGGTGATGGCATGTCATTTCTGACCAGCGTGGCGGATACCTACAAGAAGCAGGCGCAGACGGCGGCGCAGAATGTCGCCCAGAGCCTCCTCAGCGCGGCGCGGGGCCAGCTTTCGGCTCTGGGCTTGTCGGCGCCACTGGGCTCTTTCGGTGATATCGTCTTTGAGGTATCTTCCCGGAAGATGCTGACGTTCCGGGACTACAAACGGGACGCCAAAGCACGGTATGCGTCCCATGAGATCATCGCCCAAAAACCTATCCTGGAATATTTGGGCCCGGATGGCGGGGAGATATCCTTTGCCATGCAGTTCCGGGCCGACCGGGGGGTCAATCCGGCGGCCGAAGCCGACCGGGTGCGAAAGATATGCGAAGCTGGCGAGGCGGCCTACTTCGTGCTGGGGAATACCGTCATTGGGGAGAATCCCTGGATCATCGCCAGCGTCGGTGAAAACGACGCCATCATCGACAACATGGGGCGCATCATCCAAAACAAGATCGATGTGACGCTGCGGGAGTATGTACCGCAGATTTCGTAAGGAGGCACGGCGATGGTCATTGATGTCATGGCGGAGCTGGGGGAGGTGGATTTCGCCCCTGATTCCGAGCAGAAGGAAGTCCTGCAAAATGTCAGGACGATACTGACGACACAGAAGGGCAGTGTTCCGATGGACCGGGAATTTGGCATTGATCCGGATCTGGTAGATCTGCCCTCGGCGATGGCGCAGGCGAAGCTCACAGCGGAAATCGTGGCATCGGTGAACCGCTACGAGCCCCGGGCGAGAGTACAGCAGGTCATCTATGACGGTAGCGAGCAGGACGGATTTTTGCGGGCAAGAGTGAGGGTGGCGATAGCAGATGGAACTTAAATATTTACCGGAAATCAACTTCGCAACGGCGGATCCGGCGGAGATGGAGGTCCATGTTCTCTCCACGGTGGAGGCGCTGCTGAAACGGAAATTTGCCCGGGCTGACCCGCTGCGGCTTTTTCTGCTGGGCGTCGAGGCGCTAATCATCCAGCAGCGTCTTCTCATCGACCAGACAGGCAAAATGAATCTCCTGGCGTATTCCGAAGGTGATTATCTTGACCATATCGGCGTTCTGGTGGGGGCGTACCGGCTGCCGGCCAGTGCCGCTACGGTGACGCTGGAGCTGTCTTTGTCAGCGGTTCGCGATCAGGCGACGATGATTCCGGCGGGCGCACGGGCTACGGCCGGGGACAAGGTGTATTTCGCCCTGGATGAGTCGGCCATCATACCAGCCGGGGAAATCTCGGTTACGGCGAAAGCGACCTGCACGGAGCTGGGCGCGGCGGGTAATGAGTACTTGCCGGGGGAGATCAACCGCATCGTCGATCCGGCGCCATTCTGGGCGGCGGTAACGAACATCACGAAAAGCGAGGGCGGCGCTGATATCGAGGATGACGAATCTTACCGGGAGCGCATCCACGAGGCGCCGGAAAAGTTTTCCACCGCCGGGCCGTCCGGGGCCTATGCGTACCACGCGAAAAGCGCTTCGGCACTCATTTCCGATGTCAGCGTGGACAGCCCCGCGCCGGGCGACGTCGTAATTTATCCGCTGCTCAAAGGTGGCGTTATTCCGGGGGAGGAAATCCTGACGTTGGTGAACGATACGCTGAACGACCGGAGTGTCCGCCCGCTGACGGACAGAGTGAGCGTCCTGCCGCCGGAGGCCGTGAACTACGATATCGACCTCATCTATTACATCAGCCGCGAAGATGCTGTAAACGCCGTTGCCATCAAGAGCGCTGCGGAGCAGGCCATCGCGGACTATGTTTCCTGGCAGAAGGAGAAGCTGGGAAGGGACGTGAACCCGACGGAGCTTTATTACCGCCTCCGGGAAGCGGGTGTGAAGCGGGCCGCCATCACCGCCCCGACATTCCGGGAGACAACCCGGGCACAGGTGGCCATTGCGGGAAATGTTGTGGCCACATTCGGAGGGCTGGAAGATGATTAAGGATTTGCCGGGTGTCTCGCTACTGGATATTCTGCCGGAAAATATCCTGGCGGACGAAAAGCTGAATGCCGCCGCGCGAGCACTGGACGACGAGATGCAAAAGGTCACGGCGGCAACGAAAGAAGTCCTGTTCCTGGCGTATCTCGACTATCTGCCGGAGACGATCATCGATCTCCTGGCCTGGCAGTGGCATGTGGATTTCTACGAGCCGGTGGGCATGGACATCGAGACGAAGCGGAAGATGATAAAGGAGTCCATCGCCTGGCACCGCATCAAGGGCACGCCGGCGGCGGTGGAGAAGGTTGTTTCCGCTGCTTTCGATAAGTCAGAGGTCACGGAGTGGTTCGAGTACGACGGCGAGCCGTATCATTTCCGAATTTCCGTTGCCGGCATGGATGCGCGGGAGGATCTGAACGGGCGGTTGCTCCGGGCCATCTGGTCGGCGAAGAACGAGCGATCATGGCTGGACGGCATTACCGTTGATATCAATCCCCGGCCCGAGGAAGTCCCGGCGCGGCCTTATATGGGCGTTGGCCAGGGCAAGGCAGGATTGAAGAAGATTGGCTTGCCACGCCCGGCGGGTCCACGGGCAGAGCTCTACACAGCCGGGGCGCATTTCCGGACGGGGCGGCGGTCTGTCGGGCTGCCGCGTCCGATAGGCGAGAGAGCGGGGCTTTATGCCGGGGCCGCCGTGCTGAAAACGGGCATCAAATGGATAGGAGGCAGGAAGTAAATGAGCGAGGAAAGAGCGATGCTTTTGACGTATGAGGGCCTGACCTTGTGCGCCAAATGCCAGACGGGGAAGAAGCTCAAGATCACCCGCGCTGTCCTGGGTGACGGGGAAATCGAAGACGGCGCGGAGATACGGGCCATGACGGGCGTCATCAGCCCGAAGCTGGAACTGCTCATGAAGAGCGCGACGGTGACGGGGGTAGGCACGGCCACCATCCGGACGCTGCTGACGAACGCGGAGCTGGCCAGCGGGTTCTTCGCCCGGGAGGCGGGCATCTATGCCGAAGATCCCGACACGGGAGAAGAAATCCTCTACGCCTACCGCAATACCGGGGCGGATAGTGAGTATGTCCCGGCGGGCGGCGGGCCGGAAATCTGGGAGTACATCTACGCTTATACCATCGTCATCGACAACGCCGAGAATGTCACCGCCGTCATCAGCGGCGGCGAGGTCTACGTCACCCAGGTCGAGTTCCAGGATCATGTCGAGAGCAGCGCCCCGCATCCCAATATGCCCCACTTCGACGGGCAGACGGTCACGGAGGCTGACCAGTTCCTCGTCAAGAAGCGTGAGGAAACGCACTACCACGCAATGAGCCTAGACGCGGCCCGGACGGCTATCCTCGGCGGGGCGGCATCGGCGCTCCCGGTGATGGAAGGGCGCATCAATCAGCTTGAATTGGAGCTGGCAAACGCCCGGCTGAAGCAGCTTGCCGACGCCGAGACGGAGGATGCGCTGGCGGAGCTGGGGGCGGCGAATCTTGCCATCTATGAGGACTTCGACCCGGCGACCGAGATTGACGAGACGGCGATACAAGTAGAGGCCATCACGGCCGGCGACAACACGATCAAGCTGGCGTCGCTCATCGGCATCGAGGAAGGGGCCTGGTACTGGGTAGCCGACGGCATCCACCAGGAGCGCGTCCAGGTTGCCAGTATGCAGACGAATAAGCCGGCGAAGCGCATCACCTGCACCGCGCCTATCGTTTACACCTACAACATCCCGGACACGATGCTCTACCGTACCAGCGCCGGGATTGAGCAGGGCGTGGCCTATGGCTCCAGCGACCGCCGGGGCCTGTCCTGGGCACCGTCCCTTGTCTGGCAGGGCGAGCACGCGGCCCAGACGACGACAAACTGGCTGGAATCGTCGCTCTCCAACGCGGCGAGCTTCACGCTCTCCGGGGAGACATCGTTCACGGCAAGCGGCGAGATGACGCTGGCATGAGGGAGGAGGGGAGAAAATGATAGACATCAACCGATACGGCGGCTTCGGGACGGGGGCGCTGGGCACGAGGACGATTTCCAGCACCACGACGCGGATCAACAGCTTCGCCAAGGTAACGGCCATATCGAATAACGGCTACACGGTGACGATTGCCAATGCCCTGCCAGGCTCCTATGGCAGCTTCGAGGCCGGGCAGGAGGTCATGTTCCACGTCACCAACACCACGGCGGCGAAAGTGGAGCATTTCGGAAAATACGGCATCGCTACCATTCAAGTAGTGGATGGCAGCAATCTGACACTCTCCAAAGCCGTCCCCGTGACGGACATTACCGGGCTGACCTGTCAGCTCGTCACCATCCCGCAGTTCGAGGACGTGACGATTGCCTCGGCGCTCCAAGCGGAAGCATGGAACGCCACCAGCGGGCGCGGCGGCATCCTTGCCATCAAGGCAAAGGGCACGGTTGACCTCCGCAACGGCAGCCTGATTTCCGAGGGCAAGGGCATGTCCACCGGGGAACGGGCTACCGTGGACGACATGGACAACTACTATCTCCATGAGAAGCTGCCCATGAGCGAGGGCAACGGCATCGTCGTCGTCATCGCCAAGGAGCTGTTGCTGGCGGAAACGTCCCGGCTGGGCGCGAGCTGGAGCGGGGCGCTGGGGGCTGGCGCGGCGGGAAGCGGCGGCGCGGGCTTAGTATGGAATCATAATGCTATTGGTAATAGCGGATATGATGCTAATTATTTTACTAATGGTGTAAATGGCAATAACGGCAATATTGGGACTATGACACAAACAGGACGAAATGGATATAGCAATACAATCGGGGGTTCAGGTGGCGCAGACGTGGCTACCCAATATAGCGCTTACCCTATATCACCAGGAGGCGAAGGAGGAAATAATAGTAACGGGAGTAACGGAAATGTTTATATTGTTAGTAGCAGCGGAAGACAAGCGTTTCTTTCAGCTTCTGTAGGGACTGGCGGTATTGTAGGAAAAGCAGGAGCAACTGTGTTGATTGTAGTAAAAGACATACCTGCTTGGAGTTTAGCTTGCTTGTCAACCGGTGGTAACGGTGGTAACGGCGGTACCTATGGTTATATAAATGACACTCAGTCTTATGGGCAGACGAATATATTTATAAACAGACAATTTAAGAACTCAACGTATGTCTCATCTTTTGCGTCTAATGGTGGTGTAGGCGGAAATGGTGGTGCAGGATACTCCGGCGGTTCTGGTGGCGGCGGCGGAAGTGAAGGGAAAGGCCAAACAGATGAAAGTTTTGGAATTTCCGGTTCTGGCGGCGGCGGTGGCGCTGGCGGTGGCGCGGGCTATGGCCTCATCGTCACCAGCGCCCGGAGCGTTGTCCCCGAGGCTCCTTACGCCACGGCTTACGGCCTGCTCACCGACCTCGCCGTTGACAAATACGGCCTGTTCATCAGCAACGAGCCTATCGCCCTCACCGGCACCGCCGGGCAAATCCGCTGCACCGGCACGCAGCCGACGGGTACGAACCGGCGCGTCGTGTTCCGCGTGAATGGTGTCCTCTACAAGCTGACCACCGACGCCGAGGGTGCGGCGACGGCGGAGGCGGTGGCCACCCAAACCCCGACGACGGAAAGCGTTTTGGCCGAGGGCAACAGCGTAACGGAACTGTCGGCGGTGCGCAGCATTCCGGCATGGGATGGCGCCAGCGTTTATCCGATTATCGCCCTCTACAAAGCCGAGAGCACCACGGCGGCGCCGACGCTGAAAATCGGCATCGACAGCACGGCGGTGGCGGAACAGTATGACGCTTACCGGGAATCCCCGGAATACGAGCTGATGGATACCGACACCATTCTGGCCAGCGTCGAAGCCAATGTCTCCGTCACCGGACAGGGAACGGCCACGGTCGAGGCCAGGATCATGCAGGACGGCATCTGGTCGAATTATCAGGCGCTGACCGCCGTTCAGGGCCAGCGGGCCAGCAAGATTCAGTTCCGCGCTCGCTACGGCGTGGCGACGCTGGGTTCCAGCGACAGCGCCCGTGTGGTTTCGGCCCGGGTGGTCTATGCCGGGTCCAGCGCCAAAGTCAGCGGCTCGACATCAGAAATCTACGTCTGGACGCAGGACTTCGGCATCGGCACCGGCCTCGACGATGTGGGATTTGCCCATGCGACAGTACACCATGCCCCACTGCGGGACAGCGAGATTGGCGCGTATGCGGCCTTCCGTTCGACGCCGGAATGGCATGAAATGGTGGCCATCGGCACCGGTACCGGGGCGCGGGAGACGTACCAGCTTCCGGGCACGCGCATCAATTTCAACTCAATTCAGATCTATGTGGACGGCGAGCGGTTCCGGATCTTCGACGCCAACACCGAGGTCAACGAGGTCACGCTGACGGCGCCTTTGGGCGCGGCGATTTCCGCCACCTATCAGGACGGCTGGGAGCCGGAGGTCTGGCGCGAGATGATGCTGGTTTCCCGGCAGAAAACCTCGAACGTCGAAGACGATTGGGCCAGCCGCTACACCTATACGGTGCCGGCCGGCGAGACGAAAAAGACCATCTGCGGCATCCGCTATGAGCTGCGGCGCCCCGAGGGCGATGTCACCATCGAGGAGCTGGGCACGGCCACCGGCGAGACGCAGGTGTTCCTGCTGCCGCACTTCGCCCGCAAGGACACGATTTCCCTGCCCGAGAACGTCGGCTGGGACTACAACGACGAAACCCGGGTGCTGAAAGTCATTGCCAGCAAGGGCACGAACCTGACGCTCAGTTATCACTGGGTAGCCGAGAGCCAGGTCATCCACTCCCTGGCGGCCGGCTGGGCGAAGGTCGTGAGCAACGTCAGCAGCACCGGCGGCAGCTACTCCGGCGGAGGCAGCGGGGATGACGAGACAGAGGGCATCGAGTCCCTGTCAAACGCTGAGATAGACACACTGTTCCACTAAGGGAGGCGCACTATGGGAAAACGGATTGTCCGGCCGTTGACGCCGGAGGAAGAGGCGGCCCGGGAACGGGAGCAAGCCGGGCTTGATACGGCGGAAGTCGCGCTGGACGCCATCATGGCGGCGGCAGCGCTGGAAGAAGAGGTCGCGGCGCTGAAAAGCGAAATCGCCGCATTGAAAGGAGCGAAAGCAGAATGAGCGAAGCGGTCATCAGGTCCTGGGTGCGGCTCATCCGGGCAGGGCGTAAGGCTCTTGCCGATGTGCCCGCGCATATCCGGGAAGAAGTCAAAAAGCGTCTTTGATACCAGCTCACACCGGAAGGAGGTGAGCGCCAATGCTGACGCAGAAGCCGAGAGCGCCGGACAGGCAGTCTTGAAAATAATCCGAAATATGCTATAATACGACTACAGAGAGGAGTGGTCGAAATGAAGCATTTGCATCGGATTATTGCCTTGTTTGTCTGCGGAATCTCGACATTCACGCTTCTTCCCCAGAACAACTACCTGCAAGAGGTTTCATCCCCGGAGCAATTAACGAGAAGAAGCTGGGAGCGCACAGGCGGCTTTCTGAAAGCGGCTATGGATAATTATAAGGGACTGCGCGATGAGTGAGCGGGATAAAGCAGAACAAGCCCCGGCAACCAGTATTGTCAAGGGTGTCCAGGTCACGAATCAGTATGTCGGCCCGCTACCGCATCCAGCAATCATGCAAGGGTTCGGCGAGATCAATCCGTCATTTCCTGAAAGGATCATGGCAGAGTTTGAGAAAAACTCCGAGCATACTCGCCAGCAGGAAAAAGCCGCTTTGGATGCACAGATACAGGAAACAGCAAGAGGACAATGGATGGCGTTTGCGGTTATCCTTTTGGGTTTTGGCGGCACGATGGCATTAGCGTATGCCGAAAAGAATGTGGCTTCCGTGGCAACAGGCGTATGTACGGCTATCTTGCTATTCAAAGGGGTTTTCCAAAAAAAGAACAACTGAAAAGGCAATCACTGTGAGGCATTGCGTAATCGCGCAGTGCCTTTTCTTATGCCCTTTTCCGGGGAGGTGAGGCGATGCGGGCGAAATCAGGGACGCATATTAGGGCGCCGTGCTATGAATAGGCACGGCGCTTTTCTGTAGGCATTTGCGCAAATGCGAAGAGAAATTCCAATCAACTTCTATCAACGAAAGGATGATCTATCATGGCAAGCAAGTACGTTGACAAAGCCGGTCTCACCTACTTCAAGCAGAAGCAGGATGCGGCGAATGATGCCGTATTCGTGAAGAAGGTCGAGGGCAAGGGCCTCAGCACCAACGACTATGACAATGACGCCAGCACGAAACTCTCCGGCATCGCCGCCGGCGCGCAGGTGAATGTCGTCGAGTCCGTCGAGGTGGACGGAACTACGCAGACCATCGACGGCAAGAAGGTCACGCTCGACCTCTCGGCTTACGCGAAGAAGGCGGATGTCGGCTCGGCGTTTATCTACAAGGGCAGTGTGACCGCCTTCGCGTCGCTTCCCGTCGCCGGCCTCGCCACCGGCTACGTCTACAACATCGCCAACGCGGGCGGCACCGATACTCATGGCACCCCCATCAAGGCGGGCGACAACGTGGCCTACAACGGTAGCGGCTGGGATGTACTGGCGGGCTCGGAGGACTTGAGCGGCTATGCATTGAAGACCGACACCGAAGCGCTTTCCAACGCCGAGATTGACACGCTCTTCGTCAGCGGCAGCAGCTCGGGCAGCGGCGAGTAATCAGACTATTATTCAAAGGGCAAAGGCCCCGGCCAGGGACGGCGGGGCCTTACGGCCCTGTTCATGAAGGGAGGGGAAACCTTTGCCGGATAAGTATTTGAATAAAGACGGGCTGGCTCACTTCAAGGAAAAGCTGGATACCGAACATGACGAGAAATACCTCACCCGCGATCAGGCGGAATCCCTCGCCGGCGGCGGGACAATCAACGTCACCCTGTCCGAAAATGACTTCATGACGACGGCACAAGTGGACGCCATGTTCGAGAACGCCGTGGGGCAGTCTTACGCATCGCAGGATGCCAGCTTCATGACCTCGGGGCAGGTAGATACCCTGTTCTCGTCAGCGATGGGTGAATCTTACGCCAGCAATGATGCGAACTTTATGACGGCGGCGGACGTGGACAGCCTGATGGGAGGTTCTTGATATGCCAGCACATGACATTGTAGGCGCCGAGGCGGCAGAGCGGTTTACGCGGAACGCCCTGAACGCTTTCGCTTGGAAAGAAGATATCGATATCGGGGAAATGGTGAATCTCGCCTGTGTTCGCCCGGAAGTGAGCTTCGAGAGCTATATGGCCACGAACTACGCGGCCACCTATGAGGCCATGACGGAACTGCCGGGCGAGGTGCTTTTCAACGCCAACAGCAGCACCGTCAAGAACTTCAAGAACTGCTTCCGGGGCATGTCAGCGCTGGAGGAGCCGGTGAATCTCAATACCCGGAATGCTTATAACCTGTCCGGGATGTACTATGGCTGCGCATCGTTGCCGGCTGAGTTCCCATTCATCATCAACTGCGCTGCCGTGGAGTCCATCGCCGGTCTGGCGGGCATCTTTGAGGGCAGCAGCGTTATCTTCGCCCGGTTCGAGAATGTGCGGTATCCATTGCGTTTCCAGATGACGAAGACAAATCTCGGGAGCCAGATGCAGCGCATCATCATCAACGGCATTTATGGCGGGATTAAGGCGTAAGCTATGGGAATGATGAAGAAGTTGGCGCGGCGGGGAAAGGCGCGTCCGATGGAGACTGCCCGGGAGGCGTCGCGACAGGAGGCGAATGGCTATATGTGCTGCCTGACGATGGCCTGGCTCCATATCCGGCGCGGGTACGGAAAAAAACGCATCAAAGAGGCGTTCGAGGATTACTGCCGCTTTTTCCAGGACATGGAGAACGCCGGAACGACGACGGGCGATTTCATTTCGCTTTTACGGGAGGAATGCGGCTTCGATCCGGTAGGGGCCTTTGCCCGGCTGGAAAAGGCCGTCTTGGCCGAGGAGGCGGAGTGGCAGCGGGCCGCAAGGGAACAGGCAGCGCGAATGGATGAACAATTGCGGGAGGCGAGACAATGCAGAAGATAGTGGACAGCACGGCGCTGGGGCGGGTGCTGGAGCATTTGCAGACGGGCTATGTCACAGCGGACAGCCTGCCCGCCGGGATGACGACGGCGGAGCGCTCGGATTTAAAAGACTTCGTGGCGGATTCGCAGAGCGCCGGGCTTTGCTCCTACTCCGACCGGGGCATGGAGTACATCTTCGCGCCGGGGGCCTGCCCGCGCAAGCGGTACTGGTATAACACTACAAAAGCGGGGCATGGCTCGAATGTGGGCGCTTCCTGCCCGGCGAATATCTACAATGAAGAAATCCCGGCAGCAGAGGAGGAAACGTGATGGAGAGATTTTTGGGCGAGGCAGGGCTGGACCGGCTCCGGAACAACCTGGGCGGACGGCTCCTGCCGAAAGACGTCGGGGAGCGAATGGTCGAGACTTTCACCGACGAGAACTACAACACCTATACCCAGACGAAACGGTTTCTCTCTGACGAAATGATGAAATGCCCGGCCTATGACGGGATGCCGTACAAGATGGCTGACCTTTATCCCGGAAACTACGACGTGATGGGGAGCGTCCCTGATACAGCGGGCTTCTCATCGCTGCCGATTGCGGATGGCATCTTCGCGGGTTGTGCGGGACTCACGACGCTGCCGGATGCCACTTTCAAGAAAGGCGTTTCCGCCGTGGACTTTGCCCGGGATTGCGCCTATCTGGAAAATGCCTCCTGGACAGTGCTCCCGGCGCAGGATTTGGAACGGGCCTTCTACGGCTGCGAGAAACTCGAAGCGCCGCCGGAAATCGATTGGCCGAGGGTGTCGAACGCCTATGCCGCCTTCTGCGGATGCCGGAGCCTCCCGGCCGTGTTCCCACAGGTCATCGACGTATCCGGGATGAGCGAGATGAACGGCTGGAAGAATATGTTCGCGGACTCCGGCGTCCGGCTGGCGTATGTCAAGGGCTACCAGAACGGGAGCATGTTCGACGGCAAAGGGCCGCTGAATCTTGCTTGGCTGGAATGGAACCAGGGCGGCGGCACGGAGAGCGGGGACAATACGACCGTAACCATCAACGCCCCGGCGGGGGCCTGGCAGGTGGGAAGTGGCTATCAGGCGACCGCAAACGCCGCCGGGACTTATACCGTCACTGCGCCGACGGCGCTCCTCGAGAATTACATAGACTACATGAAGGAAAACGCTGCCCGGATGCTGGCAAACGAGATGGGCGGCGGCGATCGCTTCTTCGAGGTTGAGGACATTGATCCGGAGACGGTCAGCAATCCCCTCACCGACGGAGAGAAAGCTACAGTCACCGCGATGAGCGCGGAGGAACTGGCAGTTGCCGTTGCGGGCGGGTATCCGGCAACGGTGACAAAAGAGCTCAAGAGCGAGAACTTGGGGACAGATGAGAACCCCGATTGGCGGTACTCGACAATCACGCCGATGGCGGGAAACGCCCACGGGAATCCCTGGCACAAAATTGATGTATCCGTTTCCGACACGACTTACACCTATTCCATCACGCACTACAACGACCGGACGCTGAAACTGGCCGTCCGGCTCGTATAAGAGAGGGAGGAACAAACCATGAGCACGAATTATGTCACCCAGGAAGACCTTGCCGAGATTCTGAAGCAGATCAGGGGCACGTTTTGCGCCATCGCCGCTATGCGCCTGAAGCCCGGCGCGAAGATCAATGGCGTCCTGTTCGATGGGACGCACGACATCACCGTACCGAACTCGCTCCAGGACGATATGTACCTCACGGCGGGGCAACGGATTGGCATCGAATACGAGAGCGTGAGCGACGGCGACCCCGTCCCTGGCTGGATCATCCAGAACGACGGCATCTATTTCTCACCGGACGGGACGCTGGAAAGCGCCGTCCCCATCGCAACCGCCGACAAGAACCAGGACGGCACGTTCACCGTCGAAGTCACGAGCGGACAGGCCACGGCGACGCCCGCCGCAGTCGAATCCAACAGCGGCAGCAATGAGCCCCAGACACTGAATACCCAGAACGTCATGGCCAACGTGGCGACGACGGACAGGACCATCGGCTTCAAAGTGTGAGGGGGCGCGGGCGATGGAGAATTTCATGCAGCTTGCCCTCATGGCGGCCAATGGTGCCTTGACGCTCGTGGTCAGCTATGCCGGCTGGAAGCTCAAGAAGTACCAGGCCAAAGAAGCCGACCGGGAACGGCTGGAGATTGCCCGGAGCAAGCTCCAGCTCGCCTCCTCCCGGGTCATCCTGCTCCGTGAGTGCAACCACTACATACGCAAGGGCTACGCGCCCATCTACGCTCTCGACAGCATCAGCGAGATGTATGAGGCTTACCATGAGTGCGGCGGCAACGGCGCGGTCACGGGTATCTATGAGGAATTCCGGCGGTTGCCCCATACGCCGCCGGAGATGCCCGCTGCGAATCCGGCGGTCAAGGAAGAGCGCATCCAGTACGGCCCTTTCAAATGCGAGGTCAGGCCATGAAACTTCTTGGGCGTTTCAAAACGGAAATCCTCAACCTTGCCACCTGGAGCCAGAAGAACCTGGAACGGCTGATCATCTTGATTGGCGTCTGCGTCATGGCGTTCATCCTGCTCGTCCTGCTCTCGTGGGCGGTAGGGTACTACGCCAACGGCTTCTTTGGGTTCAAGTTCGAGTTAGGGAGCATCTGGCAGGGACTCGGGGCGTGCGTAGCCGCCATAACCGGTCTCTTGACAGTGGCTGGGGTGAATCTCGGTCGGCAGTACATTGACGCGAAATTCAACAGCCCGCCCGGCCAAGCCCCGGCCAGACCGCCGAAGCCGCCGGAGAAAGGAGCATGAGACATGGAACTGAAAGATCTGAAGAAAGGCATGAAGCTGACGCTGGACGACGGCCGGCGCGTCGAGGTGCTGGGCGTGGACAAGACCGGGCAGCGCGAGGACAGGACACGCCTGAACCTCAAGGGCACGGTCTACCTCAAGGATCTCAACGAAGGCTATCTCGTCGTCTGTCACTGGACGGGGCTGAAGGAGAAGATCGTGGGGGTGGGGGAACTTGGCGCCCAGCAGCCCGTCACCTGGCTTTGACTGTCCCCGGCTTATCATGCCGGAAACGATGGCGGAGCGGCTGGCAGTCATCAATCCCCGCTATCCGGCGGAGGGCTATCGGCACAACTGTCCCAAATGCGTCGCGGCCTATGAGATGCGCTGCCGGGGATATGACGTGGAGGCAAGACCCGCGTCTCTGGACGAGCCTGTTATCCAACGCTGGCCGGAGATATTCACGGGCGCGGTGTTCGATTTCCTGCCGGGCAGCGGCAAGAGTACCATCCGGGAACGGCTCCTTGCCTATGGCGGTAGCGCCCGGATCATCGTCTATATCGAGTGGAAACCGTCCCTGCGGCGAGGACCGCATGTCTTCATCGCCGAGAACCGCGCTGGAAGGATCCGGTTTCTCGACCCGCAGACGGGAGGGAATAACGTGGAATACTATTTCCGGGCCGTAGTGCCGGGAAAGACAGCCGTTGCCCGCATCGACTGCCTGGCTCCGCGTGGGGACTATATCCGGCAATGCTGCCGGGCGAGGAAAGGAGACATACCATGACGAAAGAAGAACTGGCCTGGGAGATTGCCCGGGGCCTCATCGAGACCGGCGTAGAGGGCGGATATGACTCGATTTCCTGCTCCACTGCCGGGGATTATCCCTCCATTGGCTGCTCGCAGTGGGAGGGCGGCCGGGCCAATGACCTGCTGGAACGCATACCGGGTGGCGGTCATTTTGCCTATCGCACGTATAGCGACCTCTACTTGTCCGGCGAAATGGGCGCTCTCTCGGCGCTCATCGACAGCCCGGAGGGGCAGGCCGCACAGCTTCAGAAACTGGCGGAGGACAGCGAGGACTATGTCGAGGAGCTGTTTCATGTCCTTGACGATGCCCGTTGCATCATCTATGCCGGCGTCTGGTGCCCGACCAGTACCAGCGTCGTTTGCCGGTTCATCGGCAACCGGGCGGAGTGGGGCTATGACGTGGACGACCTGGCCGAGCTCTATGAGCTTTTCCGGGACGGCTACGCCCGGGCCGCCGGTTGCGAGGAATACTGGCAGGGATACCGCAACCGGGCCATCCGGACATATGAATATGTGACGGCGCTCGATCTGTCCCGCTACGGTGTCCCTGCGTTCGAGGGCTGAAAGAGGGAGGCGTGACGATGTGGAAAATAAAACCTGTCAAGGCATTGGATCAATCTGGCTTTGCGAAATTCAAGAGAATGCTTGCCGTGCGTGACATCCACGATAATCCTCACGGAATCACCACCAATATGCTATCACGTAACTTCACTCCCGAATCAATCCATATGATGATGACAGCGATGCTTGCCCGCGCCATCGAGCAAATCAACGAACTTGAGGGAAGGGTGGAGGGAGGCAGTAATGGATGAGAAGCAATACGCGATTGCTCGTAATGTTGTTATCTGTGCTCTGGTTTGCCTTTTGGCCGGCCTCGCCTGGTATTTGCTCACCGACATACCAAGTGAGCGAAGCACAGATGTTGCAGTTGGAGAGCATCTTGAACGGGCTGGAGCAGGACAACGAGAGGCTACAAACGCTGTTGAGCGAATCGAAAGAGGAATTGAGGATGGCGAGCAGCGAGTCCGAGACGCTCAAACGAGCCTTGATCGAGGCACAGAATCATCTAACCGAATTGCAGAAGCAGTTTCAAGCGCTCAGGACCGAATCCGAGAGTGCCAGGAAATCGCTCGAAGCAGCGAACAACGAATTGCAGATGGCCTGCGAGTCCTGGAAGAAATCCGTCAAACAGCACGAGAGGACGGAAAGTAGGCTGCGGACGCAGAGGAACATCTGGACTGTCATCGCATGTATTCTCGGCGGTGTGGCCGCTACAAGATAAAAGGAGGAATAGGCATGAGATTAGGAAGTATTGAACTGGACAAAACTTTGGGTGGGTACGAGGTCGTTTGCGAGCCGGCGGACAAATTGCCGCAGGAAGTCGCAACGGCTGTCAGCACGGTCAACGCTGGGCTTCTGGGCGCAACGTATCAGCCGCTCATCTACGTCGGCCGTCAGGTCGTGAACGGCGTGAATCATCTGTTTATCGCCCGGGAACTCAGATCGACGCGGAAACAGCAGCAGATGGTCGTCGCTCTGGTCATCAACATTCCCGCCGGCGACCTCACCGGTGAGAAGACGACCGTCGTAAACATCATCGAAGAGACGGATCTGCCGGCTGATGTCAGGAGCGCATTTGATTCTGCGACCAGCCAGATTGTCGGCGTATCGTACAAGCCGCTGGCATACGTCGGCTCCCAGGTAGTGAAAGGCGTGAATCATTTCCTCATCCGCTCCGCGGCTCCGGTCTATCCCGGCGCAAAACCCCGGCCGGTTCTTGTTGGAGTGAACACGTTCCAGGGCATGAGTTCCATCGTGTCAATCGAGGATTTGGAGAGCGCCGGCAACCCGGTCAAAGTGTCGGCTGAGGCGCTGGGGTGCCCACTGGGGGAGTGGCCCTGAAGACCGCGGTGTTGGCAAGATAAAAGAGGCAGCACTCTGGGCATAGACCAGGGTGCTGCCTCTTTTTTCAATCGAGGCTCAGGGATGTTTCTCTGGGGCTTTTTTGTGCCTTCACCAAATGATATAATAGTAAAGAAATAGAGGTTGATGATATGTTTTGGAATATTTCCAGCGCAGTAGAAAGTGTTACGCTGATTGAGCGGGCGGATTCGCGATAGAAAGCGCCGGCAAGAGTTGTCTTCTCCTTCGCCATGATGGATTCTTTCAGAGGGATTGCTGTTTTTACAAAGCGGCCCCCGGCGTTATGCCGGGGGCTGCTTTATAGAAGGGCGGATTTGTCCATGGATCCGGGCAGGGGATGAGGAAGCTGTCACTTCAGGTCGCGGTCATCCTGCGGCTTCGCCCATCACTTCCGGTTCCACCGTCACGCCAAAGCGTTGGCGGAGGTTTTGCAGGGCGAGGAAGAGGGCAATGTCGAACTGCGTCATGGCGGCCGGGGAGGCGGCAATGAGTTTTCGGGCGGCCCATTTCGAGTCTTCGTCGCCCTGGGCGCCGGCCCGGGAGAACCAGTAGATAGCTTTCTGGGGGCAGGGCGCGATGATCTTGCCTTTGAGGTAGATGAGTCCCAGCGTGCGCTGCGCCTCGGCGTCCTGGGCGAAAGCGGCTTCGTAAATTTCCTCGCCCGCCGGGAGAACGTAGCGCAAATAGGCCCGCTCGTCGGCAAAGGTCATCCAGGGCGGCGGCTGGATGCGATGGGGCATGGTGTTCATGATATCCTGCTCGATGATCTCATAGCGGTTTAGCTCACGCCTATCGGTTGCTGACGTCCGACGATTGCCGGAGATGTCCTGGGGGTCAGGCAATTCCTGCGGCGGCAAATCGCTGACGACAGCGTCCTCCCAATCGGTAAGTTCCGGCGGCAGGTCGAGGTGCCAGGTATCAATGATAAGCCCCTTGGTTTTCGCCCAGCAGCGGCAAGCCAGCAAAAGGTCGCCGTCGAGATACCGGTTATGACTGCCGAGGGCCTGGACGATATGGTTCTCTTGTTGCAATTCGATGCAAGCGGCGAAATGACCTTCAAAGCTGGCACTGACGATGATGGAATGATGGTTTATCACATCGCTGCGATAGGTGGCAACGCAGTTGGCAAGGGCGTGGCCGATATAGCGAAGCGTTTCGGTAGTACGGGCCAGACGGAATTCGTAGCCGTTGACGGCGCATTCAAAGGCCAGGACAGGCGGCGCGTAGTCCAAATGGACATTGACGAGTTTCTTCGTATGGACGGTGACCTCCCAGCTGATCATGTCGTGGACATATTGCGTCAGCCCGTCCCGCAGGAGATATTCCTTGATGCCGTCAGAGAGGCAGTGGTCATATTCATGGAAAGCCCTGATGGTATCCCACTGCCAGTCGGTCAACGGGGTTTCCACGGTTGTCTGGTAGAGCCATTGCGCGACGCGGGCTTCGCCTTTTTTCTCCAGCAGCCAACGGCAGAAATAACCAAGGGCGCGCCAACGGTGGTGTTCGTGAGAGCGCGGCAGGACGCCGGTGATTTTGGTGTCCTCATGATAGCAAAGTTGATCAAGCCCGATGCCGCAGATGTTCCGGTCGAGACGCAGGAAAGGCCGGATGTGATTGATGTCTTTGAGACCCCATTCCCGGAGGACGAGGTACCAGATGATGGCGTAGGGGTTATAAGCGTAAGCGCGGCGCAGGCTCTTGGGCGGATTCATGGCAAGGAGCCGGCAAATGACACGGTAATTGTCCTTGGCGTCATAGGGAAAAACCGAATCGAATTCATATTCTGAGAAAAAGTTTCGCAGATAGGAAATATTGAGGTCGAAGGGGCGGTCAATATAGGCGAGGATACGGCGGCGCCCGGTCATCTGGCTGAGGTCGCTGGGTTTGATGCCCCAGACAGCCCGGGTGCTCTCGCGCAGCGCGTCCATGGCGGCCGATACGACGATGTCTGGCATCTCGACCTCCGTGGCGTCAATCCAGTTTTCCTGGCTTCGGTGATAGCTGGTTGTGTAAGGACTGATGAAATGCTTCCGCCGGGGCAGGGAAACGGAGATGGCGAAATTTTGCCAACAAAAAGGATTATGCCTGTTCTGCAAATAAGGACCAACAGAGATGTCCCCGGCGATGTTCAGAGGGCT
Source organism: Schwartzia sp. (in: firmicutes) (assembly GCA_017444395.1). Lineage (GTDB taxonomy): Bacteria > Bacillota > Negativicutes > Selenomonadales > Selenomonadaceae > RGIG3544. The sequence goes on along the minus strand of JAFSWT010000043.1, from coordinate 36,948 downwards.
TTCGGGATCGCGCTGGAAAACGCGCCAGCGAACGGGGAAATAGGGAGAATCTTCATCATCGCGAATGGAATGGTCAAGCAGACAAACACGTCCCTGAAGATTGCAACCCGATTCGGTGACAACAGAATCAGGGCAGATGGAGACAATAGCTTCGATGCACCGATGTTTCGGACAAAGGACAAAGTACTGTCCCGGCCGGTCGCTTTTATCACGGACGGCCAGAACGTGCGGGATATCCTCAATCTCGGCGTTGATGTAGTCGGCGTCATGGGATTCCCGCCAGCAGCGCTGTTGGAAATCGAAGTAGAAAGCCCGGTTCAGCATGGGATTGACCTCCTTCGTCAAACCGGCGGACGACAGACGGAATGTCCCCGCCGGCGATCGCCGTTCACGGTAATGCCTTCTTTAACAGGAATATCGTTTGATTTGCCGAAAATCTTAACCGCTTTTTCATTGTAAACGATATTTGGACGGCAGAGGTCGCTTTGAAAGCGACAAATCGAAAAAACAGGAGTAAAAAGGGACTGTCGCACGTAACGTGTGGCAGTCCCTTTTTCTCAGGTACACAATTTTGGCAAAGTGATTTTTTTTCGACCGGCCGTGAACGATGATACGGTCTGGCTTCGTCGCCATTCCCGGCGGCGCGATGAAAAAATCAAAATACAAATTTTGTAGTCGGCCATTTTTGAAAGGCGTTTCTTCGATGGCCGTTGAGTCAGGAAAAACAAGGAAAGAAGCGATACTGCTCTCTTTGGTCCCCAACCAGAATTGTATCGTTTTTATGCACGGTGTCAATCTGACCCTGATGCCGAAGGCGCTTTACCCGGCTCGTCCGAAAAGGAGGGGCAGAGGCGGTTTTCCATCGCCGAAATGATCGGGGCGACAGCTCTGTTGAAACACCGGGAGAGGAGGGTGCCGCGGACGACGCCTGGCCGTCAGGATGTACGGTCTTCCTTCAGGTAGCAGTACCAATACACGCAACCGACGCAAATCGCGCCGCCGATGATGTTGCCGAGGGTGACGGGCAGCAGGTTGCGCAGGAAGAAGGCCTCGGTCGTCACCGCGCCGATATTCACGCCGGCGGCGGTTGCTGCCGCCAGATAGGCCGGATCGGACTTGGCAAAGAGACCGGCGCTGATGAAATACATGTTGGCTACGCTGTGCTCAAATCCGCAGAGGACGAACATCATGATGGGAAAGTACAGACCGGCGATTTTGCCGACGACGTCTTTGGCGGCAAAGGAGATCCAGACCGCGACGCAGACGAGAAAATTGCAAAGGATGCCGCGTATCAGCGCGTCGCCAAAGGACATCGAACATTTGCCGGCGGCTGTCGCCATTGCCGCGGTGGCCATCCCATTCCCGAAGAGGCTCGGTTGGTGGCCGAAGACGACGCCGGCGGCGACAAGACAGCCGCCGATGAGGTTCCCCAGGAAAACGAGGACCCAGTTCCGCAGTACGTCACCGGCGGAAATCTTCCCTTCCAGCAGCGGCATGACGAGCAGACAGTTCCCGGTGAAGAGCTCGCTGCCCGCCAGCAGTACCATGATGAGTCCGCCGGGAAAGACGCAGGCGCCGGCGAATTTCGCCAGGGAAGCGGCGGAAATGGAGACGACTATGGTGGTGGAAGCCACACCGCCCATGGCGATGAAGGCACCCGCCAGGATGGAGAGCAGGAGCACGCGAAGCGGCGACAGGCGGACTTTGGCGCTCCCGGTGGCGAGGTAATTCCGCGCGACCTCTGCCGGAGAAAAGAAATTCATGGGACGGTCTCCTTTCCATCGGTATATTCTTTTGGTGCTGTTCTATATTCGCTGCCGGCGGAAAAACTCCTGCCGGCGGAAAAAGAAACACCAGGGGCGGATGGACAAGACATTGGCAAGGATACGGGGGACGAAGGCGAAAAGATTGACAAGGGCGGAGAAACAGGGCAAAATAAAAGTGTCATATTCACGGCGCGCGGGCGGCGATGACAGGAAATATCCGGTTTCCTGTCGTGCCCGATCATTTCTGCAAGGGGAAGATTTCAATGAAGTATGGCGAGTTCATGGCGGCGCTTCGCCTGAAGGGGCCGAAACCGGTCTATCTGTTGGCGGGGGAGGAGCCGTATTATATCCAGCGGGCGGAAGCGGCAGTCCTGGCGGCGGTCCTGCCGGAGGCGGCAACACGACGGGAGTTTACCCAGGTCTTTGAGAGCGACCCGTCGCCGGCGGACCTCATCGGGCTGATTGAGACGGCGCCGTTTTTCGCTGAGAAGAACGTGGTCCTGATTCGGGGAACAAAGATGTTCAATGAGAAAAAGAGCGCCGCCGGCAGCGAGCCAACGAAGGAGAAAAAGGCGAAGAAAGGGCCGCAGGAGCGGGCGATGGAGCGGCTGCTGACGCTTTTCACCGCCATGCCGGAAACGAGCTGCGTGATTTTTGAGTCGGGTGCCAAGCCGGACAAACGGCGCAAAATCTACAAGGCGGTGGAAAAGGGCGGCGCGGTGCTGGACGCGGAGCCGGAGCGCGCCTGGACCATCGACGAATGGCTGCGGGGCAAGCTGTCGGAGCTGGGCCGCCAGCTTGACCGCGAGGCGAAGGCGTATTTCCTGGCGGCGGTGGGGATGATGCAGCCGATTTCCCTGGGATTTCTCGACCAGGAACTGGAGAAGCTGGCGCTCTACACGCCGGAAAAGGTTTTCACCCGTAGCGACATGGAGCGGGTTTTTGCCAGTGTGCCGGAGGTGTCGGGCTTCTCGATGCTCGACGCGATCAGCGCCCGGGACGGGCGGAAAGCGCTGACAATCCTGGAACGACAACTCCGGGAGGGTGTTTTTCTGCCGCTGATCCTGGCGGGGCTGGCCCGTCATGTGCGCCAGCTTTGGCAGGCGAAGACGCTCATGGCACGCGGGGTACGCGGCAAGGCGTTGGGGGCGCCGCTGGAACTCAATCCCTATATTGCCGAGAAGCTGGGAAAGGCAGCCGAGGCCTTTGACGAAGCGGTGCTTCACCGGGTGTTCCTGAAGCTGGCGGATGCGGACTACCGCCTCAAGAGCGGGGGCGGTGGTCCGGAGCTTTTGGAAGAAGCGGTAATCGCGCTTTGCCGGCCCTGAGGCGGAAACGGTTTGGCGCTCCTACACCTTGTTTTCAGAGAGGAACGGCAGAATGAGAGCAGGAAACAAGCGGACAAGCAATGAAGGAGGGATTCGCATGAAAGTCTTGCTGGCGGAGGATGATGTCCGGCTGGGAAAGCTGGTCAAGTATATGCTGGAGCAGAACGGGATTTTCGTCGAGTGGGTGACCCAGGGTGACGAGATTTACGAGTACGCGACCTATGATGATTACGATGTGCTGATCTTGGATTGGATGATGCCGGGTGAGAGCGGTGTGGACGCCTGCAAGCGATTGCGGGAGGCGGGCTACGAAAAGGCGATATTGATCCTGACGGCCCGGGACGCCGTGGAGGACCGGGTCACGGGCCTCGATGCCGGGGCCGATGATTATCTCATCAAGCCCTTTGAGAAGGTGGAGCTTTTGGCGCGCCTGCGGGCGTTGGCCCGGCGCAGCAGCCAGAAAATCCAGCAGGATGTGGTGCAGGTGGGTGAGTTCACGCTGAACCGCACCGCCAAGGTACTGAAGAAACAGGACCAGGTCATCCAGCTTTCGCCGCGGGAGTTTCAGATTTTCGACCTGCTGGCGCAGAACCTCGGCATCGTCGTGCCCCGGGAAATCATCCTGGACCGCATCTGGGGACTGGAGAGCGAGGTCAGCTCCAACAACATTGATTCCTATGTCAAGCTCATCCGGAAAAAGCTCGATCTCGGCGACGGCAAGACGATGATCCACACCATCCGGGGCGTTGGCTACAAGCTGGAAGCGGAGTGAGCCGTCTTGTCGATGAACGTCTTTCGCAACAGCCGCCGTCAGCTCACGCTTTACTATTCCATCGTCATGGCGGTCTTTTTCATCGTCCTGATTGCGGTCATGCACTTCACCATGAAGTGGGCCGTTTCCTCGGAGCAGGCGCGGGAACTCATGGACATGGCGAAGAGCGTCGCCCACGGGCAGGCGGTGCTGATCCAGCACCCGGAGCTCCGTTTCGAGGAAGGCTTCGATATGAAGAGCGGCCAGGACCGGCTTTTCTTCTATGTCTTCGATGATGAGGGGCGGCTGGTGAATTTCTCTCGATCGTCCTTCTTCCTGGAACCCTTCGTCCTCGACATCATCAAGGGCTGGTCAGAGCATGAGGAAGAGCTGGGCGATGTGGCGGTGTTCAGCCAGACAATCAAGGAGCGCGCCGTTCGCGTCATGATGACAGCCTATCCCATCGTCATCGACGAGGAACAGATCGGCATGGTCTATGTGGGCAAGGAAGTCTCGGCGGTCTACAAGGGCTTGCAGAAATCCACCTACGCCCTGGCCGGCCTGGCGGGACTGGCCCTCGTCATCGCTACGGTGGTGGGCTGGTTCATGGCTGGCAAGGCCATCGTGCCGTTGCGGGAGGCTTATGAAAAGCAGCGACAGTTCGCGGCGGATGCCTCCCATGAGCTCAGGACGCCGCTGTCCGTCGTCATGGCCTCAGCGGAGATACTGGAAAGTGACGCCTCCATCACCTCGCCGTTCCTGAAGCAGGTCATCGGTGATGTCCACGACGAGGTCAAGAAGATGACGAAGTTGGTCAGCGATCTTTTGGTGGTGGCCCGCAGCGACAATCAGGCGCTGAAGCTGAAAATCGGCAAGGTGGATCTGGCGGCGGCGGTGGACCAGACACTCCGGTTGATGCAGCCGCTGGCGGACAAGAAGAACATCTGCCTGCTACGGGAGGGGGAGGAAAAGCTCACCGCCCGGCTGGACGAGCAGAAAGTGAAGCAGCTCATGCTGATTCTCGTGGACAACGCCGTGAAGTACACGCCGGAGGGCGGTTCGGTCACGGTGCGTCTGACGGAGCCGGCGGCGGGCAAAGTGGTCTTCGAGGTGCAGGACACCGGCATCGGTATCGCCCCCGAGGACCAGGAGCGGATTTTCGACCGTTTCTATCGCGTCGATAAAGCCCGTTCCCGGGAGATGGGTGGCAACGGTTTGGGGCTCGCCATCGCCCAGGAAATCGTGAACCTCCACGGCGGCACCATCAAGGTAGCGAGCACCCCCGGCCAGGGAACGACCTTCACCGTGACGCTGAAAAGCGCCCGGGAAAAGTGAGGGGGAGCCGGTCCTGTTGCACCTTTGAAGGAACTCCGCTATAATGGGCACAGATCAATACAGCAAAGCGGCACAAGCCGCGAAAGAAAGGGGATATAATCATCATGGAACTCAAGGGATCGCAGACGGAAAAGAACCTGTGGGCGGCGTTTGCCGGCGAGTCGCAGGCGCGGAACAAGTACACCTATTTCGCCTCGAAAGCGAAAAAAGAAGGCTATGTCCAAATCGCCAACATCTTCGAGGAGACCGCGGGCAACGAGAAGGAACACGCCAAGATCTGGTTCAAGCTGGTGGCGGGCGTCGGCTCGACGGCGGAGAATCTCAAAGCCGCGGCGGCGGGCGAGAACGAAGAGTGGACCAGCATGTACCCTGGCTTCGCCAAGACAGCCCGGGAGGAGGGCTTCGAGAAAATCGCCAAACTCTTCGAAGCGGTGGCGAAAATCGAAAAGGAGCACGAGGAACGCTACCAGATGCTGCTCCTCAACATCGAGCAGGACAAAGTGTTCAAAAAGAGCGAGAAGATCATCTGGCAGTGCCTGAACTGCGGTTATGTCTGCGAGGGCCCGGCGGCACCGGAGGTATGTCCGGTCTGCGAGCACCCACAGGCGTATTTCCAGCAGATCGCCAAAAATTATTGATGGATGTGAAACAAGTCAACCGGCGTCTGTCCTCTGTTGTATGGGGATAGATGCCGGTTTTCTTTTCCCGGGGACGTTTTTTGCCGGAGGGGGTGCGGGAATAATAGGAAATTAATTATGTTTGACTCATTATTTTTCGATTGTCAATATTTGACAGAAAGAAGTATAATAGAGATGGAAAAATGGATTTGCCGGTAGACCGTTCAAGGAGGAAGGGTTATGTTCACCAATGGCAGGATCCCGCGGAAAGCCAGCCGTATAGCGGCGGGCCGGGACAGGCGGCAGCGTTTGGGGAGGAGCTTGGCTCGTCCTCTTTTTGGCATGTCGTCTATTTTTGACGGGGTTGTGTCTTGATCGTTGGCGTTCGGGCTGACTCAGGGCGGATGGCTGGCAGGGCTGCTTGAGGCGAAAGGAGGGAACCGGGCCGCGAGCGGGCAAAGAAACAGGGAAGCGCCGTTTGAGCGGCGGATTCCCGACTACAGAGGGAAAAAGAAGTTTCCCGGAAAAGGAGGACGAGTGACATGGATGTGAACACGATGGTACGCACGACGATGGGGATGGCCCAGGCGACCCAGGCTTACGGAGCCAAAGGCGCCGACAAGGCGAAAGACGTCGAGAAGCGTCAGGCCGCCGAAGAAGACGCGAAAGCGGAAAAGTCGGAACAGAGCGCCTACGCGCTTGATATCTCCACCGACGCCAAGGAAAAAGCAGCGGCTGCCCAAACGCCGACAGCGGAAAGCGTCGCCCAGACCGAGGGCAAGACCCACGGCGACGCGGTCAAGGGTCTGTCACCGGAGCAGGTCGATGTCCTGAAAGAAGGCATCACCAAGAGCTACGAGATCATGATCAAGACGCTGACCGAGCAGAACGCGAAGCTCCAGGGCTGGCTCGACGATGGCATCGGCAAGCTGAATTTCGGCGGCATTCTGGTGGATGCGGACCGCTTCGCGCTGCCCGCGGTGGGCACGACGCCGGAGGAAGCGAAGGCAGCCATCAGTGAAGGCGGCGCTTACTCCGTGAACGCGGTGGCGGACCGTATCTTCGGCCTGGCGGAAATCATCGCCGGCGGCGATCCCGAAAAGCTGCAGAAGATGCGCGACGCCGTGGAGAAGGGCTTCGAGCAGGCGGGTCTCGCCTGGAAGGACGCGACCGGTGAGGATTCGATGCCGCAGATCACGAAGGATACCCACAACGAAATCAACCGTCGTTTCGATGAGCTTTACGCGAAGCTCACCGGCCAGGCGCCGGAAGACGAGACCACGGAGCAGTAAAAAGCTGCAGTTCCGGTAGAGTTGGCTGATGAACCGGCAGGAGGTTTCCGCTTCCTGCCGGTTTTTGCCCATAGGGAACAGGGAAGCGCGACCGGTCGCGTTTTCCGGACAGGGATGTTTTCCCGGGAGGAATCGTCATGTTCCAGGGGATAGGAAAAATCGGGGATTATGTGCGTCAGCACAATCTGCATCTGATGATGAACCACAAGCTCGCCACCGGCGAAACGGTAGACCTGAACCGGTCGAAACCGCTGGCGGTGAGCTACGTCTCGTCCACCGACAAGTCGCGCCAGAAGTCGGCGGCCGACAAGCGCCGGGTCGCTTCCATCAAGCAGAAGCTCAAGAACGGCGAGAAGCTCTCCGCCAGCGATATGAAATTCCTGAAGGAAACGGACAGCGGTCTGTACCGCACGGCCAAGACCGTCCAGGAGGCGCGGGAGGAGCTGGAGCGCGACCTCAGGCGGGCCAAAACGAAGGGCGAGGCGCGCCTGGCGGTGGTGCGGGCGATGGCGAAGGTTTCCCAGGAGGCGCAGATAAGCCAGGGTGCCGGCGGCATGGGTGCGGGCGGCGGCGCTGGTGGTGCAGCGGGCAACATGGGAGATGCCATGACTGCGGGTGGCGCGTCAGCGGTTGGCGCCGGCGAAACTGCCGCGGCTGCCGGCGGCGGGGCCGCCCCCGGCGACGCTGCCAACGCCAATGCGAACGATGATGCCAACGCCAATGTGAACGACAACGCCAATAAAGCGGCGATACCGGACAGTGCCGGGAACGCGGCGGGCGAGGAAAAGACCATCGGCAACAACGACGCGGGCGAAGGAAAAACGGCCACCGCTTCCGAAAAAGGCGCGAAGTCAGCCCCCATCATGCAAAATCTGGCAGAAGCGCCGGACGCGGACGACGGCGGGCCGCTGCCGCCGACGCAGTTGCTCGTCATCCGGGCGCTGCAAAACGCCTGGACGAAATACGTCAGGTCTGACGAGTTCAAGGAACTGCCAGCCGACGAAATGGAGGAGGCCCGGCGGGTCGTTTCCGGCAAGCGACGTCCTTCGCAGCGCCAGCGACAGATGGCAGCGGCTATCGCCTATCAGGACGCGGCGCTGGCAGCCCCGGTCAGGCAGGAGAAAGCCTGACGAGAGGACGGAAAACGGATTCACGTCACCGCGGTTTGTCCGCGAGGGGTGCAGGAATACGAAGCCGGAAAACGAAAACGGCGAACGAGGAAAGGATATGCTACCTCGTTCGCCGTTTGTTCATTTTGGGGGCCTTTTTTATACGGTCTTATGGGAAAAAAGGGGTTCAGGCAATCAGCATGGCGTCGCCGAAGGAGAAAAAGCGGTAACGCTCTTTTACCGCTTCCCGGTAAGCGCGCAGGACAAACTCGCGGCCGGCGAAGGCGCTGATGAGCATGATGAGAGTCGATTTCGGCAGATGAAAGTTCGTGATGATGGCATCGACGATCTTGAACTCATAGCCGGGATAAATGAAGATATCCGTCCAGCCGGAATGGGCGTCGATCTCGTTTTTGGCGGTGGCGGCGGATTCCAGGGTGCGGATGGAGGTGGTGCCGACGGCGATGACGCGGTGACCGGCGGCTTTGGTCTCCTTGATGAGCCGGGCCGTCTCAGCGCTGATGGCGTAGTATTCGCGGTGCATCGTATGCTCCTCGATGTTCTCGGCCTTGACCGGGCGGAAGGTGCCGAGGCCCACGTGAAGGGTCAGGAAGCCGAGGTTGACACCGAAGTCCTTCAGGGTCTGCAGTTGTTCCCGGGTGAAGTGCAGGCCGGCGGTGGGGGCGGCGGCGGAGCCGGTTTCCCGGTTGTAGACGGTCTGGTAGCGCTCCCGGTCGGCGAGCTTTTCATGGATATAGGGAGGGAGCGGCGTTTCGCCCAGACGGTCGAGGATTTCCTCGAAGATTCCCTCGTAGCGGAACCGCACCAGCCGCCCGCCGAAGTCCGTATGGCCCACGATTTCGGCGGCCAGTTCGTCGCCGAAGCGGACGGTGACGCCAGGGCGCGCCTTCTTTCCCGGCTTCACCAGGGTTTCCCAGGTGTCGCCCTCGACGCGCCGCAGCAGGAAAACCTCGACCCGCCCGCCGCCGGGGTCGCGGTGGCCAATGAGGCGCGCGGGCATGACACGGGTATCGTTGAAGATCAATGTGTCGCCCGGCGTCAGGAAATCCTGGAGCTCAAAAAAGTGATGGTGCCGGATTGTCTCTGTCGCCGGGTCGAGCACCATGAGCCGCGAGGCGTTCCGGGGCTCCACCGGCGTCTGGGCGATGAGTTCCTCCGGCAGTTCGTAGTCGAAATCGGATAGTAGCATAGCGAGGTGGTCCTTTCAGAAAAAAACCGGGACAGGAAACGATTTCCTGCCCGGTCTTTTCGTTTGATTGGCTGTAACGGCGTCCTGTCAGGCGAGGACTTTTTTCACGGTCTCTACGACGTGTTCCGTCGTGAAGCCGAATTTCTTGAAGAGGGTGCCGCCGGGGGCGGAGGCGCCAAAGCCGGTCATGGCGATGACGTCGCCGTCGAGGCCCACGTATTTTTCCCAGCCGAAGCCGGACAGCGCTTCGATGGCTACCCGGGCCCGCACGGCTTTCGGCAGGACGCTTTCCCGATAGGCGTCGCTCTGGCGGTCAAAGAGATCCGTCGAAGGCATGCTGACGACCCGGACGTCGATGCCCTCGGTCCGCAGGGCGTCTTTCGCCGCCAGGGCCAGAGAGACCTCGGAGCCGCTGGCGATCAGGATGGCCTGGGGTGTCGCCGCCTGGCTGTCGGCGATGATGTAGCCGCCCCGCAGGGCTTCTTTGCTGCTGGCGGCAAGCTGGGGCAGGTTTTGCCGGCTCAGGATGAGCGCTGTCGGCGTTTCCTGGCTGGTGGCCGCCAGATACCAGCCGGCGGCTGTTTCCGTAGCGTCGGCGGGGCGGAACACGTGGATGCCCGGCGTTGCCCGGAGCGCCGCCAACTGTTCGATGGGCTCGTGGGTGGGCCCGTCTTCGCCGACGCCGATGCTGTCGTGGGTGAAGATATAGGTCACCGGGAGCTTCATCAGGGAGGCCAGACGGAGCATCGGCTTCACGTAATCGCTGAAGACGAAGAAGGTGGCCACATAGGGGCGCAGGCCGCCGTGCAGGGCGATGCCGTTGGCCATCGCCGCCATCGCCAGCTCGCGGACGCCGAAGTGGATGTTGCGGCCGGCATAGTTCTCCCGGCTGAAGTCTCCCGCGTCTTTCATCTCGCTCTTGTTGGAGGGACCGAGATCGGCGCTGCCGCCGAAAAGCTGGGGCAGGGTATCCTTGAGCCGGTTCAGCATCGTGCCGGAAAGCCCCCGGGTTGCCTGGGGCTTGTCTTCGTATTTCCAGAAAGCGGCGTCTTCCAGCAGGGCCTTTTCGTCCGCGGCCGTATGGTATTTTTCCCAAAGCCGCTTCATTTCGGGGAATTTGTCCTGGTATTCGGAGAACATCTTTTGCCAGGCAGCTTCGGCGTCCTCGCCGTTTTTGGCCAGTCCGGCGCAGTGGTCGTAAACCTCCGGCGGCACCGCGAAAGGCTCTGCCAGCGGCCAGCCGAGGTTTTCCCGCAGCGCCTTGACGTTTTCCTCCCCCAGCGGTTCGCCGTGGGCGCTGGCTTTGCCCTGCTTCGCCGGACAGCCGTAGCCGATGGCGGTCTTGATCGTGATGAAGGAGGGACGCGTCTTGTCGGCCTTCGCCTGCTCGATGGCCTGGCCGATGGCCGCCAGATCGTTGCCGTCCTCCACCGTCAGCGTCTGGAAGCCGAAAGCGGCCATCCGGGCCGCGACGTCTTCCGTGAAGGCGAGGTCGGTGCTGCCCTCGATGGTGATCTGGTTGCTGTCATAAAGGACGATGAGCTTGGCGAGGCCCAGCGTGCCCGCGAGGGAGAAGGCTTCCGAGGAGATGCCTTCCATCAGGCAGCCGTCGCCGCCCAACGCGAAGGTGTAATGATCGACGACCGGATAGCCGGGTTTGTTGAAGACCGCCGCCAGATGGGCCTCAGCCATAGCCATGCCCACCGCCATGCCCATGCCGGCCCCCAGGGGACCGGTGGTCGCCTCGACGCCGACGGTATGGCCGTATTCGGGATGGCCCGGCGTCCGGGAGCCGTCCTGCCGGAAATCTTTCAGATCGTCCAGCGTCAGCCCGTAGCCGAAGAGGTGCAGCAGCGAGTAAAGAAGCATCGAGCCGTGGCCGCCGGAGAGGACGAAGCGGTCACGGTCGGCCCATTTTGGGTCCTTGGCGTTATGCTTCAGATGGCGGCTCCAAAGTTCATAGGCCATGGCGGCGCTGCCGAGCGGCAGGCCGGGATGGCCGGAGTTCGCTTTCTGGATGGCGTCCGCCGACAGGATTCGGATGGCGTTGACGCTCATGGTATCAAGATTGCTCATTTTCCCTATCGCCCCTTATCGTATATCGCACAGTTTTTCAGCGGGCCGCGATGACGTCGATTTCGACCAGCGCTCCCTTGGGCAGGTTGCTGACCTCGACGCAGACCCGCGCCGGGCAGTCCTTTTCAAAGTAACGGGCATAGACGGCGTTGACTTTGGCGAAATCGCCGATGTCCTTCAGATAAACCGTGGTTTTCACGGCGGCCTCCAGGGACGAGCCTGCCGCGGCGAGTATGGCCTTTAGGTTCTCCAGGACCCGGGCCGTCTGTTCCTCGATGCCGCCGGCGATGATTTCGCCGGTTTCCGGCACCAGCGGGATCTGTCCCGAAACGAACAGGAAGCCTCCGGCCTCAATGGCCTGGGAATAGGGGCCGATGGCCTGTGGCGCGTCTTTGGTGGCGATGACTTTTTTCACGTTGCATTCTTCCCTTCTAAAAAGAGTTCTTGCTCATTCCGATTCTTTCGCCCGGGAGACCAGGTCAGTCCGCAGGATGGCGGCGTCGCCCAGGTACACATGGCGGATTTCCTGCGGCGTCTTGTCGGTATCGACCAGGAGCAGCGCCCGAATGCAGAGCGGCAGGCCGCCCTCCACCGCCATCTGTCGCGTATCGAACAGCGGCACGAGGTCAAAGCCCGGTATCTGCCGCGCCCCCGCCGCCGGGAAACAGGCGGTGATGTCCTCGGTGGCGCTCAATATGCAGGCGCCGATGTCGTCCGGCTTGACGCCGTTATGGCGGCACATTTCCGTGACCATCCAGCGGACCGCCGAGACGATCTCGATTTCGGTATCATTCTTGATGATAATCGCACCCCGGATTCCCCTCATAAATTATTCCTCCTTAGTGACCTCGTATGATATCCCACAAAAGTTTGCCGCAGAGAATCAGCGCGGCGATGTAGCCGAAAACGCCCAACAGCGGTATGCCCATGATCTTCGGCGACATCTGGGTGTTGCAGATGATGCTGGAGCCCAGGAGCAGCGCCGAGCTGATCATGCCGATGACGAGCCGGTTCATCATCCGGTCGATGCGCCGCAGCGGCTCCTCCGAGCCGGTCAGGTCGAGATTGACCTTCGTCTGGCCGCTCATCGTCATCTTCAGTATATCGGAAATCTGTTCCGGCAGCTGCATGGTCTTGCGGAGCAGCACATAGCCTTCCCGCTTGAACTTGTCCAATTCCAGCCGCCAGTTGAAATTCTTCTCAAAATCGAGTTCCAGGCCCCGGGCGAAAATTTCCACGAAACTGACGCCCGGGCAGCAGAGTCGCATGACGCCTTCAATGGTCAGCACGCCGCGGGCGAACATGCTGAGCCCGGGACCGATGCCGATATGATGGGCCCGGAGCACGTTCATGATCTGCCGCGTCAGCACGCCCATCTGCAGGGAGCCGAAATCCAGATCGTTGTACTGGCGCATCAGCTGGTCGATATCCTCGTAAAGCTGCGTGTGGTCGATGCGGCCCCGGGTCGTCCCCAGCGCCAGCACCGCCGCTTTCATCTCGAAGGTGTCGTGGCTCGTCAGCGACAGGATGGCCCGCCGGAGCGCCGCCCGGTCGCCGCGGGAGAGCCGGCCCATCATGCCGAGGTCCAGCCAGACAATCTTGCCGTCCTGAATCCAGATGTTGCCGGGATGCGGATCGGCGTGGAAATAACCGTCCTCCACGATCTGACGGACATAGTTCTCGCCGAGGCGCCGTCCCAGCTGATCGCGGTCGAAGCCCTTCGCCTCCAGCGCCGGGAAATCATCGAAGCGGATGCCGTCGATGTACTCCATGACCAGCACGCGCGGCGTTGTCAGCCGGTGGTTGACCCGGGGGCAGGCGATGAATTCCTCGCCGGCGTTCAGATGGCGGAATTCGTCCATGTGGCTTGCCTCGATGAGAAAATCCATTTCCTGCTTGGCAATCGTCCACATCTCGTCGAGGATCATGGCGAAATCGATGACATCCCGGGTATTGCTGACGACCTGTAGCAGCGCCGCCGCCCGTTTCAGCAGCACGATGTCCTTCGACATGATGTCGTAGATGCCCGGCCGCTGCACCTTGATGACGACCCGGTCGCCGTTTTTCAGGACGGCCCGGTGGACCTGGGCGATGGAGGCCGAGCCCAGCGCTTCCTCGTCAATCGACAGGAATATCTGGTCCCAATGGCACCGGTATTCCTTCTCGAGGATTTCCCGCACTGTGGCGAAGGGCAGCGGAGTGACGCTGGCCTGGAGCTTCATGAGCTCGTCGCAGTAATCCTGGGGCAGGAAATCCGGCCGCATGCTCATGATCTGCCCCAGCTTGACGAAAGTCGGGCCGAGATCCTCCAGGATTTCCCGGATCTTGACCGGGGTGATGCCCTGCAGCAGCTTTCGCCGTCGCAGGACGGAAACCATCTCGCGGAACCGCCGGGTAGAGCCTTCCTCTATGAACTTGTCCCCGGGCGAGGCCATGAGCCCTTTCAGCATAGTGAAATCTCCTGTCATGCACGAAAAACCGGATTAACGCCACCGGTCTTCATCGAGTCATCAGAATCTGACGGAACAACTCCATGATGCTCTGGCCGTACGTGTAGCCCGGCACCGCCCAGCGGCCGTTGAGGTCAGTCCAGGTCCCCATCGTCTCGTCGCCGTAAGTCGAGCGTACCAGCGAGTAGCGCGGATCGACGATAGGCTGCTCCGGCAGGCGGGTCGAGGCGTAGGCCAGCAGGTGCTGGATATGGGCCCGGACCCCCATCCGGGCGGTGGGGAAATAGCCCCCCTTCACCGTGCGGCTGGTGGTCCCGAGACCGCAGTAATTGTTCTGATCAGGCGTCACCGTACCGCCGTAACGGAAATAGCCGGTCTCCTTGAGGGCCTGGGCGAAAGCCACATCCGGGCGGATGCCTTCCCGCGCGCCTTCTTCATAATAGTAGGCCACCAGTTCCTCCGGCGTGACCGAGATTTCCGGGCGCGGATTGACGCGCAGCAGGTGCTCGACGCATTGTTCCTGGGATGCCATGGGCTGGCCCAGGATATTCTCGTTGCCGAGATCCACCGGGACCAACGCCGGCTCGGGACGCGCGGCCGGTGCCGGACAGGCCGGTTTTTCCGCCTCGGCCGGGTGCAGGATGGCCTGGATACGCGTCCAGAGATCGCCACGTTCTGACGTTTCTTTCGCCGCGCTTTCTTCGGCGTGGCAGGCCGTCCCGGTGGCGGTTTCATAGGCTTTGTGGCGTGCCGCGGCGTTTCCCGGCAGCAAAAGGACGCCGGCACCCAACAGCAGGATTCCCATAGCGATTTTACTGCGAATGTGCTTCAATCCGATTCCCTCCATAGTAGCAGATGTTCCGGGGTGATGAAATCAAAAAGCGTTCCTGATGAAAAAGAGAAGGAACAGCAGGGCCAGACCGTGAAGGAGCGGCGGTACGCGGCGCCCCTCGCCGGTTGTGAGTTGCAGCAGGACGTGCAGGACGATGCCGGCGCCGATGCCGTTGACGACGGAAAAAGAGAACGTCATCAGGAGTATGGTGAAAAACGCCGGCAGGGCGTCGACCGGTTCGTGCCAGTCAATATCGGCGACGCTTTCCAGCAGATAAGCGCCGGCCAGGATCAGGGCGGGGGCGGTGATGGACGGCGCCGCCGCGATCACTTTGGCGATGGGGAGCAGGAAAAGCGCCAGGCCGAAAAGCGCCGCGGTCACAACCGCGGTGAGCCCGCTGCGTCCCCCCGCAGCGGCGCCGGTAACGGATTCCGCCGGTACCGAGGCGGCGCCGGCCCCGAAGAAGGCGCCCCCCAAACCGCCGGCCGCGGCGGCGAGAAGCGTTCCCCGCCAGCGGTTCTCCACCGCCGGCGTATGCATGGGCCGGCCAAGCGCCAGCAAAGTGCCGGTGGTATCAAAGAGCATGAGGAACGTCAGCGTCAGGATGACGTCCGGCCGCGCGTCAAGGCCTGACAGGGAAAAGCGAAACAGGACGCTGTCCCAGGCCGGCAGGAAGAAGATGCCCTCCGGCGCCTCCAAAAGCCCCAGCAGGAGCGCGGCAGCCTCCGTGAATAGGAGTCCGAGAAAAATCGCGCCGTGAATGCGAAGCGCTAAAAGCGCCGCCGTCGCGATCAGCCCCAGGGCCGTCAGCCAGGCGGCAGGATCCGCGAGGTCGCCGAGGGTCACGATGGTCGTCGGCGATGCCATGATGAGACGCCCCTGCATGAGTCCCAGGAAAGCCAGAAAAAGCCCCAGTCCCGCCCGGACCGCCGCTTTCAGGGAAGGCGGAACGGCCGTCAGCAGCATTTGGGGAAAAGGCGTCAGCGAGAGTGCCAACAGGAGCAACGACGCGGCCATGACACTGCCCAGCGCCGTCTGCCAGGGGGAGCCCTCCGACAGGATGACACCGTAGCCGAGCCAGGCGTTGATGGCGACGCTGGGGACGACCGTGGCCGGAAGGTCGGCCAGCAGTCCCAGCGCCAGTGTTGCCAGCGCCGCCGTCAGGGCCGTTGCCAGATAAACGCCGCCGAAATCCATGCCGCAGCGGCTGAAAAGGGTGGGGATCACGATCAGCACGTACGCCAGCGACAGGAAGGCAGTGACGCCGGCCAGGACCTCCGTTTTCACATCGGTTCCCCGCCGCGTCAGGGAAAACCGCGCAATGAGCCGCTCCAATCGCCCACCTCATCTCCGGGGAAAATGACAATACGTCTTTATTGTATCATGCTGTCCCCGGAATGCCAACCGCAAGTTTTTTTCCCAACAGCTTCCAACAGTATAATTTTAGCAAGCGGGGTGGGATTCTTCAACTTTTTCCGATGCCCGTTACCGGAATAAATCGCGGATTTCGTTTTCGTCCAGCTTGCTCAGGAAATTCTCCCCCGGCTGGATCATCTGGTCGATCAGGGCTTTTTTCCGGTCCTGCAGGGCGAAGATCTTTTCCTCGATGGTCCCTTTGGTCACGAGCTTCAGCACCTGGACCTTGTTCTGCTGGCCGATGCGGTAGGCCCGGTCCGTGGCCTGGTCCTCGACGGCGGGATTCCACCAGGGATCGTAGTGGATGACCATATCGGCGCCGGTGAGATTGAGGCCGGTGCCGCCGGCCTTGAGCGAAATCAGGAAAACCGGTTTGCCGCCGGCGTTGAACTCCTTGACCAGACGCAGCCGTTCCAGGGCCGGCGTCTGGCCGTCGAGGTAATGGCAGGCGATGTCCATTTCCCGCAGCCGTTCTTCGATGCGGCGCAGCATCGTCGTGAACTGGGAAAAGATCAGCAGCCGGTGGCCGCCGGCGATGGCTTCGGGCACGATGTCGGCCAAAAGATCCAGCTTGCCGGAGCCGCCGTCGTAGTCTTCCAGGAAAATTGCCGGATCGCAGGCGATCTGCCGCAGCCGGGTGAGGATGGCGAGAATCTTGATGCGGCCCGAGTCGAAGCCGTGCTCCTTCAGGATGGCGGCAAACTCCTTCTGGCTCTGCACGAACCAGGCTTTATAGACCCCGGCCTGCTGGGGCGTCATCTCGTTGACGACCTTGCTCTCCACTTTGTCGGGAAGCTCCGTCAGTACGTCCTTCTTGAGCCGCCGCAGGATGAAAGGGGCGACGCGCCGGCGCAGATTCTTCGCCGCCCGTTCGTCTTCGCCCCGGACGATGGGGACCTCATAACGGCCGCGGAACTGGGCGTGGGGCCCCAGATAGCCCGGCATCAGGAAATCAAAGATGGACCAGAGCTCCGTCAGGCTGTTCTCGATGGGCGTGCCGGTCAGGGCGAAATAGCCGCCGGTCTGCAGGCGCTTCACCGCTTTGGCGTTCTGCGTGGCCGGGTTCTTGATGTGCTGGGCTTCGTCGAGAAAACAGAAGGCGAACCGGCGCTGCTCATAGTCGGAAATATCGCGCTTCAGCATATTGTAGGTGGTAACGACTACGTCGAAATCCGCGGCCTGCTCCAGCAGGGCGCGGCGCTCCGCCTTCGTGCCGGCGACGGCGGTCGCCCGGAGGACCGGGGCGAATCGCTGGATCTCGTCCAGCCAGTTGTACATGAGGGACGTCGGCGTGATCACCAGCGTCGGCAGGGGGCTTTCCTCCCGCCGGGCCAGGATGAAGGCGATGACCTGCAGCGTCTTGCCCAGGCCCATATCGTCGGCTAGGATGCCGCCGAGGCCGTGGGCCGCCAACGACATCAGCCAGGCGAAGCCGGTGGCCTGATAGCCGCGCAGGACCGGTGCCACCTCCGCCGGGGGTGTCCAGTCCATGGCGTCCGGCTTGGCGATATCCCGCACCAGGTCACGGAAATCACGGCTGCTTTCGATCGTGAGACCGCTTTCCTCCCGGGCCAGCGCGTCGATGTAGAGTGCCTGGGCCATCGGCAGGTTGGCGACCTGGCCGTCGCCGCCCCGGATGCCGGTGGTCTCCACCAGATCGGCCAAAGCGTCCATCTGCTGTTCGCCCAGCGTCACGAAAGAGCCGTCCTTCAGCCGGTGGTAGCGGCGCTTGAGCCGGTAGGAGCGCAAAATGCCCACCAGTTCGTCGAAGTCGATGTCCCGGGCCGAGAGCCTGACTTCCAGCAGATTGTCCTTCTGCAGGCTCACGCCGATGGTCACCGGCGGCATCGTCCGGACAGGCCGCCGGTGGAAGATTTCCGAATAGAAGACATCCGCCATCCGGGAAAGCGCCGGCAATCCTTCGGTGAGAAAATCGTAAGCCGGCTCTTCCTCCGGCTGCACCAGCTGCCCGTCCTCGGGGAGGAAACCGTAGGTATCGAACAGCGCCCGGATGTCTTCCTCCGCCGCGACATCCCGGATCAGGCGCCGGGTGCCGGTCCGCGTTGGCGGCGGCCCGGCCAGGGGATTGTAGGCGGTATCCCCGTAGCGATACGACAGGCGGGCCGCTACGCCGTCCCCGTGGTAGTCGAGGAAGACCTCGGCCGCCAGCGGCAAAATCTCGAAGCGCCGGGAAAAGGCCGGGGCTACCTGGACGGTGGCGGACTTTTCCAGCTCCGGCAACACCGTGGCAAAGAAGTCCTCCAGCCGGTTCAGCGCGACCGTCAGATACCGGCGACCGGCAAAGGCCGTAATCAGGGTCCGCAGGCGGTCTCCCTCCTCTGGCGGCGTCCGGTAGATGATGTCGCCGCAGAGGATGAAACGCCCCTCCTCGTCCAGCAAGCGGAGCGACCGCCCCGCATCCAGACCGACGCGGGCGCCGTTACCGATATCCTCGACGCTGACGGAAAGCGGCGGCACGCCGTCGGTCACCTGGACCGTCACCGCGTCCATACTGTCGGGGACGACCTCGAAGGCCTCATCCCCCATGATGTCAAGAAACCGGGTCAGATTCGAAGGTGACAGTTTGAGGCGCTTCTGCTCGAAAAGACTGCCGGAGCTGAAATTCGAACGGAAATAACTGCTGTAGGCACGGGCACTCTCGGCATCGCGCCAGGCGCTCCGGAGGAAATCCCAGAGGGCGGCGGAACGTCCCGGCGCGAACACAAACTCCTCCGGCCGGAGGACGAGATTCTTGCCGAAGGCAATCGGCTGGCCGGTGGCCAGGGAGCGCATCATCTCGGAGATGCTGCGGATGATGTAAAGGCGGTCCCGCCCCAGACGGAACTCCAGCCAAACCGTCTGATGGCCGTATTCATTGGCGACGCAGAGCTTCGGCTCCAGGGAAAGCGGCGGCGGGGCCACGGCGGCGCGCCGGCGGACCAGGGAAAAGAGTCGCTCGCCCAGGGAATCTCTCGGTTCCGGTGCCCGCTGGACCGCCTGCCGCTCCTGCAGCGCCTTCAAAAGCGCCACGACATGTTTGCAGGCCCCGTCATACAGCGTAGACGCCGGACAGTCACAGCCGAAATCCGTCACTTTGGCGGTGTTTCTCACATCGGCCCAGGCAATGTAGGTGTCGGTCCCCTGCACCAGGGCTTCGTAATGGTACTGCGTCCCGGTCACTTTCTCGGTGCGCAGCCGCTTTACGGCGCCGTTATGAAAGTAGCGGCATCCGCGCTCGTATGAGGCGTCGTTGGCCAAAGAACGGATCTCTGTTTCCTGCAGCATTTCGTCTGAACCGCCTTTCCCCAGAATGTTGTCTTCCTAATATTATGGCACGCTTTGCCCGCTGGCGCAACTACGGAAGGGGGGGAGGTTCACGCAGTTTTATCAGGCAGTGGTCTCCTTCCGCCCCTTCGGGGAGGCAAGCCGAGCCGACTTTTATTACTTCGGCCATTTAATACCGCGGTTTTTTTGCCCTCCCCCCCCCTGGGGAGGGGGGACCGCGGAGCGGTGGGTGAGGTCCACCAACTTTCGCCTTACGCAAACCGTCATTTTGTAGAACCTCATCCGTCTCGCTTCGCCTCGCCCCCTTCCCCCGGAGGGGGAAGGCAAGAGTTCGTGTAATTTAGTGGCCGGAGTAATAATTTGGCAAAGTCCCTTTTTCGGTATAGCCGCAAACGCTGATGTGGTATGGCTTCATGACCATCGTCGGTGACGCGGGTAAAAAATCAAAACAAAACGAATTTTACCCTTTTCTGAAAAAAATACACGGTGTCAAGCGTTTTGTTCAGTAGGAAAAATCGAAAAATAACAGAAAAAAACCGGATAAATCCCGTAATAGCAAGGTCTTTACCTTTCGTCGCCATTTATTCATTTGTCCTTTTGACTTTTTTATGTCAATCATCGTTACTCAACGACATATGGAGGGGGGAGCCAGCGGCCGTGAGATATGGCTTTAGCATGAAGTGATTGGCGCGAGAACTTTCGGTTTGCGTAGAGCGACTCTTGCGGTTTGTGTGAAAGCTGACGATTTGCGCAGTTTTCTCATGCAGTGGGTCTCCTTCCGGCTCGCAAGCTCGCCACCTCCCTCTCTGGGAGGCTGGCAGAGCCAACTCTAACGGTTTACGCGAATTTTGACGGTTTACGTAGTTTTCAATGTGATGGAACGCAAAAAGGAGAGAAGCGGTGGCTTCTCTCCTTTTTGCGTACTTGTATGGGTTGTGCGGGGACGGGGCGGGAAACGGGTCAGCGTTCCACGGAGTCCACCATGTATTTGCCGTCCGGCAGGCGCCAGACGAAGACGACGTATTTGCCGTCGGCGCGGGAGACCCGCTTGGTTCCGGGGGCTACGTCCTGGACGCGCCAGTCATCGACGAAGCGCAGTTTGTCGATGCCGTCAGGCTTGTTGACTTCGGCCTGGACATCGGCCCGGAAGGAGGCGAGCCGGTGGCTCACCCACCAGGTGTGACCGGCGTAGAGCAGAACGACCAGCACGACCGTCGCCGCTACGGCTTTTTCCAGCATGAGCCGGAGCGGGTCGGTCAGGGCCCGGCGTTTGGCTTTTCGCCGCTGCATTCGGGCCAGCATCGCCGCCTTTTCCGCGGCTTTATTTTTGGCCTCGGCATCAGCGGGTGGTTCGTCGCTTTTGGATTCCGACGGCGGAGGCGATTCACCTTCACCGTCGGAGGCATCCGACGTTTCCTCCGCTGACGGTTCCACGTCCGGCGTTTCCGCGTCCGGCGACGGGGTCTCCGGCTGTTCGTCGTCGGCCGGCGCGGGTTCGTCCGTGGCAATCGGTTCGTATCCGTCGGTTTCCGGCTTGTCCGTTGCTTCCACGTCGCCGGCCGGTTCCCGCGTTTCCTGTTCGCTGGCCATGACGAACCCTCCTTTCCCGGTGCTTCGGCATTATTATTGCGCAATCATTTCTTTGCCGGCTTCTCAACCAGATAGGCGAAGCGCTTCCTGAATTCCTCCGGCGTCATCTTGTAATCCTTTGCCAGCTCGGCGTCGTCGAGGTCTTCTTTTTCCAGACGCATCATGAAACCCCGGGCGATGCGGTAGTGGGCCGAGGCGGTATCGACGCGGCGCACCTGCGTCTTGCCGGTGGCCTCGTCCCGGATGTCCTCGAAGTAGAGAGGGACGGCCAGCTCGTTCTGGATGGAGATCAGCGCCCCGGTCTTGCCCCGCAGCAGGAAGCGCACGGCCTCGAAGCCGAGGGAACGGGCGTAGTCGATGTCATAGGCAATCGGCGCGGCGCAACGCAGCTCGTAGCCGATCTCTTTGTCAACGATGGTGGGGCTGTGGCCGAGTTTCTTGAGGTCAGCCAGCACAGCTTTTTTCAGGATGTCGCCGAAATCGAGCTCGGCGTAGCGGATGTGCCCGTGCTCGTCGAGCTCTACGGAGCCCATCTTTTCCAGGTCTTCCTGGGCAATCTTTTCGATGACGCCCTCGGCGACCACGGCGACGCCAAAGGTGCGGCCGATGCGGTAGCGCTTCATCACCGAGCTGACGATGATGTCCACGACCCGCTGCAGGGGGATTTTTTCCTCGGGGAATTCCTCGGGGATGATGGTCAGCACGGCGCCGGAGGACAGGCCGATGCCCAGCGCCAGATGGCCGGCGGTGCGGCCCATGGCGATGGCCAGATACCAGCGGTTCGTCGTGGTGCGGGCGTCCTCTACCAGGTTCTGGACCTCCAGGGCGCCGAACTGGCGGGCGGTCTCAAAGCCGAAGGTCGGCACGCCGTCGGGCAGCGGCAGGTCGTTGTCGATGGTCTTGGGCACATGGACGACGTTGATGGAGCCGCCGTGCTCGGCCGCGTAGCGGGAAACGGCGGCGGAGCTGAAAGCGGTGTCGTCGCCGCCGATCGTCACCAGATGGGTGACGCCGAGCTCGGTCAGCGTTTCCACGACGTTCTTGAGGTCTTCTTCTTTCTTGGTCGGGTTGTAGCGGGACATCTTGAGGATGCAGCCGCCGGTCACATGGATGCGGGCCACCTCATCGTAGGTGAGCTTGACGTAAGCCTTTTCCCGCTTGGCCAGATGGGAGAAGCCGTCGTACATGCCCAGCACATCCCAGCCGTTCCGATTCGCCTCTACGACCACCGCCGAGATGACGCCGTTGATGCCGGGCGCCGGCCCGCCGCCGCAGACGATCGCGATGGTATTTTTCTTTTCCATGAAGATTCCTCCCCTGTATTTTCTTTTAGGATTGCGTTCATAAGTACACTAGTAATATATTCTCGCTGCAAACGAAAAATCCTGCCGTGTTCCACGCTTTTTTGCAAGAAAGGGAAAATGGCGGGGACTGGTTCCGCTGCCGGATTTATGGTACTATAGACGAGGAAAGGCGGGGGAACAATTCCGTCGAGCGTTTCTTTTCTATCCGGTATTTGGAGGTTGGCGTCTTGTCCGGGCGAGAAAGATACAAAACGATGGCACTTTTTTCCATCGTGCTGCTGCTGACGGCGGCATTGTCCCTGATGTTCCGGGACGAGAACAGCGGCGGCAGGGAAAGGGTCGCGGTGATTACGGTAGCGGGAAAGCCCTTTCAGACGGTGCGGCTGTCGGGGGAGGCGCGGCGGGAAATCCTCGTCACGACGCCTGATGGCATCAACCGCCTGGTCGTCGCCGACGGCGCCATCGCCTGCGTCGAGGCGGACTGCCCGGCGCAGCTCTGCCGCCGGCAGGGGCCGGTCCGCGATATCGGGGCGGTCATTGCCTGCCTGCCGCATCAGATGCTGGTCGAGGTGAGAGCGGCGCCATGACGGGACGGACAAAACTTGTTTTCATGGGGGTTTTGACGGCGGCAGCACTGGCGCTTTCTTTTCTGGAGGGGCTGCTGCCGTCCTTTGCCATCCTGCCCGGCGCGAAGCTGGGCCTCGCCAATGTCGTGACGGTGCTGGCCCTCTATCTGCTGCCCGAAACCCGGGACGCTTTCCTGGTGGTGCTGGCCCGGGTGCTGCTGGGGGGATTCTTCGCCGGGGGCGGCGCGATTTTCTACAGTTTCGCCGGCGCGGCCGCGAGCTTTTTTGTCATGTGGCTCCTCAAAGGCACGGGTCGTTTTTCCCTGCCCGTGGTCAGCCTGGCCGGGGGGATTGTCCATAACGCGGCCCAGCTGGCGCTGGCCGCTTTTGTCCTGGAATCACCGGCGCTGGCCGCGTATCTGCCGCTCTATGCCGTCGCGGGCCTTTTGGCGGGGTTGGCGGTGGGGCTGGCTGCGGCCGCCTGCCTGAAACCGGTCCGGCAGGCGCTGCGTTTGAGCTGCCGGTGAAGGCGTTCCGGATTTTTGTCCCTTTCTTTCATAAAAAGGAAAAGGAAATCCGGAAAAAACGGCGAATGTATAAGTATAGATTCAGGGAATCCTTGCAGCGGGAGGTCGGATGGTATGGGTATCGAAGCGGATAAGAAAATCGAATGGCTGCTGACGGCTGACCGTTTTTTTGCCAATGGGGATTTCAAGGCCATGCGGGCCTGCGCCCGGGAGATCCTGTCCCACGATCTGGATGATTTCGACGGGCTGGCGCTGTTGGCGCAGGCATCGCTTTACCTGGGGGAAACCGGCTCCGTGGACAGCATCGTCCACCGGGTAGCGGCGGCGGCACCGCAGCACTGGCGTATCCTGCTGGTGGCGGCGGAGCAGGCGGTGCAGTCGTTTGAGCTGCGGCAGGCCATCCCGGTACTCCGGCGTCTCTGGCGTCTGGGAGAGACGAGAACCGGGGAGATACCGAGCTATGATCGGACAATCCTGGAGCGGGCCGGGCGGATGCTGGCGGACGCGTATTACCTCCTGGGCCGGGCGCGGGAGGCGTCCGATATGTGCTTTGCCCTCAGTGCTTTCGTGGAGTCCACGGAAATGAAGGCGGAGCTCTACGGCAAGGCCCTGTTCCTGATGAACTACCTGCCGGTTGACGCCCATACCGTGGCCCGGCGGGAGGGCTATAACGCGTTTTTCGGCGCCAAGGTGACGATGCCGCATACCCGGCCGGACAGCGTGCCGAAGCGGAAGCTCCGCATCGGCTACATTTCGCCGGATTTCCGCGAGCACGCGGTGGCGCATTTTTTGACGCCGTTCCTCCGGGACTATTCCAAGCTGGATTTCAACGTCTATTGCTACCATCGGGGGCATAGTGACGCGGTGACGCGGCGCTTCAAACGGTTTGCCGTGAACTGGCGCGACATCAGCGAGGTTTCGCCGCCGGAAGCCGCCAAAGCCATTTACTCCGACCGCATCGATATCCTGGTGGATTTTTCCGGTCATTCCCAGGGCTCCTGCCTGCCCATCCTTTCCTATAAGCCGGCGCCAATCCAGATGACGGCCATCGGCGACATCAATACGACCGGGCTCAGGGAAAACGACTATTTCCTGTCCGATATGACCTGTCTGCCTTCGAACCGTCCCATCCGTGGCTTCACGGAAAAGGTGGCGCTCTTGCCGTATTGTCACCTCTGCTATGCGCCGGATATCGTGAAGTCCCTGCCGCAGCCAGCGAAGGAGCCGGCGGCGAAGCGCAACGGCTATGTGACCTTTGGCAGCTTCAACAACTTCGCCAAGGCCAGCCGGGAGACGCTGGTACTCTGGCGGGGCGCGCTGGAGGCGACGCCGGGTTCAAGACTTCTGATAAAGGGGAAAATCGGCAGCATTCCCGACGGCAAGGCGGAGGTGATGGAACGGCTCGGCGCCATCGGCATCGACACGGAGCGGGTCGATATCCGCCCCTACAGTCCCGATTATCTGGAGCAGTACGCCGATGTCGACATCGCCCTCGACACCACGCCTTATAACGGCGGCCTTACCACCTGCGAGGCGCTTTCCATGGGGGTGCCGGTGGTCAGCCTGCGGGGCGCGACCCACGGCTCCTCCTACGGGGCGACGATTCTCGAAAACGCCGGCCTGCCGGAACTCATCGCGGCCAACGAGATCGAATCCGTGCGCAAGGTGGCCCGCATCGCCTCCTCGCTGCCGATCCTGGAGAAGTTTCACAGCGGCCTCCGTTCTGTCGTGGAGCACTCCCGCCTGATGGACGGCCCGGCCTACATGAAGGACATGGAGACGCTGTACCGCCGGCTCTGGGCGGATTACTGCGGCGGGGGTCGGTAGGAAGAGGATGCCGGCGATGGGCGTTGGAAGACGGTGGACTTCGCGGCAATCGGTTCTACCGGGGAAAATGAATCGTACGTGCGAGTATAAAGGAATCGCCCCTGTTCGTGGCTGTCAGGCCGTGGACAGGGGCGATTCTTTGATTGGCAGCGCGGCTGTAGTATCAGTGGTTTCGGGCTGCTGTCGCCAGCAGGAAAGTGGCGAGGGACAGCAACAGGCCGGCCAGGACCAGGACTGCTCCGGCAATCTGCGGGAGTTTCCGGTGGCTCTTGCGGCCGAGCAGCAGTAGCAGGATTCCGGCCACGGCAAACAGCACCATGAGGGAAAATGAATTCATCATGCGGGTACCTCTCGTTTTGGCCGTTCATCCCAACGGCCACTACTCCCTCTTTCAGCCGGCGGCCGTTTCCCAATGCGTGCTGGTGTGATAGCGCCAGCGATATTTCCCGTGATATTCGGGGATGTCCGGATTTTGGATGTAAAACGTGTACTCGATGGCGTCTCCCGGGTCAAGGTAGATATCCCCGGTTTCATGGACGATGTCGGAATCGGCCCACATCTGCTGGCCGTTGTCAGCGATGAGGGTGAGGTCGATTTTAATCCATTTGGCATAGGCGCCCCGGTCGCCGTCGTTGTGGAGCGAACCGACAACTTCCACTTCACCGGCTTCGTGCATATAGACGTGTTCAACGCTGTACTTGATGACCGGTTTCGCCAGCGCCGGGGCCGGGAAGGCCGCCAGGCAGAGGGCGACGAGAGCGAAAAACGCGAAGAGTTTGGACACGGATGACTTCATGTGTTATGACCTCCTCGTTGATCGTTGGGCTATGCGTCAGGGGAAATGTCAATCCTTCTTTGCGTGGGGGTAGCGGTTTTCGATGTCGCGCATGTTTTTGGCATGGCGCTCCCGTTCCTGCTCCAGGGCCTGATCCCGCTTCTCGTGGGGCTGGCCGTGGTGCCGGTGCCGGATCAGGAACATCTCACGGTCGTGGCGTTCTTTCTCCTCCCGGACGGCGAGGCGGTAGGCCTCCTCCGGGGTCTTCGCGTCCCTTTCGTACCGGCTGCTCCGGTGGTATGGCGCCGCTTCGGCCACGGAATCCGCCGGCATCGCCGTCCACGCGATATTCATCGCCATCATCCCGCCCAGCGCCGCCAGGATCAGCTTCTTTTTCTTCATCCTATCACCTCCTTAGGGAGAATTATACCCTACAATCGCCAAATAGAAAAGCCTTTGGGGGAAAGAATGCACTTTTCGATTTTGAATGAAAGACAAAAGCGCGGGGAGCAGATATCCGGCAGCCCGGACGAGGACGAGATATAGCCGGGAATCTTGAAAGCAAGGGAAGGGAATGATATAATAACAGCAGGGAGTGAAGACATGTTCCGCCATATTGAAAAGCAGATTGATTTCAAGCCGGTTACAGAGGAGCAATATGAACAGTTGACCATCCCCCTGAAAAAGATGGGCGTGACTATCCTGCGCGGAACGGATGAAGTAGAACAGCATTTGGAACAATTTGACGCTTTGGGCGCTACCATTGGAACGGATATTGTTATGTTTCGCCGGAAGGTGTCCGCCAGTACAATACTTGAGGAAACATATCACATTATCCAGAACAGAAATGGCTTAAACGATGATAAGGCAGCGGACCTTCGCTATATCCTGAACGAAATAGATGTAAAGAGGCACTTGTTGCGAGTAGCGAAGAGATACGATCTCCCCCGGAGCGAGGTTGAAACGACAAAACGGCAACTCACCGAATTGGAAGCGCTACTGAGAGATTATTTACGAAGAGAGGAGGCACCTGATGATGTGTAAAGTGATAGAGGCGTGGAATGTGACGGGAAAAGGGGATTATCTTTTGACATTGAATGAGAAAGTCCCCAATATCGTTTTTGACAGCTATCAAATCGATGGCAGGAATTATCCAATGGTTCCGGTGCATGTTGCCGGCCGGTTGGATATGATTGGGGTAAAAACCGATGGGAAGGTAGATTTTGTCGGAAAGGAAGTCATCTTCACATCATCGTTGCCTCGCGTTGAACATAAAAAGAAAGTGTCCGTAGCCTGAGATTGAGCAAAGACAAGCGAGTTTCCCGTGGGAAAATTGCATAACCCATAACGCGAAAGCGCCTTGCATAACGCAAGGCGCTTTTCATTCCCCCCTCACCCAAAAGCAACCGGGAAATCATACTACGCGCTGTTAGAAATTTTATTTCTTACAGCGCGTGCATGAGACGTCAGCCGCGCCGTAGGCGCGGCTGTAGCCTGCGTAGCAGGCGTATCTTCGATAAGAATTCATGTATAATTCTTATCGAAGATTAGTATCAGGGGAGGGGCGGCGATCCGTTGTCCGTTGCCGCGTCCTCCGCCAGCGGAATCAGGAGGTGAATGGTCGTGCCCCGGCCCGGTGCGCTGTCGAGTGACAGTTCGATGCCATGCGCATCGGCGATCCAACGGGCAATGGCCAGCCCCAGTCCGGTGCCGCCGGCCTTGTTTCCGCTTTCCTTCGTGCGGGCGCTGTCCACCCGGAAGAAGCGCTCGAAGATGCGTTCCTGATGCTCCGGGGCGATGCCGATGCCGTCGTCGGCCACCGTCACGTGCAGGCGGTCGCCTTCCCGTCGGGAGGCCAGGGCGATATGACCACCCTGGGGTGTGTACTTGATGGCGTTATCGAGGAAAATCCGGAGCATCTGGCGAATCAGTACCGGGTCGCCGGCAATGGTGCCGGTGTCATTGGCGGTCAGGGTCAGTGTATGGTCCGCCGCTACCAGCTCCGCCTTTTTGGCCACGTCGCCCACCAACTCCGCCATATCCACCGGTGTCCGGTTCAGCGCCTGCCGGTTCATATCGGCCCGGGCCAAAAACAGCAGCCGCTCGATCAGGTCCTTCATGTTTTGCGCTTCCGAGCGGATGGCGGCGATGCCCTCGTCCAGGGTTTCGGCGTCCTCACGTCCCCAGCGGCTCAGCATGTCCGAGTATCCCAGCATGACCGTCACCGGCGTGCGGAGTTCATGGGAGGCGTCGGAGACGAACTGCCGCTGCTGGGCGAATCCCGATTCCAGCCGGGCCAGCATGTGGTTGAACGTCACCACCAGCTCCCGGAGCTCATCCTTCGCCGGTGGTTCCGGGATGCGCCGGCTGAGGTCCGAGACTTCGATTTCCCGCGCCGCCTGCGTGATGGTCCGGATCGGCTTCAGCGTGCGCCGGCTCACGAAGTAACCCGCCAGCAGCGCAATCAGAACGCCCAGCGCGTTCGTCAGCAGCAGGGTGCTGGTGAGGGCTCTCAGGAACGACCGCTCCGCCGTGATCATCCGCAGGAAATGGAGGTCATAGCGACGCCCCTGCCAATCGACGGCAACCGTCTCATAGTACAGGTGGAAATTCCCCAGCGTGGCCACCTGCATATCCTTGTTGGCCCAAAAGGGCGGGTCCGCCACGATGTGCGACCGAACGTCCGCCAGCGACGGGTAATGGCTGGCGCTGTCGAAAATCTTCCTGCCGGTATCGTCTGTCACCCGGAGCACGACGCCCGGCGTCAGCGCGGCGTCCCGGTAAAGCTGCATCACGAAGGGCGGCGGCGGCACCCAGTCCGGGTCCCGGGCCAGCCGTTCCTCCCGCTGCTCGGGCGAGGGCGGGGCCGGCAGTTTCTCCGGCGGCAGATCCGCTGACGCTTTCGCGGACGCCAGGGACCGCGCCACGCTGTTTTCCAGCTCCACCTCGGCCTGATGATACAGGGCGAAATAGATGCCCGGTATCGTCAGTAGGCTCGTCAGGAGCAATATGCAGATCAGGATGGCCGCGTTGACCAGCGTCAGACGGGTCGAGATGCGCAGCGACTCAATCCTTGATAACATAGCCGACGCCCCGCATCGTATGGATGAACTTCTGGCCGAACCGCTCGTCGATCTTCGACCGCAGATAGCGGATATAGACGTCCACCACGTTGGTATCGCCGATGTAGTCGTAGCCCCAGACCGTCTGCAGGATCTGGTCGCGGCTCAGCACCATCCGCTTGTTGCGCAGCAGGTACTCCAGCAGCATGTATTCCTTCTTCGTGAGCTCCACCGGCTCGCCTTTCACTTTGACTTCATACCGGCCCGGGTACATCACCAGGTCGCCGGCCACCAGGATTTCGCCGTCCGTCGTCTCCGCCGCCGGCTGATGGGCCCGGAGGGCTGCCCGGATGCGCGCCAGGAGTTCCTGAATGGCGAAGGGCTTCGTCATGTAATCGTTGGCGCCGATGTCGAGGCCGTTCACTTTGTCTTCGAGGTCGTCCTTCGCCGTCAGCATGATGATCGGCACATCGGAAAGCTGGCGCACATTCCGGCAGATTTCCAGCCCGTCCATCTCCGGCAGCATGAGGTCCAGCAGCACCAGGTCGTAGTTCTCCTGCAGGATGCGCTCGTAGGCCCGGCGGCCGTTCGATTCTGTCGCCGTCTTGAAGCCCTCATGCTCCAGCTCCATTTGCAGGAACCGGGCAATGCGGCGCTCGTCCTCCACTATGAAAATTCTCGCCGCCTCTTCCATCGCGGCTCGCCTCCTTTCTACCGTCTCCCCGTGGGGACGGCTCCTTTCTCTGTCATCATACCCTAAATCCGCCGGAAAGAAAAGCGTTCCGGCCACGATTTAATGAAACTTTCATCTCGTGGCCGGAACGCCTCATTATTTTCTAATTCTACTATTTCTTGTCGCGGCGCGCCTGGGCTTTCCCCAGGAAGCGGTCCGCCTCCACGATGGCGCGCTGGTGCGTGCCGGAACCAATCTCGCCAATTGTATCGTAGGCTTTCAGCTCGAACGTTATTTTCCGTCCCTCCACTGCCGTTACGATGGCGATGGCCCGGACCGGCAGGCCCACCGGCGTCGCCGCCGTATGATGGATATGAAGTTCGGTGCCCACGCTGGTCCATCCCTCCGGCAGCAGCGTCTCCGCCAGCTCCGAGGCAGCTCGCTCCATCAGTGCCGCCATTGCCGGCGTCGCCAGGACGGGCATGGTCCCGCTACCGATGATTTGGGCCGTATCCTTTACTTCCGTGGTCATCAGCGCTTCCCGCGTGAGGCCCGGCGTGATTTTCTCCGAAAGATTCATGCTCATGTTCCCTCCTTATCAATGGGACAGTTGGCCGCGCAGTTCCTTGAACAAGCCGATGAAATGCCGGGCGCTGGCTGGCAACGGGTGATTGCGCAGCCAGGAAACCACGGTATGCGTCATGATTTCCGGCTCCACCAGCCGCTTCGTGACCAGATGGCCGTCGTCCGCCATCAGGCTCCGGGCCGAGACAGGAACCAGCGCGATGCCCAGCCCCTGCCGGACATTCAACACGTCCAGAACAATGCTGTCACTGACGCAGACAAGCTGCGGCGAGAAACCCGCCCGCTGGCAATGGGCCACGAAGGGCGCTTTCCAGCGAAGCGGCACGATTACCGGCGCGTCGCGAAGCTCTGCCAGGCGGACGGTTTCCTCCTGACCGATCTGGCGCGCCTGCTCCGGGTCCATTACCACGACCAGCGGCTCGTTCTCCAGCACGATGGAGTCGTAGAAATTCGCGTCCACCTGACTGCGGGTGATACCGATATCAATTGAGCGGTTGTCCAGCATTTCCAGGACCCGTGTTCCTTCCGCCTCGAAGACATGGAACGCCACCTGGGGATAGCGGCGGTGGAACTCGTGCATCAGATCCGGCAGAATCAGCGCCCCGGACGAGATGACCGTTCCCAGGCGCACCGTCCCCGCCCGGCCGTTGCCGACTTCCGCGATTTCGCGCACGGTACCGTCCACCATGCTCAGGATCGTTTCCACCCGGGCATAGAGAAGCCGGCCGGTCTCCGTCAGCCGGATGCGGCGGCTGCCCCGCTCGAAAAGCTGCACGCCCAGCGACGTTTCCAGCCGCTTCATCTGCCGCGACAGCGCCGGTTGGGCCACGTCGAGCCGCAGCGCCGCGTGGCTGATGTTCCCTTCCTCCACCACGGCATAGAAAGCCTGCATGTCCTTGATTTCCATAAACTGACCGTCCTATGAATAGAAATATACGATTCGCAATATATATACTATGCAAATCAGGTTCTATTATACTCCGATTCCGGTGAAAAGGGTAGGGGGATTTTCAGAAAAATGACGGCTAAAAATGAGGGCGTCGACGGTGCCAAACCGGCGGCATGAAATAATGCACCGGGGAGCGCCGGATACGGTAGCCTGCAGGATGTATCTGCAGTATAGCATCAAGCGAATAAAAAGCGCCGGTCAGCTTTTCGCCGGCCGGCGTTTTTGCCTGGCTTATTTCGGATTGTATTCGATGATCTTGATGGCGGGGGTTTCGTTGAGGTCCACGATGTCGTCCTGGGTCAGCCGCACCAGGGGCTGGGCCGAGAAATCGTTGGAATAGCGGACGATGTGGCCGGTCAGCCCGTTGGAGAGCAGCACCCGGGAGCCGAGGAACGCCTCCTTGATGTGCTTGAGGAACGGCACGCAGATCATCGGATCGAGCTTTGAATACATCTCCGACGTGATGCGGTCGATGGCCTCGAAGGGCGTGCGCTTCTTCTGCCCCTCGCGCTCGGTGGTGATGTTGTCGTAGAGATCGGCCAAAGCGATGATGCGGGCGTATTTGTGGATGTCCTGGCCTTCCAGGTTGAAGGGGAAACCGGTGCCGTCCATGCACTCATGGTGCTGCATGGCGGCCAGCTTCACGCCGTCGGACAGCTCGGGGCTGCCGGAGAGGATACGCTGGCCGTCCATCGTATGCTGGATGTAGGCGTCGAGATCCTCGCCCTTGAGGTTGTCGATCTGCTTGTCCAAAAGGCGCTCCGGGAACTTCGTCTTGCCGATGTCGTGCAGGAAGCCGGCCATGATGATGTCCTGGCTTTCCGAGGCCGGCAGCATCATCCACTTGGCGATGACGCCGGCGAGAATCGAGACGCGGATGGAGTGGTTATAGACGTCGCTGGCCAGATGGTTGACTTCCAGCAGATAGTCAATGGCGCCGCTTTCCTTCGCCATCGGCGCCAGGGTAGTGGTGACCATGGTGCGGGACTTCTCCACCGGGGGCTTGCCGCTCTTGGCGTCCTCGAAGATCTCCTTGGCGGTGGTGATGACTTCCTTGTACTCGGAGACGAAGGAACTGCTGGGGCTGAATATGGCCGAAACGCTTTGGAAGGTTTCGCTGAGCTCGTATTCGTCCTTTATGTAGATGGAAGGGATATCAAGAAAACCCAAACGGGTGATGTGGGCCTTGGAGAGCATCGTGCCCTCGGAGAGCACGACAATCATGTCGTCGTTGATGATGGAACGGGCCAGTATCATTCCAGGCTCAAGGTCTTCGATCGCTACAGCTCGCAAGTGAATTCCTCCTTTGCCGGCACGCCGCCGGTTTTTGAGGAAACATTGGAGATCCGCCCGCGGCGGACGCGGGCATGCCTTTCCGTGTTTCCCTGTTGGCGGTTGTCTCGCTTTGCATATTTTGGTCCATTTTCTTATATTCGACAAAGAAAAAGATTTTCCTACCTGCCGGGAAAATTTTTCCGCAGAAATCTTCCGATTCTTCCTGTTCTTTCTGTTTGCCATTCCCTGCGAAAAGATGAAACGACACATTCACCGGATAAACGACACATGAAACAGCCCATTGGCCGGGGAAACGGCGGTATGATCGTCCCGGAACCGGGCGGGGACGCGGAAAAATGTCCGGTCTCTCCATGACCGCTCTGGCCGGGTACGGCACCGCCGGCGGCATGGCCCGCGCGCCGGACGAAAGGGGGCGATGCTATGGATTCTTTTGTTGCTTTATGGTACAATGCAGAGAAAAAGAAGGAGGAAACAGGATGCCTGATTTGGGGACGGCGGCGTTTCTGGCCGTCATGGGATTCATCGCCGCCTTCATCGACTCGGTGGTGGGCGGCGGCGGGCTGATTTCGATTCCGGCGCTGATGTGGACGGGGCTGCCCCCCATCACGGTGCTGGCGACGAACAAGGCCGCCTCCACCATGGGGGCGCTGGCCGGCTTCGTGACCTTCATCCGCTCCGGCAAGATGAACGTGGCGCTGGTCCGGAAGCTCTTCCCGCTGTCCTTCTTCGGCTCCGTGGCTGGCGTGCTGGTGGTGCGGACGATCTCGCCGGACTTTTTGCGGCCGCTGATCGTGGTCATGCTGATTGCCGTCGCCCTTTACAGCGTATGCAAGAAAGACTGGGGCGGCGTCTCCACCTACCGGGGGATGAACCGGCGGATGCTCCGGATGAGCTTTCTGGTGGCCTTCGTGTTCGGCTTCTACGACGGCTTTTTCGGCCCCGGCACCGGCTCGTTCCTGCTGTTCGCGTTTTTGCTCGTCGGCTTCGATTTTGTCGGGGCGGCGGCCAACGCCCGGGCGCTGAACTTCGCCAGCAATCTGGCCAGCCTGCTCGCCTTCGCGGTGCTGGGGCTGCCGGCGTACCTTTACGCCCTGCCCATGGGACTGGCGATGGTGGCGGGGGCCTTCTGCGGGGCCCGGATGGCGCTGGCCAAAGGTTCATCCTATGTGCGGCCGCTGTTCATCGGCGTGACCACGGTCCTGATCGGCAAGCAGCTTTGGGATTTGTTCTGGAAATAGAGGAATCAGGTTTTTGGCGCGGGAGCGCCGCGCAACCAGCAGAGGAGAGATTGCCATGAATGAGCTTGACGCTATGTGCGGCATAAGCGACGACGAACTGACACGCCGCTTTATCGAGGCGATACGTCTTGAAAACGAGGAAAAAAAGGTCAAGGGTGTTCCTGTCGCCGGATATGATACGGAGAAAGGGCAATCCTATATCGAATACGCTGACGGAAGGCGCGAATATGAGAAATGAAATCAATATGCCGTCACGGATTTTCAAGAAGCGCAAGGACAAATACTTCTTTTGGGAAAATGATTTCTGGTGTTTGGAAAAAATCGAGAGATTGACCGGGGTTTCCCATCGGTAGAGGAATTCGGGGAGCGATGACAATGGACCAGAAAAAGGCCGTCGCGGCCATGAGTGATTTTCTGGAGGCGCTGGGCTGGACCTCAGGGCGGCCGGCATGGAGAATACGCCGGAGCGGGTGGCGAAGATGTACGCGCTGCTCTTCAGCGGCTGCGGGCAGGCGACGAAGCCCGTCTGGGGCGAGGTGTTCGAGGCCGAGAGCCAGGGCATCGTGGCGGTGAAGCACATCCCGTTCTACTCCATGTGCGAGCATCATCTGGTGCCGTTCTTCGGCGAGGTGGAGCTGGCCTATCTGCCCCGGGACGGCAAAGTGGCGGGGTTCAGCAAATTCACGAAGCTCGTGGACATCCTGTCCCACCGGCCCCAGCTCCAGGAGCGGCTGACGAAGGAAATCGCCGCCGCCATCGAGGAAGACCTGGGCTCCGAGGGCGTCATGGTCGTGGTGACGGCGCAGCAGCTCTGCATGATGATCCGGGGCGAGCTGGCGCTGGGCACCCGCACCGTGACCGCCGAGAGCCGGGGCCGCTTCCGCGAGGACAGCGCCCTGCACCAGCAGGCGTGGCAGATATTGATGGGGGCGAAATGACGGCCCGGGCGGTTCGCGACTACCGCTGGCCCGACGGGCGGCGGCTGACATTGGGGAAAAGGACCGTCCTCATGGGCATCCTCAACGTGACGCCGGACTCCTTTTCCGACGGCGGCCGCTGGGACACGCCGGAAAAAGCGGCCCGGCGGGCCCGCCAGATGGTGGCGGAGGGCGCGGATATCATCGACATCGGCGCCGAATCCACCCGCCCCGGCGCGACACCGCTGACGGCGCAGGAGGAGACGGAGCGGCTGCGGCCGTATCTGGCGGCGGTGCTGCCGGCGGTGGAGGCGCCGGTCTCCGTGGACACCTTTCGGGCGGAGACGGCGGCCATGGCGGCGCAAATAGGGGCCCATATCCTCAACGACATCTGGGGCCTGCAGTACGCCCCCGAGCCCGGAGCGATGGCCCGCGTCGCGGCGGCCCACCATTTGCCGGTGGTCGTCATGCACAACCAGCCGGGAAAAGAATACGACGGCGACATCATCGCCGCCATGCAGCGGTTTTTCGCCCGGTCGGCGGCGATCGCCCGCGAGGCCGGCGTCCCGGAGGAAAACCTCATCCTCGATCCCGGCATCGGCTTCGGCAAGACGGCGGCGGCGAATCTCACGGTACTGCGCCGGCTGGAGGAGCTCACCCGGGGCGACGGGGCGCGATGGCCCTGGCTGCTGGGCGTGAGCCGCAAGAGCTTCATCGGCGCCGCCCTCGGCTTGCCGGTGGAGGAACGGCTGGAGGCCACCGGCGCCGCCTGCGTGTGGGGCGTGATGAAGGGCTGCGGCCTGCTGCGCGTCCATGACGTGAAGGAAATCGCCCGTATGAGCCGCATGATTGACGCCATTGATTGTGAAGGGGCGGATTCGGATGGATAAAATCGAAATCAACGGCATGGAATTCTTCGGCTATCACGGCTGCCTGCCCGACGAAAGGGAAAAGGGGCAGCCGTTTCTCGTGGACATCGTCCTCTGGCTGGACCTGGCGCCGGCGGGGGAGAGCGACGACCTCGAAAAGACCGTGGACTACGCCGCCGTCTTTCAAACGGTACAGGCCATCGTCGAGGGCGCGCCGGTGGCCCTGATCGAGACGGTGGCCGAACGAATTGCCGCGGCTGTCCTGGCCGGCTATCCCCTCGTCCGCCGTCTTCGCGTCACGGTGCACAAACCCCGGGCGCCGATTCCCGGGAAATTCGCCGATGTCAGCGTCACCTTGCGGAGGGAACGGCCATGAAATGCTACCTCGGCCTGGGGGCGAACCTCGGCGACCGGGCCCAAACCATGCGCCTCGCCCTGCGCCAGCTCGCCGCCGCCCCCGGCGTCACCGTCGCAGCGGTCTCGGCCCTCTACGAGACGCCGCCCTGGGGCAAAACGGACCAGCCCCCCTTTCTCAACGCCGCCGCCTGCCTCCATACCGATCTCGCGCCGCATCAGCTCCTGCGGCTCTGCCAGCGCATCGAGCAGGGCCTGGGGCGCCAGCGTCACGAGCACTGGGGCCCGCGCCCCATCGACCTCGACCTGCTGCACATCCCCGGCGTCACGCTTTCGGACGCGACGCTGACACTGCCCCACCCGTATCTCACCCAGCGCGCCTTCGTCCTCGTACCGCTGGCGGACATCGCCGCCGGCGAGATCATCGTCGGCAAGACCGTCGCTGACTGGCTGGCGGCGGTCGGGGACCGGGAGAATATCGTGAAAACAGAAGAAGCCGGCTGGGAAACGCTGTAGCCCGCCGCCTCACAAAACGCGCAATTTTGGCGAAGCCCCTTTTTCCGGTATAGCCGCAAACGATGATACAGCATGGCTTCGTTGCTATTCTTACCCGCGGGGGCAAAAAAATCGGATTCAAAAATTTTGAATCCGATTTTTTTGCCGGACGATTTTTCGATGGCCGCCGGACCATGAACTACAAGGCGGGAAGTGATGTATCTCTTTCCGGCCTTCAACCAAAATTGCATCATTTTCACTCACGATGTCCATTTTCCCCTTCCCGGGGCGGATACGGGAACACGCAAAAATGGAGAGAAGCCAACGCTTCTCTCCTTTTTTGCGTGTTCCCGTATCCGCCCCGGGAAGGGGAAAATGGACATCGGGAGTGAAAATGATGCAATTTTGGTTGAAGGCCGGAAAGAGATACATCACTTCCCGCCTTGTAGTTCAT